>NZ_JBEZIH010000012.1:0-207637 GCF_040650935.1 Streptomyces sp. NPDC048565
GGGTGGCGCTGGCTGTCGTGGTCTGGGGCGCTGTTTCTCCTCGAGTCCGGGGGGGCGGGGGGGGGGGGGGGGGGCCCCCCCCCCCCCCCCCCCCACCGCCCCGAGGGGCCGTCGGGGCGTCGGTCAGCAGTTGACGGGGGTGGAGTCGACGGTCACGTCGTCGAACCACAGGGTGTCGTCGCCGGTCGCGTAGCTCTCCCATCCCAGCCGCAGAGCGGTGGGCCGGGGCGGGGTGGTGTTGACGAGCCACTGCTGGTCGATGTCCGGTGTGGGGTCACCGTCGGCGTGCAGGCCCGGGACGAGTTCGTCGTCGAGCCAGGTGTCGAGGGCGGGGGCCGTGGTGTCGATCGCGAAGCGCAGGCACTGCCAGGTGTCCGTCGGCAAGGGCTTGCTCAGCGCGACACCGGCCGGGCTCTGCGCCGGGAGCGTGGCGTCGTCGCTCTCCCGGTTCCACTGCAACGCGCCGTTCTGGCCGCCGACGCGCAGGCTGCGTCCGTCCTGGGATGCGTCGGGCAGGGAGACGAAGGCGACGTGGTCGGGAGGGAGGGCGGTGGTGTGCCGCACCCACATGCGTACGTACACCACCGGACCGGCCGATGACAGGTCCGCGGCGGCGGCGACGAAGGCGTGGTTGCAGTAGCCGGCCCGGCCGTCGATGCGCAGTGACCGGCTGCCGCTGTGCGCGACCTCGGTGTCGACAGCGGCTGTGCCGGTGCCCTCGCAGTCGGGCGCGGTGAACTGCCAGTCGCCGGACGGGGTGGGACCGGCCTGGTCCTCGAAGTCCGAACAGATCACCGCGCTGCCGCACTCCGCGGCGGGGGACAGGGCGGTGGGGGACGAGGGGGTGAGGGTGGTGGGGGATGTGGCCGGCTCCGCGCTGCTTGCGGTCGTTGCCGTGAAGCCGGATGTCAGCAGTACCGCGGCCGTGAGGGCAGCCGCCCATGGCCGGCGTGGTAAGTGGGGGAGAGGGATGCGCACGTGTGCCTCCGCGTGGGGGGAGTGGGGGTGAGGTGGGGTGGTTTGCGGCCGGCGCCCGGGTCAGCTGGTGGGGAAGTCGTCGGGAGCGCTGATCCGGTTCTTGAGCAGTACGCCGGACTCGGTCAGCACGCCGTCGCTGCTGTAGTCGCCGCCGGCGCAGGTGCCGGGCTGGAACGCCGCGCTGCCCTCGGGGGCGTCGGAGTACGTCCAGTTCGCGTAGCTGATCTTCAGCTGGTCGAGCAGGTCCAGCCACGCCGTGGTGCCCGCCTGGTCCACCGCTCCGTCACCGGTGGCGCTCACCGTGCCGAACTCGGTCACGAACAGCGGCAGTTGTGATGCCGCCCGGCTCACCGTGTCGCGGTAGGAGTCCGCGTGGCTCGCGGCGTAGAAGTGGAAGGCGTACATGAGGTTGGTGGCGTTGACAGGATTGTTGACGACCTCGCTCTCGTCGGAGCCGTCCGAGACCCCCAGCGAGGACCAGCCGCGGGTGCCCACGATGACGACCGCGTCCGGGTCGGCGGCCCGGATCACCGGGATGACCTGCTCGGCGTAGTCCTTGATGGCCGACCAGCTCACGCCGTTGGGCTCGTTGGCGATCTCGTAGATCACGTTGTTCTTGTCGGCGTTGCGGGCGGCGACGGACGCGAAGAACGTCTTGGCGTTGTCGAGGTTGAAGTTGGGGTCGCCGGGGGTGAGCGTGTGAAAATCGATCAGGGAGTAGAGGCCACGGGCCTCGGCCGCGTCGACGAGGTCGTTCACCTGGTTGGTGAAGGCCTCCGGGTCGGTCTCGTAACCGTCCTCCTGTACGTACATGGCGACGCGCAACAGGTCCGACTTCCAGTCGTTCGCCAGCGCGTCCAGGGATGCGTCGTTGTAGCACTCGCTGAACCACTGGATGCCGTGCGTGCTCATGCCCCGGAGCTGGATGGGGTTGTCGTGCTCGTTGCACAGGTTCACGCCGCAGACGTGAAGCTTGCCGTTGACGTCCACGGGGGTGCCGTCGGCGGCCGATGCCGACGCCTGCGTGGAGAGGGATGCTGCCGTGAGGCAGAGGATCGTCGCGCAGGTCGCCAACAAGGCGCGTAGGTGTTTCATGCGTCCTCCTCGTGCTCGTGCGAAGCGGAATCGGTGCGAGGGCAGGGGAGCGCGGATGGTGGGAGCGCTCCCATGAGCCATCGGGTCGAGACCGTACACGGCGTGCCCACGCGCGTACAGAGATACGGCAGGGTTCGGCGAGAGAGGAGTGGTGAGGGGGAGGCGGCGCCTCAGGCGGCGGACGCGACGAAAGTGGCCCAGGCGGCCGGGGGCACGGTGAGGACCGGGCCGTCGGTGACCTTGGAGTCGCGGATGTGCACGGCGGAGGGGTGCGCGGCGACCTCGACGCAGTTGCCGCCCTTGCTGCCGCTGTAGCTGGACTTGTGCCAGTCGTACGCGACTTCCAGGCAGTTGCCGCTGGCGCTGTAGCTGGACTTGAACCAGGTGAGGTATGTGTCGTGTGCTGCGCGCGTCATGACTCTCCAGCCAGGTCGTCCAGTAGGCGCATGCTTTCCTCGGGGGAAATGGCCTGCGAACGCAGCATCCCATATTTCTGTTGCAGCGCGCTGACCTCATCGAGGTCGTCGATCAGGATGCTGACGTGCTGCCCTTCGATATACGCCAGTTGGTCGTGGTCGGGGGTCTCCAGCAGCACCATCGGGCCGTCGAGAGCGGCGTGGGTCTCACGGTTCGTGGGCATGATCTGGAGTCCCAGGAAGGGGAGTTCCGCGCATCGTCGCAGATGCGGGATCTGCTGGCGCAGCACGGACCGGCCTCCGAGAGGCCGGGCAAGGATGGACTCCTCGATCAGGAAGTTGGTCATAGGCCAGGGTTTACGGTCGAACACCCGCTGCCGGTCGAGACGTGCGGAGATCTGCTCCTCCAGCTCGCCACCCTCCGGGGGCGGGTAGAGGCTCGTGAAAACCGCTCGTGCGTACTCCTCGGTCTGTAGAAGCCCCGGCACTACCTGAGTCTCGTACGACAGCAGCGTCACCGCCTCCTGTTCGTACTCCACGAAGTCCTGCACGAACGCCGGGAATCGCTCCCGCTGCGGCACCTTCGCCACCGCGACTCGCAACACACCCTTGGTGCCCAGCAGTTCGTCCAGTTGCGCCGCGAAGTCCCCCTGGAGTGGGCGGCGCCCCTGCTCGATCGAGGCGATCGTGTCCTCGCCGACGCAGAACCGGTCGGCCAGTGATGTCTGGGTGTGGCCGGCCGCGCGGCGGAACGCGGCGAGCTGGGCGCCGATCACATGCCAGGACGTGACCCGCTTGTTCCTCTTTGCCGAGTGCATGAAGTGCCTCTCCCCGTACGCGAACCCCGCCGGACCCGTCAGGGCTCGTACAAACGCGGTGTACGACCTGACGCGGTGACCCACAGTAGTGACGTCCTGTGACAGTCGTCCTGTGAACGAATCAACACAACTCCCCGCCTTCCGCGAGGCGTTCTACCGCCGTGAGCGCAGGTCCGTGCCCCTCGTGCGTCAGTTCGTCCGGGAGGCCCTGATCGACTGGGCGTGCGAGGTGGATGCCGATGACGTACTGCTCTGCGTGAGCGAACTCGCGACCAACGCGCTGGTCCATGGAGTCCCGCCAGGGCGGGGCTTCCGTGTGCAGCTCACCTGGGGCGGCGTGCTCCGGATCGAGGTGCACGACAGCGGGGGCGGCGTGGTCCCGGAGGGGTCTGCCCGTCATCCCCTGCTGCCCGACTCGGAGGGCGGGCGTGGGCTGACGCTGGTCGGGGCGCTGGCCGATGCGTGGGGGGTAGGGGAGCGGGATCCAGGGAAGATCGTGTGGTGCGAGTTTGCTGATTCGGCAAGCAGGTTTGTCGAAAAGGACTCGTGCGCGCACCATCTCCAATAACAGGAGGTGCTCCGCATGAGCGAGAAGAATCAGCGGTACGACGTCGTGGTGATCGGTGGTGGAGCCGCCGGGCTGAGCGGGGCGCTCGCCCTGGCGCGGGCGCGGCGTTCCGTGCTCGTGATCGACGCGGGCAGCCCGCGCAACGCGCCGGCGTCCCACGTGCACAACTACCTGGGCAGGGAGGGCACCCCGCCCTCGGAGCTGCTGACCATCGGCAGGGCCGAGGCGGCGGATTACGGGGCGGAGATCGTCCGGGGAAGCGTCGTGTCGGCCGAGAAGTTGGCCGACGGCTTCCGCGTCGTGCAGGAGGACGGGAGTGCCGTCCACGCCCGTCGCCTGCTCGTGACCACCGGAATCGTCGACGAGCTGCCCGATGTGAAGGGCCTGGCCGAGCGCTGGGGCAACGAGGTGCTGCACTGCCCGTACTGCCACGGGTGGGAGGTGCGGGATCAGGCCATCGGCATTCTGGCGGTCAGCCCCATGGCCGTGCACCAGGCACTGCTCTGGCGGCAGTGGTCGGACGACGTGACGCTGTTCCGGCACGACCAGCCCGACTTCAGCGACGAGGAGTACGAGCAGCTCGCCGCCCGGGGCATCTCCGTGGTCGACGGTCAGGTGGCCGCGCTGGAGGTGGCCGAGGACAAGGTCACCGGTGTGCGGCTGGCTGGGGGCACGGTGATCCCGCGCGAGGCGCTCGTGGTCCAGCCCCGCTTCACCGCACGGTCAGCGGTCCTGGAGAGCCTGGGCCTGGTGCCGACCGAGATGGCGATGGGTGACCAGATCATCGGTACGTACATCGCGGCCGACCCCGCCGGGGCCACCGACGTGCCCGGTGTGTGGGTGGCCGGTAACGTCGCCAACCTCATGGAGCAGGTCGTCGGTGCCGCCGCTGCCGGCCTGAAGGCGGCCTCGATGATCAACATGGACCTCGTCACCGACGACACCGGCTGCGCGGTCGACGCCCGCCGCGCGCCCTTCTCGGCCGAGGCCGAGCGCCAGGTCACCGAGCGTGTGCTCGGGGACCGCCGTCACGGACTTCAGGAGACACGATGACCACCGACAGCACCCGTACCGACGCCGAGATGTGGGACGACCGCTACCGCGAGAGCGACCGGATCTGGAGCGGAAACCCCAACGTCGTCCTGGTCAGGGAAGTGGAGGGCGTCGAGCCCGGGCGCGCCCTTGACCTCGGGTGCGGCGAGGGCGCCGACGCGGTCTGGCTCGCGCGGTCCGGCTGGCGGGTCACCGCCACCGACATCTCGCGGGTCGCCCTGGAGCGGGCGGCGGTCCACGCGGCCGATGCCGGGGTCGCCGACCGGGTCGACTGGCAGTGGCACGACCTGGGGGCCTCGTTCCCCGAGGGGGAGTACGACCTGGTCTCCGCCCAGTTCCTGCACTCGATGGGCGACCTGCCCAGGGAGGAGATCCTGCGCCGGGCGGCCGCGGTTGTCGCGCCCGGCGGCGTACTCCTGATCGTCGGGCACGCGGGCTTCCCGTCCTGGGAGCACGACCACGCGGACATGCACCTGCCCACCACGGACGAGGTGCTGGCGTCCCTCGAACTGCCGGAAGGGGAGTGGGAGGTGCTGCTCAGCGAGGAGCACGAGCGCATCCAGAACGACCCGGACGGCAACCCCACCACCCGCACGGACAACGCACTGAAGCTCCGCCGCCGAGTGCGGTGACCGGAGGGCGCTCGGATTGTTCACGGAAGCGTACTGAAGCGTACTGAAGCGCACCCCTGAGAAGTACGCTTCCGTAACTCCGCGTAGTGATGTCAGGCCTGGGTGCCCAGCCGAGCGCCCGCCGTCTCTCCGGGAGGAGAGGCCGGCGGGCGCGCTCGGGGCAGGGGTTGGTGCCAGGGGTCAGGACTGCGGGGCGCTCTTGATCGCGGAGATGTCGAAGTTCAGCTTGATCTTGTCGCCGACCAGTACGCCGCCGGTCTCCAGCGCCGCGTTGTAGGTCAGGCCCCAGTCGGAGCGCAGGATCTCGGCGCTGCCCTCGAAGCCGACGCGCTGGTTGCCGTAGGGGTCGGTGGCGGTGCCGTTGAACTCCAGGTCGATGGAGAGCGGGCGGGTGACGTCCTTGATCGTGAGGTCGCCGGTGACGCGGTAGCTCTCGCCGCCGAGCTGCTCGGCGGAGGTGGAGCGGAACGTCATCAGCGGGAATGTCTCCGCGTCGAAGAAGTCGCCGCTGACCAGGTGGCCGTCGCGGTCGGCGATGCCGGTGTCCACGCTCGCGATCTTGACGTCGATGGAGGCGGTGGAGGCGGCGGGGTCCGTGCCGTCCAGCGCGAGGGTGCCCTCGTGCTCACCGAAGGAGCCCCGCACGTTGGTGACCATGGCGTGCCGCACGGTGAAGCCGATGCTGCTGTGTGCCGGGTCGATCGTGTAGGTGCCGGTCAGGGCGGCGAGCGCCGGGTCCACGGCAAGGGTGGCGGTGGTGGACGGGGCGTCGTTGTTCTTGCGGTTGAACAGAGCCATGGCTCCTCCTCGGGGGACGGATTCGGACGAGTGGATTCGGACGAATGGATTCAGACGGGTGGGCGTCGAAGCTTCAACCTTCGGCTTTGGTTTAACCTTCAACGACTTTGACTGTAGGCCTCTTTTGTTCAAAGTTCAACATCTGTGTTCATGGTCGTTCTGAGTTCCGTGGAAGGGGGCGGGTGAACCCCTGGCGGACGCGCGTAGAGCTGGGGCACTATCTTCCTGCCATCCATTGTCATGAGCAGGAGGACTCCCCCCATGCAGACCCGTCCCCGACTCCGCTCCGCTCTCGCCGCTCTCGCCCTCGTGCTCGGCGCGCTCTTCGCGCCCGGCGTCGGCATCCTGGGCGGTGGCGCCACCGAGGCGCATGCCGCCACCAAGCTGACCCACTCCGAGGCGACCTCGCGCTTCACCTCCTCCGGTGTCACCTGGTCGTCATCGGGCGGCTGTTCCGACCGGAACGTCTCCACCTGCACGTCCTTCGACCAGCTGAACCTGGCCAGTGCCCAGGGCGCCCAGACCCTGAAGAGCGCCACGGGCTGCGCGCTCAACATCACCGGGGGCACCGAGACCGGGCACGCCGACGGCACGTACTCGCACTGGAACGGCTACAAGCTGGACTTCGGCAAGAGCACCTGCCTGACGAACTACGTGACGGGCGTGTTCACCTACATCGGGCAGCGCGGCGACGGCGCCGCGCAGTACGAGTCCGGCTCCGGCAACGTCTACGCGGACGAGGGCAACCACTGGGACGTGACGTACTACAACTGCGGCGGCTGCTGAGCCGCTCCGTACGCACGAGGTGCCCCGTCCCCGGCATGACGGGGACGGGGCACCTCGTGCGTCGTGGTGGCGACGGTCCAGGCCTGCGGCTCAGGGGCAGAGGGCGGGCAGGACGCTGTCGCCGAGGACGCCGGCGCGGTCGACGGCGATCCGGCCCTCCTTCAGCACGGCCAGGATGTGGGCAGGCTCGCCCAGGGACGCGATGTCGGACAGGGGGTCGACGTCCGTGACCACGAGATCGGCCGCCCGGCCGGCCACCAGGGTGCCGGTGACCTCGTCGACACCGCACAGCCGCGCGGCGTCCCCTGTCGCCGCCACGATCGCCTCCATGGGCGTCAGGCCTGCGATGTCCACGAGCAGCCCCAGCTCCTGGAGGTTGCGGCCGTGTCCGACCGCCAGGCCGCTGTCGGTGCCCATCGCCATCCTGACCCCCGCCGACGCCGACCTGGCGACCGACTCCTGGGCGATCCGGTGCCAGCGCACCCCCTTCTCGTACGCCGATGGGGACGTGCGCGCCGGGTCCAGGTCCTGGGTCGTCTCCAGCAGCGTGGGCACCAGATACTGGCCCCTCGCCACCATTTCCGCCCGCAGCTCGTCGTCCAGGGCGTAACCGTGCTCGATGCTGGTCACACCCCCGTGGACGGCGGCCTCGATGCCGGGCCGCCCGATGGCGTGCGCGGCGACCGGCAGACCGCCGTAGGCCTGGGTCTCCTCGACCGCCGCCCGGATCATCTCGGGGCGCAGACCCAGCCACTCGGGCTGGTCGTGCGGGGAGGTCACCCCGCCGCTGCTGGCGAGCTTGACGCAGTCGGCGCCCGCCGCGACCAGGTCACGGACCCGGGCGCGCATGTCGTCGACGGAACCGACCAGGCTGCGTGGGCTCTCGGGAAAGGTCACGGCCACGGCGAGTCCGTCGATCCCTCCGGCGAGGGTGAAGTCGGCGTGGCCGGCCCGCTGGCTGAGCATGGTGACCGAGACCAGCAGCCGGGGTCCGGGGACCCTCCGCTCCGCCACGGCCTGCCGGAAGCCCGCGTCCAGGCCCATCAGGTCCCGGGCGGTCGTCACCCCGTTCTCCAGGGTGACGCGCAGCCGGTCCAGGACCTTCAGGGTCCGGTAGGTCGGCAGTTCGAGCAGGCCTTGCAGGGGGTTGCCCGCCGGGCCCGGCAGGGCGAAGTGCACATGGGTGTCGATGAAGCCGGGGCACACCGTCCGGCCGCCCAGGTCCAGGCGCGTCGGCGGGCTGAGGTCCGCGGGCAGGTGTGCGGCGGGGCCGGCCCAGCGGATGACGGCCCCCTCGATCAGCAGTGCCGCGTCCGGTACCGGGGCGCTGCCGGTGCCGTCGATCAGGCGCAGGCCGTGGAGGAGGACCGGGCGGCCGGAGTCGCCGGGACCGCCGGCCGGTGTCTCGTGAGGGGAGGGCATCTTGCAACGTTCCGCCGAGAGGGCCGCCGGTGCAGGCCTGACGGGGCCGTACGGGTGGAGGACGCGGCCGTGCCCGCCCGCCGGGAAGGGCGGCGGGCGGGCACGGCATCACGGGCAGGAGCAGGGGCGGGGAAGGGTCAGGAGCCCACGCTCACCGTGAAGCGCTGCGGGTTGCCGTCGTGCGCCGCACCCGACACGTCGGGCTCGCCGTCCGGGCGTACGTCGTCGTACGGGAAGGCGTAGCCGATCGGCGAGTTCGCGTGGACGACGCGCGACCAGTGGTTGGTCACCGCTTCCTTGTAGTAGTCCTCCACCGATGTGCCGTTCGGCTGGCTGGGGTGGCTCAGCATGATCGAGCGGTTGAAGCCCGCGGCGATCCTGGCCAGCAGTGCCTTCTTGTCGTCCGAGTCGGCCGGGTCGTTCGTGAAGGGACCGTGGTTGCAGGTGAAGATGTCCTTCGACGTCGGCTTGACGAACGTGTGGCCTCCGTCGAAGGTCAGCGTGTCGCCGTTGACCCGGCCCGTCAGGGTGCCGCGGCCGCCCTGGAGGTCGATCTGCAGGTCGGTGGAGCTGTACTTCTCCCAGACCTCGTCGATCTGCGCGGTGAACAGATCGCGGAACGGCATCTCGTCCGGGCGGTCGAAGAACGGCGCCATCAGGTTCTGCGGCGAGATGACCCGCAGGACCTCCCCGTCCTCGCCACGGGTGATCAGCTCGTCCCAGGGCTGCCCGTCGGCGGCGGCCTGGGCCGTGAGGTCGTCGGCGATGCGCTGGACCGCGCCGTCAGGGAGCGGTGCCACGGTGTGGCTCTCGTCGCCGTCCAGCGTCAGCCCGATCGGCAGCGCCGTCACCAGGTCGACATAGCTGATGTTCGCGTACAGCTGCTCCGGATTGAAGGTGAACTCGCAGAACGACCAGGTCCTGCCGTAGTTCGGGTCGGTGGGCGTCGCGAAGGCCGGCTCGACCAGGGACGGGCCCGGGTTGACGTAGAAGTCCAGCTTGTCGTCGCGTACGAAGTAGACCCTCGCCCCGTACATCTGGGGCAGGGTCAGGACGACCGGGTCGCCGCCCGCGGCGTTCAGCGGGATGGCGCAGTCCACGGGCAGCGGGGTCTGCGCCTCGGCGGGGGATTCCGGGTGGTAGACGCTGCCGTCGGGCCGCAGCAGCACCCAGGCGTCCGTGCCCTGCTCGTGGCCGGTGACATACGCGTGCACCGTGCCGGGCAACGAGCGGTTCTCCAGGGCCAGTTCGCAGGTCGCGGCGGCTGCCGACGTACGCGGGCTCAGGGAGCTGCCCCAGAGGGGGTAGGTGAGAGCGGTCGCGGAGGCGGCGGCGCCCGTCAGGAACATTCTGCGCGAAATCACGAAGGAACTCCCGAGGTGTGGGGGGTGGCAGACAGGGACAGGAGTGGTGCGGGGAGATGGAGCGGTGGGGCTGCCTGCGGTGCGACCACTCTCGCGATGCCTCCGGTGGGCGTCAAGAGTTAGGACTGAGAGCGCTCTCAAGAAGTCATTGTTCTTCACAACTCGACGTCGTCGGGCGGCGTTTGGCCACGCCTGGTCGATCGTCGGGAGCATGGAGTGAACAGGTACTGAACGCGTCGGCGGCCGGCGGCCCGGCCGTATGCGGGTACCGTCTGCCTGACCCGGGGCCGGGGACCTCCGGGGGCCAATTGCGGTGCCCCGGGGTCGCCCGCCCCGGTGGATCCGCGGCGTGGCGCGCGGAGTGCCATGTGGCCGGGGCCACACTCCCTGCTTTGTCGAAGGCCTACAACGCACAAGCCCTGGGAGCTGGCAGATGGGATGCATGACGCCCGGCTTCTGTCAGGTGCCACCAGGAAACCGGGCAGGAGACTGTCCGGTGTGGACGGCAGATTTGTGCGACCGGGTTCGTAGGGTCGACGTATGACCGTTGTGGACGAAATCCCGGGCGAGCCGAGTGACACGCGTGGCCGGGTGGCCGAACTGCTGGCGCTGCGCGAGCAGGCCCGGCGTGGACCGAGCGACCGGGCGACCGAGGCGCAGCACGCCAAGGGCAAGCTGACGGCACGGGAACGCATCGAGCTGCTGCTGGACGAGGGATCGTTCAAGGAGGTCGAGCAGCTGCGCAGGCACCGGGCGACCGGCTTCGGCCTGGAGGCCAAGAAGCCGTACACCGACGGTGTCATCACCGGCTGGGGCACGGTCGACGGGCGGACGGTCTTCGTCTACGCGCACGACTTCCGGATCTTCGGCGGGGCGCTCGGCGAGGCGCACGCCACGAAGATCCACAAGATCATGGACATGGCCATCTCGGCCGGTGCCCCGCTGGTCTCGCTGAACGACGGAGCCGGCGCCCGTATCCAGGAGGGCGTGAGCGCGCTCGCCGGATACGGCGGGATCTTCCAGCGCAACACCCGTGCCTCAGGTGTCATCCCGCAGATCAGCGTGATGCTCGGCCCGTGCGCCGGCGGCGCGGCCTACAGCCCCGCCCTCACCGACTTCGTGTTCATGGTCCGCGAGACCTCGCAGATGTTCATCACGGGCCCTGACGTCGTCAAGGCGGTCACCGGCGAGGAGATCACCCAGAACGGCCTCGGCGGCGCCGATGTGCACGCCGAGACCTCGGGCGTCGCGCACTTCGCGTACGACGACGAGGAGACCTGCATCGCCGAGGTCCGCTACCTGATCGGCATGCTCCCGTCCAACAACCGGGAGAACCCGCCCGTCGTCCCCAGCGACGACCCGGCCGACCGGCGCGGCGACGTCCTGCTGGACCTGGTTCCGGCCGACGGCAACCGCCCGTACGACATGCACAAGGTCATCGAGGAGCTCGTCGACGACGGCGACTTCCTGGAGGTCCACGAGCGCTGGGCCCGCAACATCGTCTGCGCCCTGGCCCGGCTCGACGGCCAGGTCGTCGGCATCGTGGCCAACCAGCCGCAGGCGCTGGCCGGTGTCCTGGACATCGAGGCGTCCGAGAAGGCCGCGCGATTCGTCCAGATGTGTGACGCCTTCAACATCCCCATCGTCACTCTCCTGGACGTACCCGGCTTCCTCCCCGGCGTCGATCAGGAGCACGGTGGGATCATTCGGCACGGCGCGAAGCTGCTCTACGCCTACTGCAACGCCACCGTGCCGAGGATCTCGCTGATCCTGCGCAAGGCCTACGGAGGCGCGTACATCGTCATGGACAGCCAGTCCATCGGCGCCGACCTCACCTACGCGTGGCCCACCAACGAGATCGCCGTGATGGGCGCCGAGGGCGCCGCCAACGTCATCTTCCGCCGTCAGATCGCCGACGCCGAGGACCCCGAAGCCATGCGGGCCCGCATGGTCAAGGAGTACAAGGCCGAGCTGATGCACCCCTACTACGCGGCCGAGCGCGGCCTGGTCGACGACGTCATCGACCCCGCCGAGACACGCGAGGTACTGATCGCCTCGCTCGCCATGCTCCGCAACAAGCATGCCGACCTGCCGTCCCGCAAGCACGGCAACCCCCCGCAGTAGTCGCGGCCGCCGCGGCGACCCCGCCCGCGTACCGTGACCCACCTGCCCACGAAGACGGAGACATCCATGAGCGTCACCCCCGCCGATTCAGTCCTGCGTGTCGAGAAGGGCCAGGCCGGCCCCGAGGAGCTGGCCGCCATCACCGCGGTGCTGCTCGCCCGTGCGGCAGCCAGGACCGACGAGCCCGCCCACCGCGGCCGTACCACCGCCGGATGGCGCCGACTGGAGCGCACCCCCGGATTCCGTGCTCCGCACAGCTGGCAGGGCTGAGAGCGGCCGGACAGGCCGCTCCACGGCCCACCGGGCCCAGCGCGACGAAGGCCCCGTACTCCTCCTCCGAGGAATACGGGGCCTTCGCCGTGCGCCGGGATGTGGCCGGGAGGTCAGCGCAGCCGGGCCATGAGTGCGTGTTCGACCAGGGTGATCAGGCCGCTCTTGGCGTCGGCGCGGTGCCGCGCGTCCGTGGTGAGGATCGGGGTGTCCGGCCCGATCTGGAGTGCTTCGCGTACTTCGTCGGGTGTGTAGGGCTGGTGTCCGTCGAAGCCGTTGAGGGCGATGACGAAGGGCAGGCCGCTGTTCTCGAAGTAGTCGACGGCGGGGAAGCAGTCGGCGAGGCGGCGGGTGTCGACGAGGACGACGGCGCCGATGGCGCCGCGGACCAGGTCGTCCCACATGAACCAGAAGCGGTCCTGTCCGGGGGTGCCGAACAGGTAGAGGATCAGGTCCTGGTCCAGGGTGATGCGTCCGAAGTCCATGGCCACCGTCGTGGTGGTCTTGTCCCCGGTGTGTGTCAGGTCGTCGATGCCCGCGGACGCGGACGTCATCACGGCTTCGGTGCGCAGCGGATTGATCTCCGAAACGGCACCGACAAACGTGGTCTTACCCACGCCGAAGCCCCCTGCCACCACGATCTTCGCCGAGGTAGTGGAGCGGGCCGCTCCGCCGCTAGAGCTTGCGAAGTCCACTGAGCACCCTTTCGAGCAGTGTCACATCTGGTTGGCCGCCGGCGGTCTCGTCGCCGCCGGGCTGATGGATAGCGACGAGTCCGGCCTCGGCCAGGTCGGCGACGAGGATCCGGGCAACGCCGAGGGGGATCGAGAGCAGGGCCGAGATCTCGGCCACCGACTTGATCTCGATGCAGAGCCGGCAGATCCGCTGGTGCTCGGGCAGCTGCCCTTGCAGCCTGGCGGGATCTGCCGTGGTGCTGACCAGTGCCTCGATGGCGAGCTGGTACCGCGGCCGGGTCCGGCCGCCGGTCATGGCGTACGGACGGACCAGCGGGTTGTGCGTCGCGGGCTTGGCGGGCTGAGGGGCCTGCCGCTGCACGGGCTGGATGCGGGACGGCGGTGCCTCGTACCGCTGCGGCGGCTGATGCTGCTGCGGCGGCTGCTGGTGGTGAGGCTGCTGCTGGTGGTGAGGCGGCTGCTGGTGGTGAGGCTGCTGCGGCCACCCCGGGCCCGGCTGCTGCGGCTGCTGCTGCCAGCCGCCCTGCTGGGGCTGCTGGTAGGGCTGATACGGCTGGTAAGGCTCTTGCGGGCCCTGTCTGCCGGTCATGGAGGGGTTGTCGAAACGGTTGTCACCCTGCTCACCCGGAACCCGCTGACCGCCCTGGTACGGGTGTCCGCCTGTGGGTGCTGCCACGTTTCCTCCTCCGCCTGCCGTTCGCCATCCCAGTGGTATCGCGCCACCGCACCTTATGGCGCGGTGACGAGAAACGCACTGTCTGTCTGTTAGTTAAGAAGACTTCCCTGGAGTTCGGCGCGCAGATCCGGGGTAAGGACACTTCCTGCACGGTCCACGAGAAGTGCCATTTCATACCCAACCAGGCCGATGTCGGCGTCCGGATGGGCAAGAACGGCGAGTGAAGATCCGTCAGAGATGGACATGATGAAGAGGAATCCTCGCTCCATCTCCACAACGGTCTGATTCACGGCGCCGCCTTCGAAGATCCGTGAAGCTCCCGCGGTGAGCGACGTCAGACCGGAGGCGACAGCCGCCAGCTGATCGGCGCGGTCGCGCGGGAAACCTTCGGACATCGCCAGCAGGAGTCCGTCGGCGGAGACCACCACCGTGTGCGACACCCCAGGGGTGTTGTCCACGAAGTTGGTGATCAACCAGTTGAGATTCTGCGCCGCCTGGCTCATCGGGCTCACACTAACGCTCCTGGTTGTAGGTATTACTTGTGTCCGACCCCGCGGTACGTCCCCGCAGGACACCCCGGCGCAGGTTGCTCAACCTGCCCCGTACGTCCTCGGGTGCGCGGGAGACCTGTGGGCCGCCCTGCTGGGTCTGCTCCGCCGTGCCCTCGACCAGATTGGCCTTGGGCACGCGCCGGGGGAGTCCGGAAGGAGTGATCCCGCCCGCCTTCGGATCCCGGAGCTGCTCGGCCCGCTCCCAGCGCTCGTCGTTCGCCGAGCGCCAGTCGTCGGGGCTCTCCCCTTCGGCGTGCTCAGCCTGCTGCTGCGGCTCTTCCTGCTGCGCCTGCGGCTGCTCCCGCTGCTCGGGTGCGGCGGGCCGCTCGTTTCCGCGGCCGGTGGGCTGCCAGTGCTGCTGGCCCGCACCGCGCCGAGGGAGACCCGCGTCGGTCAGGTCGAGACCGGGGCTCGGGGCGGGCCCCGGGCGTTCGAAGCCTACGCGGTCCTCGGTCTGCGCGGGAGAGCTCGCGGCAGCCTCCGCTTCGGGCTGCGCCACGGGCTCGAAGGCCCCCTGGTAGCCGCCCTGTGCTGCCCAGTCGCCCTGGTGGGAAGGGCTGTCCTGCGAAGCGAAGGAGCCGGCGTACTGCTCCTGCCCGCCGTCCGGAACGGCGTACGTGGCTTCCGTATAACCGTTCTGGCCGTTCTGCTGCGGATCCTGGTAGCCGTTGCCCGTGGCGTACGGGTCGTAGCCGCCCTCGTAACCGGGCTGCGTGAACTCCTGCCGCTGGTCAGGGGCGAACTGCTCGGGGGCGTACTGCTGCTGCTCCTGGCCGTACTGCTCCTGGCCGTACTGCTGCTCCGGCGCGTACTGCTCCTGGGAGTAGCCCTGCCGCTGTCCCGCGCCTTCGTCCTGGAACGCCGGCTCGCCGCCCGCCTGCGCCTCCAGCGCGGCCCGCCGCTCCTCACGCATGAGCGAACGGTTGACCGGGTCCAGCTGCGGAGAGTCCGCCACCGAGGTCTCGTACCGGGAGTCGTCGAAGCCGAGCTCCGCCGCCGTGCGCATCGGAAGCTGCTGTGGCCTCGGGTCGAACGCCGGCTGTTGCTGCTGCTCGGGCATGATCGAGGAGACGGTGAAGTCGTCCTGTGCGATCCCCTCGCCGCCGCCGCCGCCGTGGGTGATCGCGTCGGGCAGCATGACCAGCGAGGTCGTGCCCGCCTGCTCGCCCGAGGGGCGCAGCTGGACGCGGATGCCGTGCCGGTCGGCCAGTCGGCCGACCACGAACAGACCCATCCGCTGGGACACGGCGGCATCCACGGTCGGCGGGTTGGCCAGCTTGTGGTTGATGTCCGCGAAGTCCTCGGCGGTGAGACCGATGCCCTTGTCGTGGATCTCGACCATGACGCGGCCGTCGGGCAGCCGGGTCGCGGTGACCCGCACCTTGGTCTGCGGCGAGGAGAACGTGGTGGCGTTCTCCAGCAGCTCGGCAAGCAGGTGCACGAGGTCGGTCACGGACTGGCCGTGGATGTCGGTCTCCGGCACCCCGGTGAGCTCGATGCGCTCGTAGGACTCCACCTCGGAGGAGGCGGCCCGCAGCACGTCGACCAGCGGCACCGGCTGGTTCCAGCGGCGGCCGGGCTCCTCGCCCGCGAGGACGAGGAGGTTCTCGCCGTTGCGGCGCATACGCGTGGCCAGGTGGTCCAGCTTGAAGAGGGTCTCCAGCTGGTCCGGGTCGGCCTCGTTGTTCTCCAGGTCGGTGATGAGGGTCAGCTGACCCTCGATGAGTGACTGGTTGCGGCGCGAGAGGTTGGTGAAGATCGCGTTGACGTTGCCCCGCAGCATGGCCTGCTCGGCGGCGAGCCGGACGGCCTCGCGGTGCACCTGGTCGAAGGCGCGGGCGACCTCGCCGATCTCGTCCTGGCTGTTGATCGGGATCGGCTGCACCCGGGTGTCGACCCGGCCGGGCTCGGTCCGCGACAGCTGGTCGACCAGCATCGGCAGCCGCTGCTCGGCGATGCCGAAGGCGGCCGTACGCAGCCGGCGCATCGAGCGGCTCATCTGGCGGGCCATGAGACCGGCGATGATGAAGGCCGCCAGCAGCGAGACGATCACGATCGCCGCGTTGGTGATGGCGTCGTTCCTGGCATCGGACGAGATCTCCGCGGCCTCGGCCACGGCCTTGTCGACCAGCTCGTTCTCGACCGTCGTGTAGCCGTCGAACTTGGCGGTGGCAGCGGCCATCCAGGTCTCGGGAGTGATGCCCTTGGCCTTGAGCTCGTCGGGCTGCTTGCCCTGGCCGATCTGCTGGGCCATGCCGTCGAAGACGGAACCGTCGACGCTCGGCGGCGTCACGAAGGGCTTGCCGGCCGCCTTGGCCTGCGCCTTGGCGGCCTTGAGCTGCTCCGCACCCTCGGCGGCCTTGCCGGCCATGACCTCCTTGAGGCGTGCCGAGTCGGCCTCCGTACCACCGGAGACGAACTCACCGAGGGCGATCTGCTCCAGATAGTTGTACGAGCTGAACGCCGTCACCTGGCCGTTGAAGTGGCGCTCCTCCTGGCTCGGGCGCACCAGCAGATGCGTGCCGATCGAGCGCTGAAGCGATTCTGCGGCCTTGGCCAGCTCGATCGCGTACACGGTCCGGCCGTAGCTGGTGATGTTGCCGGTACCCAGGCCGAGCTCGTTGGAGAACTCCATCAGCGAGTGCTGGACCGAGGTGTAGCCCTCTTCCGTCTTCACCGGGTCCATGGCCTCGGCGTAGGCGGACTTACGCAGGTCGGGGAGGAGCGGCTCCTCCGCCTTGAACAGCTTCAGGCGGCGGTGGAGGCCCGCCTTGTCCGGCATGTCCTGCACGGCGGCGTCGAACTTCGCCGCGGCGCCGTCCGTGGTGGCCCGCACCTTCTCCACCTCGGCGGCGGTGCGCTCGTTGGACAGAAGAGGTACGGCGGTGAGGTCGCGCTCGTTCAGCAGTGCCTGTCCGTACGCCGCGGCCGCGCGGACGACGAGGGCCGTCTTCTCCGCCTCCTGGGCCTCGTTCCAGGTGTCGATCGACCCCTTCACCTGGAAGCCGCCCATGACCAGACCGACGAGGGCCGGAATCAGGAGGATCGCGTTCAGCCGGGTGGGCACCCGCCAGTTACGCGGGGACAGCCGACTGGTGCTGCCACCTGCCGGCTCCGCCACGGACGACGTGTCCGCGGGCGGGGGCAGCGTGGCGCGCGGCGGCGTGAAGTTGCCCCGCTCCGGCTGCGCCGCGGAGCCCTCGTTGCTTCGCCTCACTCGACCAACAACCTCTCGGCGTCGGCACCTACGCTGTGCCGGATTATCGTTCAGGGGCCGTACTACTGGGTAGTTCGAGGCATTGCAGCACGGGGACCGGTCGCGTTCCAAACAGTCGGAATGATTGATTCCGGCTGTGAGTCACCTCCGATAAAACGGGCATAAAGAGCGAGCCCCGCCAAAAGGCGAGGCTCGTATGAGCGCAGCGGTACCGGCCGTGTGCTGCGGGTATCGATGCGCCTTCAATTCTCTTTCGAAATGTTATGAACACGGGGGCGGATCGTGTCGGACGACACAGGCCGCCCCCGTGTGACTACAACAACTTCCGTAGATCGCTACCGACTTACGACTACTTCAGCCGGGCCATGAGTGCGTGTTCGACCAGGGTGATCAGGCCGCTCTTGGCGTCGGCGCGGTGCCGCGCGTCCGTCGTGATGATCGGGGCGTCGGGGCCGATCTGGAGTGCTTCGCGTACTTCGTCGGGTGTGTAGGGCTGGTGTCCGTCGAAGCCGTTGAGGGCGATGACGAAGGGCAGGCCGCTGTTCTCGAAGTAGTCGACGGCGGGGAAGCAGTCGGCGAGGCGGCGGGTGTCGACGAGGACGACGGCGCCGATGGCGCCGCGGACCAGGTCGTCCCACATGAACCAGAAGCGGTCCTGTCCGGGGGTGCCGAACAGGTAGAGGATCAGGTCCTGGTCCAGGGTGATGCGTCCGAAGTCCATGGCCACCGTCGTGGTGGTCTTGTCCCCGGTGTGTGTCAGGTCGTCGATGCCCGCGGACGCGGACGTCATCACGGCTTCGGTGCGCAGCGGATTGATCTCCGAAACGGCACCGACAAACGTGGTCTTACCCACGCCGAAGCCCCCTGCCACCACGATCTTCGCCGAAGTGGTGGCGCGGGCCGTACCGCCACTAGAGCTTGCGAAGTCCACTGAGCACCCTTTCGAGCAGTGTCACATCCGGCGCGCCGCCGGCCTCTCCGTTGCCCGGCTGGTGGATGGCCACCATGCCGGCTTCCGCCAGGTCAGCCACGAGGATCCTGGCCACGCCCAGGGGCATGGACAGCAGGGCCGAGACCTCGGCCACCGACTTGACCTCGCGGCACAGGTGGCAGATCCGCTGGTGCTCGGGGAGCAGCGTCCCGAGGTGGGCGGGGTCCGCTGTGGTGCTGACCAGTGCCTCTATCGCGAGCTGATAGCGCGGCCGGGTCCTGCCGCCGGTCATGGCGTAGGGACGGACCAACGGCTGGTCGCCTTCACCGTCGTACGACGCGTGATGCAGCGCGCCGTACGGATCGGGTGAGGCGGGTGGCGGGGTCATAAATCCTCCGGGCGTGACAGCAGGATGTCGGCTTGCCGTCTGAAGGTGGCCGGTGAGGGGCTGTGTCGGCCGGACGGGTGAGGGTTTTGAGTAGTACCTGGGGGGATCGCGTCAAGTGTCTGCCGCATGGCCGTCTAGTGCAGCAGACTTCCTTGTAGTTCGGCACGGAGGTCAGGGGTGAGGACGGTCCCCGCACGGTCGACGAGGAGTGCCATCTCGTACCCGACCAGACCGATGTCCGCGTCCGGGTGGGCAAGGACGGCGAGTGACGAACCGTCGGAGATGGACATGAGGAAGAGGAAACCTCTCTCCATCTCCACAACAGTCTGGCTCACGGCGCCGCCTTCGAAGATCCGTGAGGCTCCCGCGGTGAGCGACGTCAGACCGGAGGCGACAGCCGCCAGCTGATCGGCGCGGTCGCGCGGGAAACCTTCGGACATCGCCAGCAGCAGGCCATCCGCTGAGACCACCACCGTGTGGGACACCCCTGGGGTGTTGTCCACGAAGTTGGTGATCAGCCAGTTCAGATTCTGCGCGGCCTGACTCATGGGGCTCAACTAACGCTCCTGCTGGTGAGTGGGGCCGAGTTGGAAACTGCCGGTAGACGAGCCTGTGTTGGCCTGTCGTCCCTGCTGGATGCCCCGGCGGAGATTGGTCAGACGGCCGCGTACGTCATCCGGCGCACGCGAAACCTGAGGTCCGGACTGATGATTCTGCTGCTGAGCAGTGCCCGGCACCAAATTGGCACGTGGGACACGGCGGGGCAGTCCGGAAGTCGTGATGCCGCCGGCGGCGGGCTTCTTCGCCCGTTCCGCCTGGCGTACGAGGTCGTCGTTGGGTGAGGCGCGCCAGGAACTGGTGACCCCGGTGTCGGCCGCACCACGCCTGGGCATGGGCGGCGGCGGTATGTCGGCGGGCTGGGGAGCGGCCGGTGCCGGCGGCTCCGCGGCGGGCGGCTGCTGGCCGCCCTGCTGCGGTCCGTGGAACCAGTTCGTCTCCAGCGTGTCGTACAGCGGTGTACGTCCGTCACCTGGACCGGCCGGCGGCAGCGGTGCGCCGAAGTCGGCGTTGTCGTCGCGGCGCGGTTCGGGAGCCTGCGGGCGCTGCTGGTTGCCGAAGCCGTCGTCCTGCGGCGGGCGCTGGTTGCCGAAGCCGTCGTCCTGCGGACGCTGCTGGCCACCGAAGCCGTCGTCCAGCGGGCGCTGGTTGCCGAAGCCCTGCTCGCCCTGCGGGGCCGGGGCACGGAAGCCCTGGTCCTGCTGGGGCCGGTTGCCGAAGTCCTGGTCGCGCTGTGGCAGTGGGGCGTTGAAGTCCGGGCGGGCGAACTGCGCGGTGCCCGCCGGGTCCTGTGCCTGAGGTGCCTGCGGCGCTTGCGGCGCCGGCGGAGCGGAGTAGTCAGGACGGGCGAACTCCGAGGTGGAGCCCGGGCCCTGGCGGTCGTCCATCGGCGGGCTGAACGACTGGTCGGGCGGGCTGAACGGCTGGTTCGGTGCGGAGGTGCCGGGCCGGGCGAACCGACCGGCGTCGTGCTCCTCGTGACCACGTGGCGAGTCCGGCTGTGTACGCCGGGGAGCACCCTGCTCCTCGACACCCCAGCTCGTGCTCTGCGGGCGCTGGGGCTGCGGGTTGCCGCCGGGCAGCTCGGCCCGGGGGCCGCCCACGGGCGGCAGCTGGCGACCGGGGCCGCCGGGGCCGCCGGCACCACCGGGGCCGCCGGACTGCTGCGGACCGCCCTGGCCGAGCTGAGCCTGCTGGGACTGCGGAGTCTGCCGTGCGGGCGGGCCGCTCGGCGGGCCGGAGTGGCCGAAGAGGTTGGGCCGGCCCGAGTCCGCACCGCCCGAGGGGTCCTGCGGGGGGCGTGCGCCGGGGCGGGCACCGCCGGCGAAGGCGCCGGCGAGGCCGCCGCCCTGACGCGGCGGAGGAGCGTCCTGGCCGCCACGGGTGGGCAGCCCGGGGTTCTGCCGGCCGGGTCCCTGGCCCTGCTGCGGCTGACGCTGTCCGACATCACGCGAGGGCAGCGCGGCCCGGGCGGACGAACCCGCACCGACCTGGCCGCGCGGGGCGCCCGATGCAAGACCCTTGGCGGGAGCCTGCGTGGGGCCGGCGAGCCCGGGACGCTGACCGCCGCCGGCGGCGGGAGCACCCGCACCCGCGAGGAGTCCACCGGGGGTACCGGCCTGCGGCCCCTGCTTCGACGGCGGCTGCTTGCCGCCGTGCGCGACCTCCATGGGCAGCATGACCAGCGCGGTCGTGCCGCCGGAGTCGGAGGGCCGCAGCTGGATACGGATGCCGTGACGCAGGGACAGCCGGCCGACCACGAACAGGCCCATGCGGCGGGAGACCGAGACGTCCACGGTGGGCGGCGACGCGAGCCGCTCGTTGATCGCGGCCAGGTCCTCGGGGGAGAGGCCGATACCGGTGTCATGGATCTCGACGAGCACACGGCCGTCGGGCAGCGCGTGACCGGTGACCCGGACCTTCGTCTGCGGCGAGGAGAACGACGTGGCGTTCTCCAGCAGCTCGGCGAGCAGGTGCACGAGGTCGTTGACGACGCGGCCCGCGACCTCGGTGGCGGGCACCGCGGCCAGTTCGATGCGCTCGTACTGCTCCACCTCGGAGGCGGCGGCACGGAGCACGTCGACCAGTGGCACGGGCCGGGTCCACCGGCGGCCGGGCTCCTCGCCCGCGAGGACGAGGAGGTTCTCACCGTTACGGCGCATACGGGTCGCGAGGTGGTCGAGCTTGAAGAGCGAGGACAGCTGGTCCGGGTCGGCCTCGCGGGACTCCAGTTCGGAGATGAGCGAGAGCTGGCGCTGGATCAGGCCCTGGCTGCGGCGCGAGAGGTTGGTGAACATCGCGTTGACGTTGCCTCGCAGCAGCGCCTGCTCGGCGGCCAGTCGGACCGCCTCGCGGTGCACGTCGTCGAAGGCCGCGGCCACCTGGCCGATCTCGTCCCTGGAGTGCACACCGACCGACTCGACGGAGGTGTCGACGTCCTGCGGGTCCGTCTCGGAGAGCTGCTTGACGAGCTCGGGCAGCCGGTCCTGGGCGACCCGGGTCGCGGTCTCCTGGAGCCGGCGCAGCGAGCGGATCATGGACCGGGCCACGACGAAGGCGCCGACCAGCGACACCCCGAGGACGATCAGGATGATCGCACCGTTGATGATCGCCTCGCGCTGCGACTCCTCCTTGAGCTCGCGGGCCTTGCTCTCCATCTCACCGAGGAGCGTCTCCTCGATGGTCTTCATGGCCTGGATCTTGTTGGAGCTCTGGTCGTACCAGTCCATGTACGTGCGGGCCTTGCCGCTGCCCTCCATGCCCAGCGGGCTGTCGAGCACCTTCTTCGCGTACATGTCGGCGGCGGTGATCTCGGGATTACCGTTGTCCAGCGGTGCCAGCAGCTCGGTGGAGCTCTTGCCGGTGGACTCGTAGGTCGTCTCGAACGTCTTGAGGGTCGTGCTCGCCTTGCTGAGCGCGTTGCGCCCGTACGCCTGGTCGTTGTCGTTCAGGTGCGTCTCGTTGCTGTCGCCGCCCGGCAGCGCCGCGGCGATGATGGCGCGCTCGACGGAGGCGTACTCCTTCGAGGACGAGAAGGCGGCCAGCGCACGCGTTCGCTTGATCATTTCCGGGTTGCTGGTGGCCTGCGCCATGTCCTGCGAAAGGCTCAGCAGCGAGGTGATCAGCTGACTGTACTGGTCGATGGTGTTGAGACTCGGGCTCTCGCCCGCGTACGCGTCCTTACGGATGCTGGTGATGGCGCCCAGCTGGTTGCCGATCTGGCTGACGCTCGAGTGGATGCTGTCCAGGGCCGCGTCGCCGGGGGTGTTGCCGATCTGGTCGGTCGCCTCGAAGAAGGCGTCCCTGGCGCGGTCGGTGCGCTCCCGGGGCTGGGTGACCTTGTAGTCGGTGGCCTTCACGCCGTTGGTCAGCGGGCCTGCCGACTTGTCGCGCTCGTCCTGGAGCGCTGTGGCGAGCGCGGTCGCCTTCTTGGTCATCTGGCTGAGCAGCTGCATGTGCTCCAGCTGGTCCATGTCGTTCATGGACTCGTTGATCCGCAGCCCGCCCAGTGTGGTCGCCGCGACCACGGGGAGGGCGAGCAGGGAGACCAGACGCGTACTGATGCGCCAGTTGCGCAGTGCGATCCGTGAGCCGGCGGTGGTGGGGCCGGCCGGCTTGAGGGGCGGCGTGGTGTCCGCGCCGCCGGCGCTCGCCGTGCCTGCGCTCGTACCGCCGGGGCTCGGGGTGCCGGAGCGCTGCGCGCGGTCGCCGCCATCACCCGCCGCGCCGGGATTCTGGGCGTGCTGGGGCGAGGAGCCGCGGTCGTTCCCGCCGCGCGGCTCCTGATCCGCCGGAGTTTCCCCTCGGCCCTGGCGGGGCTGGGGCGACCCCATGCCATCCCTCTTGAAACGTCCCTGCACTAGCGTCGCAACCTCTGGACCAGGCGTCCCTCCGCGCATGGCGCGACCGGACGGTGTCGGCGTCGTGGGGCGCTGGACGCGCCCCATGGTGGTCGTGAGTGACCGGCGTACTTCCCCCTCCCGCCGCCACTCGGCGCTGCGTTGCGCCCCTGCGCACCGGGCCTGAAACCCGCGGCGGTGCGTGGAATTCCAGCACAGTGGAGGATCTCCAACAAGGCCCGCGTACCGGGCTGTGACCTGGGTGACACGGTGTGATGGCTGAGTAACAAGGTGTGGAGCGTGTTCACGGTCAAAGTGGACGATTACGGGTGAGTTCCGCGCGGGGGCCAGGTGTCCCAGACGCCATGATCGGGAGCGGAATAGTGGATTCAGCCCCGTATTGTCTGCTTTGCATCCCATGGTCAACTGCCTGGAATGGACGTTTTGTCGTCAACTTCGTGAGCAAACTCACATCATGATCGTGGTCTTATCCCGGCCGGGGCGGGGAATCGGATGTTTAGCCTGGCGCTTTACAGGGATAGCGAATCCGACAACCGGCGCACCTCAGGGCAGCGCCCCAGCGGCAAGGACGCACACGGCAGATGAAGACGACGACGACGTTCCGCAACATCGCCAACCCCCGGCGCACGACGCTCGCGCACCTCGACGACGCGGGAGCACTGGAGACGCCGGAGCGGCAGGAGCACAGCGTCGACCTGCCCACCCGGACCGCCAACCCGCGCCGCACCATCCTCATGGAAGCCCCGGCCGCCCCCGCGGCGTGACGCGCTGAGGGCCCCCTCTCGCCGCGCGGGCGCCTCGCCCGGCGAGGCGCTAGCCTGGAGCGTCAGTCTTCAGTCAGCCAGCAAGTGAGGGGCGACAGCATCCCGTGCGCATCGCCAGGTTCTCCATCGACGGCAATGTCGCCTTCGGCGCGGTCGAGGGCGACAGCCCCGACAGCCTCGTGCTCGACATCATCAAGGGCATCCCGTACAGCGACTTCGAGCTCTCCGGGACCAAGGTCCCGCTGAAGAAGGTACGGCTGCTGCCGCCCGTGCTTCCGAACAAGGTCGTGGCCATCGGCCGCAACTACGCGGAACACGCCGCCGAGTTGGGCAACGAGGTCCCGGATGTGCCCGTCGCCTTCTTCAAGCCCACCACTTCGGTGATCGGCTCCGGCGACGCCATCGAGTACCCCTCCTTCTCCGAGGAGCTGCACCACGAGGCCGAGCTGGCCGTGGTGATCGGCCGCATGTGCCGGGAGGTCCCGCGCGAGCGCGTCAAGGACGTCATCTTCGGCTACACCTGCGCCAACGACGTCACCGCGCGTGACGCCCAGCGGCGCGAGAGCCAGTGGGCCCGGGCGAAGGGCTTCGACACCTCCTGCCCGCTCGGCCCCTGGGTGGAGACCGACGTCGACCCCGGCAACCTGGCCATCCAGGCCACGGTCAACGGCGAACAACGCCAGCTCGGCCGGACGAGCGACATGATCCGCTCCGTCGAGGACCTTGTCGTCCACATCACGGAAGCCATGACGCTGCTCCCGGGCGACGTGATCCTCACCGGGACCCCCGCAGGGGTGGGACCCCTGCACGTCGGCGACGAGGTCGCCGTCACCATCGAAGGCATCGGCACTCTCACCAACAAGGTGATCAAGCGTGGTTAACGGACCTGTCCGTGTACGTTTCTGTCCCTCCCCGACCGGTAACCCCCACGTGGGCCTGGTCAGGACAGCCCTCTTCAACTGGGCCTTCGCCCGGCACCACCAGGGCACCCTGGTCTTCCGTATCGAGGACACCGACGCGGCCCGTGACTCCGAGGAGTCCTACGAGCAGCTGCTCGACTCGATGCGCTGGCTCGGCCTCGACTGGGACGAGGGCCCCGAGGTCGGCGGCCCGCACGGCCCGTACCGCCAGTCGCAGCGGATGGACCTCTACAAGGACGTGGCCCACAAGCTCCTGGACGCCGGACACGCGTACCACTGCTACTGCACCACCGAGGAGCTCGACGCCCGCCGCGACGCCGCCCGCGCGGCCGGCAAGCCGTCGGGTTACGACGGGCACTGCCGCGACCTGAGCGACGAGCAGAAGGCGGCGTACGAGGCCGAGGGCCGCACCTCGATCGTCCGCTTCCGGATGCCCGACGAGGCGATCACCTTCACCGACCTGGTCCGCGGCGACATCACGGTCCAGCCGGAGAACGTCCCGGACTACGGCATCGTCCGTGCCAACGGCGCTCCCCTCTACACGCTGGTCAACCCGGTCGACGACGCCCTGATGGAGATCACCCACGTCCTGCGCGGCGAGGACCTGCTCTCCTCCACCCCGCGGCAGATCGCCCTCTACCGGGCGCTCACCGAGCTGGGTATCGCCAAGGACACCCCCGCCTTCGGCCACCTCCCGTACGTCATGGGGGAGGGCAACAAGAAGCTCTCCAAGCGCGACCCGCAGGCCTCGCTCAACCTCTACCGCGAGCGCGGCTTCCTGCCCGAGGGGCTGCTCAACTACCTCTCGCTGCTCGGCTGGTCGATCGCCGAGGACCGCGACATCTTCGGCCGCGACGAGCTGGTGGCCGCGTTCGACATCGGCGACGTCAACGCCAACCCGGCACGCTTCGACTTGAAGAAGGCCGAGCACATCAACGCCGAGCACCTGCGCATGCTCGACGTGAAGACCTTCACCGAGGCCTGCGGCCCCTGGCTGAAGGCACCCTTCGCCCCCTGGGCGCCCGAGGCCTTCGACGCGGCGCAGTTCGCCGAGATCGCCCCGCACGCCCAGACCCGTGTGACGGTTCTCTCGGACATCACGGCCAACGTCGACTTCCTCTTCCTGGACGAGCCGGTCGAGGACGAGGCGTCCTGGAACAAGGCCATGAAGGCGGGCTCCGACGCCCTGCTGGTCACGGCCCGTGCCGAGCTCACCGCCGCCGAGTGGAACGCCGACGCGCTCAAGACGGCCGTTCTCACCGCCGGTGAGAAGCACGGCCTGAAGCTCGGGAAGGCGCAGGCCCCGGTCCGCGTCGCCGTCACCGGCCGCACGGTCGGTCTGCCGCTCTTCGAGTCCCTGGAGATCCTGGGCCGCGAGAAGACGATCGCCCGCATCGACGCCGCGCTGGTCAAGCTCGCCGCGTAGCTTCGCCGCGTGGTTCCGTACGCACGCCGGAGGCCGGGATTCCCCCAGGGGGTCCCGGCCTCCGGCGTCGGCCGTCCGGGATAGCCTGCGACCCGTGTCCGCCAGGTGGCGCGGTGTACGGCGATGGATCAGGGAACGGGGGTGGTGCTGCGATGAGCAGCGAGCCCCCTCCACGTCCGTAGTCCTGTCGACGTCGATGTTCTGATCCCACCGCTGTGCCTAAGGACCCGCCATGCCGCAGTCGAACGTGCCCCAGGAGCCGAGCGCGGAGCCGGCCGACCCGTTGTGGGACCTCGTGAAGGACCAGCGACTGGGTGCCGCCCAGAAGTGGCTGGAGAGGTACCCGCCGCATGTGATCGCCGACGAGCTGGCGCGCATGGACGCGGTCGACGCCTGGGTGGCGTTCCGTCTGCTGGGCAAGGACCGGGCGCTCGAGGTCTTCGAGGAGCTGGAGCCGGTCGACCAGCAGCTGATCCTGGAAGGGCTGCGGGACCGCTCCTTCCTGGATCTCATCGAGGGCATGGATCCGGACGACCGGGCCAGGATGCTGCGGGAAGCTCCCGCGAAGGTCGTCAAGCGGGTGCTGGCCGGGCTGAGCCCCAACGAACGCAGGATGACCTCCGCGCTCCTCGGCTACCCGGAGGGCTCCGTCGGCCGCTACATGACCCCCGAGGTGGTGGCCCTGCCGCAGGACCTGACCGTCGAGCACGCGCTGCGGACCGTACGGGCGAAGGGTGCGGACGCGGAGACGGTGTACACGTTGCCCGTGGTGGACTCCGGGCGGCGGCTGACCGGCATCGTGGAACTGCGTGAGCTGGTGCTGAACGCGCCGGACGCACTGATCTCCCACCTGGTCGTGACCGAGCCTGCCTCCGCGTACGCCACCGACTCCGCCGAGTCCGCGGCCCGGCTGATGAGGGAGACCAACGACCTGAACCTGCCCGTCGTCGACAGCGAGGACCGGCTCGTCGGGCTGTTCACCATCGACGACGCCGTCGAGGTCATCGAGGCCGCCGACACCGAGGACATCGCCCGGCAGGCCGGTGCCGCTCCGTGGGCCGGTCACTACATGGCCGCCTCCGTGTGGCAGCTCGCCCGCTACCGGGCGCTGTGGCTGAGCCTGCTGCTGGTCGCGGCGACCCTCACGGTCGGCGTGACCCGGGCGTTCGAGGCCACTCTGGAACAGGTCGCCTCCCTCGCCCTGTTCATCCCCATGCTCATCGGTGCGGGTGGCAACGCCGGCGCCCAGGCCGCGACCGCCTGCGTACGCGCTCTCGCGGTCGGCGAGGTCCGCGGCTCGGACCTGATGAAGGTGATCTGGCGCGAGTGCCGGGTGGGCCTGGTCCTCGGCTCGCTGCTGGCCCTGCTCGGCCTGGTGCTGGGCACCGTGTTCGTCAGCGCGAAGATCGCCCTGGTGGTCGGCATCACCCTGGTCCTCATCTGCGGATGGGCCGCGACCATCGGCGGTGCCATGCCGCTGCTGGCCAAACGGCTGCGGATCGACCCGGCTGTCGTCTCCGCCCCCATGGTCACCACCCTCGTCGACGCCACGGGCCTGATCCTCTACTTCCTGACGGCCAGAGCCGTCCTGGGCGTCTGACCACACCTGGAACACCGCAAAGCCCACCACGCCCGCCGCCTCGGCACATACGCTGGTGGGCATGCCGATCCGAGCGGTTCTCTGGGACATCGACGACACGCTCTTCGACTACTCGGGAGCCGACCGCGTCGGCATGCACCAGCATCTGGCGAGCGAGGGCCTGCCCGAGGGGTACGACTCCGTCGCTCATGCCCTCGATGTGTGGAAAGCGGTCACGGACGTGCAGTGGGCGCGGTTCGCGGCCGGGGAGCTCGACTTCCAGGGGCAGCGGCGCGAGCGGGTACGCGCGTTCCTGGGGCGGCTGCTGAGCGACGCCGAGGCCGACGAATGGTTCGGCCGGCACGTCGCGCACTACGAGGCCGCGTGGGCGCTCTTCCCGGACGCCGTGCCGGTCCTGGACCGGCTGGCCGGGAGCTTCCGGCAGGCGATCCTGTCGAACTCCACCATCCGCAACCAGGACCGCAAGCTGCGCACACTCGGCGTGCGGGACCACTTCGAGGCGGTGGTGTGCGCCGTGGAGATCGGGGTCGCCAAGCCCGCCGCTGCGGCCTTCCACGCCGCCTGCGAGGCTCTGTCCCTGGACCCGCACGAGGTGGCGTACGTCGGCAACGAGCCCGACATCGACGCCGGAGGTGCGGTGGCCGCCGGGCTGACGGGGATCTGGCTGGACCGCGCGGGGCAGGGCGGGCGTCCTGAGCTCGTGCGGATCATGGGTCTGGACGAGCTTCCCGGCCTGCTGGCGGGCGATACCCGTTTTGGAGCGCCGGACACCTTCAGGTAATGTTCTTCCTGCGCCACCCGAGCGGGCCGAAAGATCCGACCGGGAAGCGCAGACAGGAATAGGGCCCCCAGGGGTTGTGTTTCAGTGGGCTATGGTGTAATTGGCAACACTACGGTTTCTGGTACCGTCATTCTAGGTTCGAGTCCTGGTAGCCCAGCGCAAGACCGAAGTAACAAGCCCCCGTTGTGTAGCGGCCTAGCACGCTGCCCTCTCACGGCAGTAGCGCCGGTTCGAATCCGGTCGGGGGTACAGATCCATCCCGCGAGAACGGGGTCGCACCCATGTTCTCGCGGTGACAACACCCGGTTATCGCCGGGTGGGATCGCCAGGGCCCCCGTTGTGTAGCGGCCTAGCACGCTGCCCTCTCACGGCAGTAGCGCCGGTTCGAATCCGGTCGGGGGTACTTGTCACACCATGGGCTATGGTGTAATCGGCAACACTACGGTTTCTGGTACCGTCATTCTAGGTTCGAGTCCTGGTAGCCCAGCGCAAGTCAGCAGTAACCACGCCCCCGTTGTGTAGCGGCCTAGCACGCTGCCCTCTCACGGCAGTAGCGCCGGTTCGAATCCGGTCGGGGGTACAACACAGCAGTAGGGAAAGGCCCTTCACCCTGGTGGAGGGCCTTTCGCATGGGCCCTCGTAGGCGCTCATCCGATCCCGTACCGCTGCACCGACTCCTCCGCCTGGGCGAGCCTGCGCAGCGACGCCAGCAGCGGCTCGTAGAGCACGGCCGATGCCACGGCGGCCTCCACCTGCTCGTCCTCCGTGGGGTACTCCTCCAGTGCGTCCAGGTCCTGCACCGCCATCTTGCGCATGAGGCGGGCCTGTTGGGCGAGGTACGCCGTGTCGCAGGGGTAGCCGAGGCGGACGAGCGTGGCCAGCGAGGCGACCAGCGAGCGGTGCGCGGGGGAGAGTTCACCGAGCTCCAGGGCCGTCGTCCAGCCCAGTTCCGTGAAGAGCCGGGCGACTTCGGCGCGCGCGGTGGCGGTCTCCGGGGCCTCCTCGTCAGGCTCGGGGCCGTGCGGCAGCGCCCACAGGGAGGCACCCAGCCGGATCGTGCGGCCCAGCGACGCGTCGTCGACATGGGCCAGCACCTCGCGGGCCGTCGCCACCGGGAGGCGCCCGACCTGGAGGAGGGCCCGCACCAGGCGCAGCCGGCGCAGATGGCCCTCGTCGTAGTCGGCCTGTGTCGCGGTGACCCGGGCGCCGGCGGGAAGCAGCCTCTCGCGCAGGTAGTACTTGATCGTCGCGGTGGAGACCCCGCTCCGCTCACTGAGTTCCGACAGCCGCATCCTCTGTGCCTTCCCTTGCGCCGCCCCGTTGGGCGGTGTCACTATCCCACCATTGGATAGTTGAACTCTCCAACCGTTCTCCTCAACCGTGAATGCTCCGACCTGCGACGAGGGTGGTACTCCATGTTCGCGAAGATCAATCCCGGAAGGACGACCGCGGCGGCGGAGGGTGATGTCGTCGTCCTGCTGATCGGGATGCGCATCAACCACTTCTGGGGTGTGCACCACTGGCTGCCCGTCTTCGCGGCGATGCCGCGGATGCTGCGGGAGTTGGGCAAGGACCCGGACCGGGGTCTGCTCGGCTACACCCTGCTGTCCGGTTCGCCCCGGACGTACTACGTGGTCCAGTACTGGGAGTCGAAGGAGAAGCTGTACGCGTACGCCGCGGCTCCCGACATGTTCCACCGCAGAGCCTGGGCGATGGTGAACCGCAAGGAGAAGAAGTCCCGGCAGCATGTGGGGCTGTGGCACGAGAGCTACGTCGTGCCCGAGGGCTCGTACGAATCGATCTACGCCGATATGCCGGCCTACGGCCTTGCGGCGGCGACGGGTGCCCTGCCGATCGAGAAGAGGGGGCGCAGGGCCGCGGACCGCTTCGCGCATCGCTCGTCCGGGAAGGGGGCACCGGAGGATTCCGGGGAGTCGGCACCGGAAGAAGGGGGCCGCCACGGCGTTGGGGCGGCCTCGGGGAGGGAATAGCGGGGGCGGCGAGCCGACTTCGGGCGGCCGCGGGCCCCGTCCAAAACGGTGCGGGGTCGGACCCGTGCGGTGCGGGGGTCAGCCCGTGCGGCGCAGGGCCTCGCTCAGCCGCGCTGCCGAGTCGATGATGGCCTGGGCGTGCATCCTGCCGGGGTGGCGGGTGAGTCGCTCGATCGGCCCGGACACGGACACCGCGGCGACCACCCGGTTCGACGGCCCGCGGACCGGGGCCGAGACGGAGGCCACGCCGGGCTCGCGCTCGCCGATCGACTGGGCCCAGCCCCGCCGGCGTACGCCTGAGAGCGCCGTCGCGGTGAAGCGGGCCCCCTGCAGACCCCGGTGCAGGCGCTCCGGTTCCTCCCAGGCCATCAGGATCTGCGCGGATGAGCCCGCCTTCATCGTGAGCGTGGAGCCGACCGGCACGGTGTCCCGCAGTCCGGACAGCCGCTCCGCCGCCGCCACGCAGATCCGCATGTCGCCCTGCCGGCGGTAGAGCTGCGCGCTCTCGCCGGTGATGTCGCGCAGATGTGTGAGTACGGGTCCGGCCGTCGCCAGGAGCCGGTCCTCGCCGGCCGCGGCGGCGAGCTCCGAGAGCCGGGGGCCGAGAATGAACCGGCCCTGCATATCCCTTGCCACCATGCGGTGGTGTTCGAGTGCCACGGCCAGTCGGTGTGCCGTGGGCCGTGCGAGCCCTGTCGCTGCGACCAGCCCGGCGAGGGTGGCCGGACCGGACTCCAGGGCGCTCAATACCAGAGCTGCCTTGTCGAGAACGCCGACGCCGCTAGAGTTGTCCATACGACGATACTCGCGTCTCACTCTGTGAAACGCAAGTTCAATTTTCCACGGAAGTTGCGAACCTGTACGTGCGGCCCCGCAACGGCCCGCAGCCACCGCCCCGCTCGGGGGTCCGGACGGCGGCACCCGAATCTCTAGTTGGGCCGGCGAGGATGCCGGCCGGAGGGAAAGCGATGGGTAGGACACTCGCGGAGAAGGTCTGGGACGACCATGTCGTCCGGCGCGCCGATGGCGAGCCCGACCTTCTCTTCATCGATCTGCACCTGCTGCACGAGGTGACCAGCCCGCAGGCGTTCGACGGTCTGCGCCAGGCCGGCCGGCCTGTGCGGCGACTCGACCTCACCATCGCCACCGAGGACCACAACACCCCGACCCTCGACATCGACAAGCCGATCGCCGACCCGGTCTCCCGCGCCCAGCTGGAGACCCTGCGCAAGAACTGCGCGGACTTCGGCGTCCGGCTGCACCCGCTGGGAGATGTCGAGCAGGGCGTCGTGCACGTGGTCGGCCCGCAGCTCGGCCTGACCCAGCCCGGCGCCACGGTGGTCTGCGGTGACTCCCACACCTCCACCCACGGCGCCTTCGGTGCGCTGGCCTTCGGTATCGGCACCAGCCAGGTCGAGCACGTCCTGGCCACCCAGACGCTGCCGATGGCCCGCCCCAGGACCATGGCGATCACGGTCGAGGGCGAACTCCCGGACACGGTGACCGCCAAGGACCTCATCCTGGCCATCATCGCCCGGATCGGCACCGGCGGCGGCCAGGGCTACATCCTGGAGTACCGCGGCTCCGCCATCGAGAAGCTCTCGATGGAGGCCCGGATGACCATCTGCAACATGTCGATCGAGGCCGGCGCCCGCGCGGGCATGATCGCCCCCGACGAGACCACCTTCGCCTACCTGCGGGGCCGTGACCACGCCCCCCGTGGTGAGGACTGGGACGCGGCGGTGGAGTACTGGAAGACGCTGCGCACCGACGACGACGCCGTCTTCGACGCCGAGGTGGTCATCGACGGCGCCGCGCTCGCGCCGTTCGTCACCTGGGGCACCAACCCCGGCCAGGGAGCGCCCCTGTCGGCCAACGTCCCCGACCCCGCTTCGTACGAGGACGCCTCGGAGCGCCACGCCGCCGAAAAGGCCCTGGAGTACATGGGGTTGACCGCGGGACAGCCGCTGCGCGAGATCAGCGTGGACACCGTGTTCGTAGGTTCCTGCACCAACGGCCGCATCGAGGACCTGCGCAACGCCGCCACGATCATCGGCGGCCGCAAAGTCGCCGACGGCGTACGGATGCTGGTCGTCCCCGGCTCCGTACGGGTCGCCCTGCAGGCCGTCGAGGAGGGCCTGGACAAGGTCTTCACCGCGGCGGGCGCCGAATGGCGGCACGCGGGCTGCTCGATGTGCCTCGGCATGAACCCCGACCAGCTGGCCCCCGGTGAGCGCTCCGCCTCCACCTCGAACCGGAACTTCGAGGGCAGGCAGGGCAAGGGCGGCCGCACCCACCTGGTCTCCCCGCAGGTCGCCGCCGCCACTGCGGTGCTGGGCCATCTGGCCTCGCCCGCCGATCTGTCCGACGTCCGTACGCCCGCCGGAGTCTGAGAGCCATGGAAGCATTCACCGCACACACCGGCCGGGCCGTCCCGCTGCGCCGCAGCAACGTCGACACCGACCAGATCATCCCCGCGCACTGGCTGAAGAAGGTCACCCGCGACGGCTTCGAGGACGGGCTCTTCGAGGCCTGGCGCAAGGACGAGAACTTCGTCCTCAACCGCCCCGAGCGCGAGGGTGCCTCGGTGCTGGTCGCCGGACCCGACTTCGGCACCGGCTCCTCGCGTGAGCACGCGGTCTGGGCCCTGCAGAACTTCGGCTTCAGGACCGTCATCTCTCCCCGTTTCGCCGACATCTTCCGTGGCAACTCCCTGAAGAACGGTCTGTTGACCGTGGTCCTCGACCAGGAGGTCGTCGACCGGCTCTGGGAGCTCACCGAGGCCGACCCCACGGCCGAGGTGACCGTCGATCTGGAGAAGCGCCAGGTTCTCGCGGAGGGAATCACGGCCGACTTCGAGCTCGACGAGAACGCCCGCTGGCGACTGCTGAACGGGCTGGACGACATCAGTCTCACTCTTCAGAACGAAGCGGACATTGCGACTTATGAGGCGGCCAGGCCGTCACACAAGCCGCGTACAATTGACGCCTGAGCAGCGCTTTTCCCGAACTGCGCCCCCTGCCATCCGGCAGGGGGCGCAGTCGCTTGTTGAGACCCCCTCGGGCGACAACTCGCCCCAGATGGCACAATCGGTGCATGGAACGCGACAGCCAACTCGAGCTCTATGGCCAAGTCGCCGACCGATTGAAAGAAGCACACGCAAAGGTGCGCGCGCTGCAAGTCCCGGAGAGCGTACGGATGGCGCTCTCCCGGAAGCTGCTGGTCGTCACGGCCGCGGCTAAGCACGATCTCCCGGGCGCGGCAAGGCGTCTGGACCGGTTGATGAAGGACCTCGACGAGGGCCGATTCCCCGAAGGTGACTGACTCTGTGGACGGCGCAGCGGTCGACTTCGTTGCGGCACTAGGGTGATTAGCCCGTTTCGTGTTTGATTTGCGGTATATATCTGCCTAACGTGCGAAAAAGCCTGAACAGTTTCGTTCCGGCAATGTCTCCGAAGGGGAAGACGTGAACAAGGCGCAGCTCGTAGAAGCGATTGCCGACAAGGTCGGAGGCCGTCAGCAGGCCGCAGACGCTGTCGACGTGGTACTCGACGCGATCGTCCGTGCGGTCGTCGCGGGAGACCGTGTCTCGGTCACGGGCTTCGGCTCGTTCGAGAAGGTCGACCGCCCCGCCCGTTACGCCCGCAACCCGCAGACGGGCGAGCGCGTGCGGGTCAAGAAGACCTCGGTGCCGCGATTCCGCGCGGGACAGGGCTTCAAGGACCTGGTGAGCGGTTCCAAGAAGCTCCCCAAGAACGACGTGGCCGTGAAGAAGGCCCCCAAGGGCAGCCTCTCGGGCGGTTCTTCCACCCGTACGACGGCGAAGGCGGCAGCGAAGAAGGCCACCGCCAAGAAGGCCACGGCGCGCAAGACCACGGCGGCCGCCAAGAAGGCGACCCCGGCGAAGAAGACCACGGCCAAGAAGACCACCGCCACGGCCAAGAAGACCACGGCGGCGGCGAAGAAGTCGGCCCCGGCGAAGAAGACGGCCACCAAGAAGACCGTCGCCGCCAAGACGGCGCCCGCCAAGAAGACCACGGCGAAGAAGGCGCCCGCGAAGAAGACCACGGCACGCAAGACCACCGCCAAGAAGGTCACCGCACGCAAGAAGTGAGACCGGGCACCGCTCGTTCCTCATACACGCGCCGGGCCGGGCTCCCCTCGGGGAGCCCGGCCCGCGGGCTGTTCAGGGGCTGCTCAGAGCGTCTGCAGCGTCACCAGCGTGATCCGCAGAGAGGCGCCCTCGCCCTCGGTCTCGATCCGCACCCGCTGCCCCGGACGCAGCAGCCGCAGCCCGCCCGCGTCGAACGCGGGCGCGTCGAAGTCCACCGGTGTGCCGTCGTCGAGGAGCACACTGCCGGTGCGGGTCTCGGAGTCGTACGTGAACGAGGTCGCCTGCATGAGCGGCAGCCTATCTGTCCGCGACAGGGGCCACCGGGGTCGTCAGCGCGGCCGTGAACCGCCCCACCCCCAGCACCAGCGCGGCCCCCAGGTCGACACCCGTGTCCACGTCCCTGCGGACCGAATCGATGCCAGGCAGCGAGACCTCCACCGCGCCGGACGCCAGATGGCGCGCCCGCGACGCCCCGCCGAAGGCCGGACGCAATTCGGCCCCTGGTGTCGCGGAAAGAAATGTGGTGCCGATTCCCTGTGCATCGGGGACAAAAGCGCGGGGGAAAGCAGCGGAGAATTCGAGCACCCGAGCCAATTCATCCGGACGCAGCGCGGGCAGATCCGCGTTGAGCACGGCCACCGCCGCGCCACCGCGCCGTGCCCGCACCGCACGCGCGCCGTGCTCCATCGCGGCGTCGAGCCCGGCCGCCGGGGTGTCGGCCACGGTCCGCGCGCCGAGCGCGGCCAGCGCGGCCCCGGCCACCGGGTCGTCCGTGACGACCACCACATCGCGCACGGCGGGACAGGACAGCGCCGCCGACACGGTGTCCTGTGCGAACGCCAGGGCCAGGCGCGGACGGAGATCCCCGCCCACCGCCCGGCCGAGCCTGCTCTTGGCCCGGGTGAGCGGTTTCAGCGGGACGACCAGTGACCAGGGGCCGGTCGGGTCGGTGTTCGTGGCGATCTCCCCCTCCGTACGCATCAGCCCATATTCTCGCCTGCCGGTACGACAACCCGGAGGTCCGCCCCCACGGGTGAGGCGTACGGTGTTCTCCACACAGCAGGGGCCCAGGGGTGGGGCAGCACCGTCCCGAGCCCCGCAGCAGCTCAGTTCCTAGAGAAAGGCCCCCGAGTGCCCCGCCGCAGAATCGGCTTCTGGTACCGCCTGGCGGCGGTGATCGCAAAACCGCCCCTGGTGGTTCTGTTCAAGCGGGACTGGCGGGGAATGGAACACATTCCGGCCGATGGCGGATTCATCACCGCGGTCAATCACAACTCCTATCTGGACCCGCTGTCCTACGGGCATTTCCAGTACAACACGGGACGTGTGCCGAGGCTGCTCGCCAAGGCCGGACTGTTCAGGACGCCGTTCGTCGGAATGATCCTGCGGGGCACAGGACAGATCCCCGTCTACCGCGAGACGACCAACGCGCTCGACGCCTTCCGCGCCGCCGTCGACGCCATCGAGCGGGGCGAATGCGTCGCCTTCTACCCCGAGGGCACACTCACCCGCGACCCCGACATGTGGCCGATGGCCGGCAAGACCGGCGCCGCCCGGGTCGCGCTGATGACCAAGGTCCCGGTCATCCCCGTCGCCCAGTGGGGCGCCAACCTCGCGATGCCGCCCTACGCCAAGGAGAAGAAGTTCCGGCTGTTCCCCCGCAAGACCCTGCGGGTGCAGGCCGGTCCGCCGGTCGACCTCTCCGGCTACTACGGTCTCGAACCGACGCCCGACGTCCTGCGCCGGGCGACCGAGACCATCATGGCCGCGGTCACCTCCCAGCTGGAGGAGGTGCGCGGCGAGAAGGCCCCCGCGGAGCCTTACGATCACCGCAAGGCCCGCGCTGAACAGCGGCGCAAGGCAGAGGGAAAGGGAACCACGTGACGCACCCCGCGAAGGTGGCCGTCTTCGGAACCGGCTCATGGGGTACGGCGTTCGCCATGGTCCTCGCCGACGCCGGCTGTGAGGTCACCCTCTGGGCCCGTCGCGCCGAGGTCGCCGAGGCCGTCAACACCACCCGCACCAACCCGGGGTACCTGCCGGGCGTCGAACTGCCCGACCCGGTCCGTGCCACGACCGACCCCGCCGAGGCGCTGCGCGGCGCCGACTTCGCCGTCCTCGTGGTGCCCTCGCAGACCCTGCGCGCCAACCTCGCGGACTGGGCGAGGCATCTGGAGCCCGGCACGGTGCTCGTCTCCCTGATGAAGGGCGTCGAACTCGGCACCGCCAAGCGGATGAGCGAGGTCATCGAGGACGTCACCGGGGTCACCAGGGACCGGATCGCCGTCATCACGGGGCCCAACCTCGCCAAGGAGATCGCCGAACGCCGTCCCGCCGCGGGCGTCGTCGCCTGCTCGGACGAGGATGTCGCCCGGCGCCTCCAGGCCGCCTGCCACACCCCGTACTTCCGGCCGTACACCAACACCGACGTCGTCGGCTGCGAGCTCGGCGGCGCCGTGAAGAACGTCATCGGCCTCGCCGTGGGCATCGCCGACGGCATGGGCCTCGGTGACAACGCCAAGGGCTCCCTCATCACCCGCGGCCTCGCCGAGACCACCCGGCTGGGACTCGCCATGGGCGCCGACCCGCTCACCTTCTCCGGAATGGCAGGGCTCGGCGACCTCGTGGCGACGTGCTCGTCGCCGCTCTCGCGCAACCACACCTTCGGCACCAACCTCGGGCGGGGGATGACGCTCCAGGAGACCGTCGCCGTCACCAGCCAGACGGCGGAGGGCGTCAAGTCCTGCGAATCGGTGCTCGATCTGGCACGCAGGCACGGGGTCGACATGCCCATCACCGAAACGGTCTTCGGCATCGTGCACGAGGGCAAGCAGCCGATGGTCGCCCTCAAGGAGCTGATGTCGCGCAGCGCCAAGCCCGAGCGACGCTGACTCAGGCCCTACCAGCAGGTACGCTCGTCGCGATATGAGCAGCCAGAACCTCCCCCAGAGCCCTGAGAGCCCCCTGAGCTCCGAGCAGAGCTCCGAGCCGGGCCGCAAGCCGCGCGTGGCCGTCGTGTTCGGCGGCCGTAGCTCCGAACACGGCATCTCGGTCGTCACGGCCGGTGCCGTCATGAGCGCCATCGACCGGACGAAGTACGACGTCCTGCCGATCGGCATCACCAGGGACGGGCGTTGGGTCCTCACGTCCGACGACCCGGCCCGCATGGCCATCACGGACCGGCAGGTCCCCGACGTGGACCAGCTGGCCGACTCCGCGCGGGGCGCCGTGACGCTGTCCGTCGACCCCGGCAACCGTGACGTCGTGGTGAGCGAACCCGGTTCGGTGCCCACGGTCCTGGGCGAGGTCGACGTCGTCTTCCCTATGCTGCACGGGCCCTACGGCGAGGACGGCACGCTCCAGGGGCTCCTGGAGCTCTCCGGTGTGCCCTACGTCGGCGCGGGCGTGCTGTCCTCGGCCGTCGGCCAGGACAAGGAGTACATGAAGCGGGTGTTCACCTCCTTCGGGCTGCCGGTCGGCCCGTACGAGGTCGTCCGCCCCCGGGAGTGGGAGTCGGACCAGCCGGCCGCCCGCAAGCGCATCATGGAGTTCGCCGCCGAACACGGCTGGCCGCTCTTCGTGAAGCCCGCCCGAGGCGGCTCATCGATGGGCATCACCAAGGTCGACGACGCAGCAGGGCTCGACGAGGCGATCTGGGAGGCCCGCAGGCACGACCCGAAGTTCCTCGTGGAGTCCCTGCTGAGCGGCCGGGAGATCGAGTGCGGCGTGCTGGAGTTCGAGGACGGACCGCGCGCCAGCGTGCCCGCGGAGATTCCGCCCGTCACCGCCCACGACTTCTACGACTTCGAGGCCAAGTACATCGACTCGGCGGCAGGCCTTGTGCCCGCGCCGCTCACCGACGAGCAGACCGCCGAGGTGCGAAGGCTCGCCGTCGAGGCCTTCGAAGCCGCCTCCTGCGAGGGCCTCGTGCGCGCCGATTTCTTCCTCACCGAGGACGGCACGTTCGTCATCAACGAGATCAACACCATGCCGGGCTTCACGCCGATCTCCATGTTCCCCCGCATGTGGCAGGCGAGCGGAGTGGAGTACCCGGAGCTGGTGGACCGGCTGATCACGGCCGCGCTGAACCGCTCCACCGGCCTGCGCTGACGCCTGCTGAGGGCTGTCCCGCGCGGGGGCAGCCCTTCAGAGGCTGTCCGCAGCCCTCAGACGCTGTCCGGGACCGTCTTCTTCACGGGTGCGGCGAACGCCGACAACGGGGTGATGTCATGGGCGTAGTCCGTCCCGAGCGTCACCTCGACATACGCCTTGCGGTAGGTGGTCGTGAACCGGGGCCCCGCCTCGTCGGACTGCTCCAGCAGCCAGTTGACGCCGTCCGCGTCCACGGCCTTCGACTGGGAATCGTCCATCCTCGCGGGCCGGGGGACACCGCAGCGCAGTACGATCGCCCCGTTCCCCCAGCCGGCGGTCAGGTCCGAATCCGGTGAGGGGTCACTCCGTTCCAGATCGTCGACGGTCTCCGGCAGCTCCTCGTGCAGTTCCCCGCAGTACCCGGCGGCCTCGGACGACGGCGTGGGAACCGCCACCGAGGGCTGGGAACCACCGGCGGAACAGCCCGCCACGGCCAGGAGGCCCAGGGCGGCGGACGGAGCAAGAAGACGGGATCGGGGGGACCGGCGGCGGATGTGAGTCACCGGACCAGCGTAGAGGGGGGTCAGAGGTGGACGACCGGGCAGGTCAGGGTACGCGTGATGCCGTCCACCTGCTGGACCTTGGCGACCACCATGCGGCCGAGCGCGTCCACGGTGTCGGCCTGCGCGCGCACCACCACGTCGTAGGGGCCTGTGACGTCCTCTGCCTGGATCACTCCCGGGAGCTTCGCGATGGTCTCGGCGACGGTCGACGCCTTGCCCACCTCGGTCTGGATAAGGATGTACGCCTGTACCACGGAACCTCCAGGGCGGCCACGAGGATCATGTGGGGGAAAGGGACGCCACGTTATCGCGTCGTCCCGGGCCGAGGGGAGACCTACGGGCCGGTTGACGCCCTCAGCGTGGCGTACGCACCACAGAAGTTGACGTATCTCTTGACGGTACCGACAGCGGTTGGGGCTCGCGACCGCAAGCCCACCGGTGCCGGCCGTCGGCCGCTGAAGCAGCCCGGACAGGTGTCCGGTGCGATAGATGAGAGGTGAGACTCGGTGAAGGGAACCGTGGGCGAGTTGGGGGAGTTCGGGCTCATCAGAGAGCTCACCTCCCGGCTCACCACCACTCCGGCGGTACGGCTGGGACCCGGCGACGACGCCGCGGTCGTGGCCGCTCCCGACCGCAGGGTCGTGGCCAGTACAGACATCCTGCTGGAGGGCCGGCACTTCCGCCGCGACTGGTCGACGGCGTACGACGTAGGCCGCAAGGCCGCCGCCCAGAATCTCGCCGACATCGCGGCCATGGGCGCCGTGCCCACGGCGCTGCTGCTCGGCCTCGTCGTACCGGCGGACCTGCCGGTCACCTGGGCCGCCGAGCTGATGGACGGGCTGCGCGACGAGTGCCAGGTCGCCGGTGCGGCGGTGGTCGGGGGTGACGTCGTCGGCGGCGACACCATCACCGTCTCGATCACCGCGCTCGGCGACCTGCGCAACCACGAGCCCGTCACCCGGTCCGGAGCACGGCCCGGCGACGTCGTGGCCGTCACCGGATGGCTCGGCTGGTCCGCGGCCGGATTCGCCGTGCTCTCCCGGGGGTTCCGCTCACCGCGCGCCTTCGTCGAGGCGCACCGGCGCCCCGAGCCGCCGTACCACGCGGGCCCCGCGGCGGCCGGGCTCGGCGCCACGGCCATGACCGACGTCAGCGACGGACTCGTCGCCGACCTCGGGCACATCGCCGAGGCCAGCAAGGTCCGTATCGACCTGCGCTCCGGGCTCATCGACATCCCCTCGCAGATGTCCGACATCGGGCAGGCCGTCGGGGTCGACCCGCTCCAGTGGGTGCTGACCGGGGGAGAGGACCACGCGATCGTGGCGACGTTCCCCGCCGACGTGAAGCTCCCTGCCCGCTGGAAGGTCATCGGAGAGGTCCTCAACCCGTCAGCGCTGCCCCAGGTCACCGTCGACGGGGCGCCCTGGACGAGCAAGGGCGGCTGGGACCATTTCGGATCCATCGAGGACGCGCAGTAGATTCCGGGGCATGAGCGCACCTGCCCCGATACCGCCCCGTGTCCTCACCGTCGCCGGATCCGACTCCGGCGGCGGTGCGGGCATCCAGGCAGACCTGAAGACGATGCTCGCCCTCGGCACTCACGGAATGAGCGTGCTGACCGCGGTGACCGCCCAGAACTCACTGGGCGTGCAGGGTGCCTGGGACCTGCCGGCGGACGCCGTACGCGCCCAGTACCGCAGCGTCGTCGACGACATCGGTGTCCAGGCGGTGAAGACCGGCATGCTCTCGTCGGCCCTGCTCGTCGACACCGTCGCCGAACTCCTCGCGGCGACCGGCGCACCCGTCGTCGTCGACCCGGTCGGGGTGTCCAAGCACGGGGACGCGCTGCTCGCCGCCGAGGCCCTCGACTCCGTACGCACGAAGCTGCTGCCCGTCGCCACGGTCGCCACCCCGAATCTCGACGAGGTGGCACAGCTCACCGGCATCACCGTCACCGACGAGGCGGGGATGCGCCGGGCCGCAGCCGGGATCCTCGGCCACGGACCGCGCTGGGCACTGATCAAGGGCGGTCATCTGCCCGGCGAGGCCGTGGACCTGCTGACGGACGGCTCCGAGGAGCACTGGCTGCGCGCCCCGAGGCTGGACAACCGGCACACCCACGGCACGGGCTGCACCCTGGCCTCCGCCATCGCCTGCGGCCTCGCCCGCGGCCAGGACGTCCCGACCGCCGTGCGGGGCGCGAAGGAGTACGTCACCGGCGCGATCCGGGCCGGCTTCGCGCTGGGGAGCGGGATCGGCCCCGTCGACCACGGCTGGCAGGCGCGCACCGGGCGCTGAGATCCCGGCGGAGCACAGCAAAAAGCCGGTCCACCGAGGTGGACCGGCTTTTTGGGCAACCGGAAGGCTGCGCTACGACGGGAACGTCAGCGCGCGACCTTGCCGGCCTTGATGCACGAGGTGCAGACGTTGAGCCGCTTCGGCGTCCGACCGACCACTGCACGCACGCGCTGGATGTTGGGATTCCAGCGACGGGACGTACGGCGGTGCGAGTGCGAAATGCTGTTGCCGAAGCTCGGCCCCTTGCCGCAAACGTCGCAGTTGGCAGCCACGGGTCACTCCAAAGACTTCAGATGCACTTACAGTGAATTCCGGCGCGCCGGAATCATTTTACTGAAGTGGCGGTACCGGAGGAATGGCCCGACTTTCATCGGGCAACCGAAGCAGCATACAACGGCTGCGTCGGAGATACGAAACTACCACGGCTCACCGTGCACTCCGTCCCGCACCTGCGCCCGCCGGGCCCGCACACGAGGGCTACCCTGCGGTGCAGCCAGCCCCCCCACGGCCGTCCCCAGGGTCTCTCGTCTGGATCATGCCGGGCTCGCGGGGTTCCGGCACCGCACCTCGATCCGGCCTGATCCACACGAAAGACCCAAGGAGGACCAACGGTGCCGCAGAGCCCCGACGATCTCGACGCCGTCGCGGTGCGCACCTGGTGCTCACTGGCCCTGGAGGCCCTGGGGCGGGAGCGGGCGGCCATCGACGCCATCAACGTCTATCCCGTCGCCGACGGGGACACCGGCACCAACCTCTACCTCACCGTCGAGTCCGCCGCCGCGGCCGTCGAAGCGGTCTTCGCCGCCCATGAGACCGGCACCACCGTGCCCGCGCACGCCGACGCCGTGCGGGCGATGGCCCACGGCGCGCTGATCGGCGCCCGGGGCAACTCCGGGACCATCCTGGCCCAGCTGCTGCGCGGCATGGCCGCGGCGCTCTCCGACTCGGGCGACGCCCCCCATCTGCGGACCGCGCTGGCCGAGGCCGCGGCGGCCGCCAGGCTGGCCGTCGCCCACCCCGTCGAGGGCACGGTGCTCACCGTCGCCACCGCGGCCGCCGAGGCGGCCGGGGCCACGGATGAGGGCGCGAGCCTCGGGGCGGTGGCCGACGCGGCGTACGAAGGCGCACGTGCCGCCTTGGCGGCGACCCCCGGCCAGCTCGCCGTCCTCGGGCGGGCCGGCGTCGTCGACGCGGGCGGCCAGGGGCTGGTGACCGTGCTCGGCGCCCTGCTGGAAGCGGTCGGCGGGCGTGTGCCGGAGCGCGTGGTCCGACCCGCCCCCGACGTCCTGCCCCTGACCGGCGACTGCGCGGACGCCGGCCAGGGCAGCGGTCCCGCCTTCGAGGTCATCTATCTGCTGGAGGCCCGCGACGACGCCGTGGCCCGGCTGCGGAGCCGGCTGGACGCCCTGGGGGACTCCCTCGTCGTGGTCGGCGGCGACGGCCTGTGGAACGTACACGTCCATGTCGACGACGCGGGGGCGGCCGTCGAGGCCGGGGTCGAGGCGGGCCGGCCTTACCGGATCCGCATCACCCACTTCGCCGCCGACCGGGGTTCGGCCCCGCGTGAGCCCGCCCAGCGCGCGGTCGTCGTCGTCGTACCCGGCGACGGGCTCTCCGGCCTGTGCGCCGAGGCCGGGGCGACCACCGTGCTGGCCCGCCCGGGAGAGCCGCCCGCCAGCGGCGAACTCGTCGACGCCATCCGCAGGGCCCACGCCCGCGAGGTGGTCCTCCTGCCGAACGACGCACAGCTGCGCCACACCGCCGCGGCGGCCGCCGAACAGGCCAGGGGCGAAGGCATCCGCGTCGCCCTGGTCCCCACCCGCGCAGCGGTCCAGGGCATCGCCGCGCTCGCCGTCCACGAGCCCGGTCGCAGCTTCGACGAGGACGTCGTCGCGATGACCTCGGCGGCCGGCGCCACCCGCTACGCCGAACTCGCCGTCGCCGAGCGGCAGTCGTGGACCATGGCGGGCATCTGCCAGGCCGGTGACATCCTCGGCCTGATCGACGGGGACGTCGCCGTCATCGGTGAGGACGTCCCGGGCACCGCCCGTACCGTCCTGGACCGGATGCTGTCGGCCGGTGGCGAACTCGTCACGCTGGTCCTGGGCGAGGACGTGTCCGATGCCCTGGCCGACGAGCTGAGCGCACACGTCAGGGAGGGCTACCTCGCCGTCGACACGGTCGTCTACCGGGGCGGCCACCAGGCGGCGCCGCTGCTGATCGGCGTCGAGTGACACGTCGGGCGGGGCGGCGTGCGGAGACATCTGTCAGTGGCGTGGTGTGCAATGGACCGCGTGTCCGCTTTCGATGAACCCCTCAAGAAGCTGCTCGGCGGAGCCACCGCGAAGGTGATGGCCGAACACCTCGACCTGCACACGGTCGGTGATCTGCTGCACCACTACCCGCGGCGCTACGAGGAGCGGGGCCGTCTCACGGCCCTCACCGACCTGCCGCTGGACGAGCATGTGACGGTCGTCGCACAGGTCGCGGACGCGCGGATCATGATGTTCAACAACGGCCGCGGCAAGCGGCTCGAAGTCACCCTCACCGACGGGAGCGGCCGGCTCCAGCTGGTCTTCTTCGGTCACGGCGTCCACAAGCCCCACAAGGAGCTCCTGCCGGGCCGCCGGGCGATGTTCGCGGGCAAGGCCTCCGTCTTCAACAGGAAGATGCAGCTCGCGCACCCCACGTACCAGCTCCTCGACGCGAAGGACGGCGACGAGGCGGACGAGGCGGCGGATGTGACCGAGGCCGTCGACGCCTTCGCGGGGCAGCTGCTGCCGATCTACCCCGCCTGCAAGCAGCTCGACTCCTGGCGGATCGCCAAGGCCGTCGACACGGTCCTGCCCAGCGCGCAGGAGGCGGTCGACCCGCTGCCCCCGGCACTGCGCGAGGGGCGCGGCTTCGTCCCGCTGCCCGAGGCGCTGCTCAGGATCCACCGCCCGCAGACCAAGGCGGACATCGCGGCGGCACGGGACCGGCTGCGCTGGGACGAGGCCTTCGTCCTCCAGGTCGCGCTCGCCCGCCGCCGTTACGCCGACACCCAACTCCCGGCAGTGGCCCGCGGCCCCGTCCCCGACGGACTGCTCGACGCCTTCGACGCCACGCTCCCCTTCACTCTCACCGAGGGCCAGCAGAAGGTCACCGAGGAGATCTTCGGCGCCCTGGCGACGGAACACCCCATGCACCGGCTGCTCCAGGGCGAGGTCGGCTCGGGCAAGACGCTGGTCGCGCTGCGCGCCATGCTCAGGGCCGTCGACGCGGGCGGCCAGGCGGCGATGCTCGCGCCCACCGAGGTGCTGGCCCAGCAGCACCACAGGTCCATCACCGAGATGATGGGCGAGCTCGCGGAAGGCGGCATGCTGGGCGGCTCCGACCTCGGGACGAAAGTCGTGCTGCTCACCGGTTCCATGGGCACGGCGGCCCGCAGGCAGGCGCTGCTCGACCTGGTCACGGGCGAGGCAGGGATCGTCATCGGCACCCACGCGCTGATCGAGGACAAGGTCCAGTTCCACGACCTGGGCCTGGTCGTCGTCGACGAACAGCACCGCTTCGGCGTGGAACAGCGTGACGCGCTGCGGTCCAAGGGGAAGCAGCCGCCCCACCTGCTGGTCATGACCGCCACACCCATTCCCCGTACGGTCGCGATGACCGTCTTCGGCGATCTGGAGACCTCCGTACTCGACCAGCTCCCCGCCGGCCGCTCCCCGATCGCCAGCCATGTCGTCCCCGCCAAGGACAAACCCCACTTCCTCAGCCGCGCCTGGGAACGCGTCCGTGAGGAGGTGGAGAACGGCCACCAGGCCTACGTCGTGTGCCCCCGGATCGGCGACGACGCCGACGAGGCGGGGGAGAAGAAGGGCAAGGCCGGGAAGAAGCAGGCCGCCCCCGACGACGCGGAGAAGAGGCCGCCGCTCGCCGTGCTGGACATCGCCGAACAGCTCGCGAAGGGCCCTCTGACAGGTCTGCGCGTCGAGGTGCTCCACGGCAGGATGGCGCCCGACGACAAGGACGACGTCATGCGCCGGTTCGCCGCGGGCCAGGTCGACGTCCTGGTCGCCACCACCGTCATCGAGGTCGGGGTGAACGTCCCCAACGCCACCGCGATGGTGATCATGGACGCCGACCGCTTCGGGGTCTCGCAGCTGCACCAGCTCCGTGGCCGCGTCGGGCGCGGAAGCGCCCCCGGTCTCTGCCTGCTGGTCAGCGAGGCCCACGAGGCGAGCCCCGCCCGGGCCAGGCTCTCCGCGGTCGCCGCCACCCTCGACGGCTTCGAGCTCTCCCGCATCGACCTCGAACAGCGGCGCGAGGGCGACGTGCTCGGTCAGGCCCAGTCCGGTGTCCGCTCGTCCCTGCGGGTGCTCAGCGTCATCGACGACGAGGAGGTCATCGCGGCGGCCCGTGAGGAGGCCGTCCGTGTCGTCGCGGCCGATCCCGGGCTCGATGAGCTGCCCGAGCTGCGCACCGCGCTGGACGCCCTGCTCGACAAGGACAGGGAGGAGTACCTCGACAAGGGCTGACCGGGCGGATGGCGGGGGACGCCATATCGTGGGAGCACGGCGCACGTCCCGTCCTGTGCGCCGCCCGCGACCCGAGGAACGAAGAGCCCATGACCCGCGTGATCGCCGGCTCGGCCGGCGGACGCCGCCTGGCCGTCCCGCCAGGCACCGGCACCCGCCCCACATCCGACCGTGCGCGCGAGGGGCTGTTCTCCACCTGGGAGGCGCTCCTGGGCACGCTCGACGGCATCCGTGTCGCCGATCTCTACGCGGGCTCCGGAGCCATCGGCCTGGAGGCACTCTCGCGCGGAGCGGCCCACGCGCTGCTCGTGGAGGCCGACGCCAAGGCCGCGCGCACCGTCCGTGACAACATCCGCACCCTCGGTCTGCCGGGCGCCGAATTCCGTACGGGCAAAGCCGAACAGATCGTGACGGGACCGGCGCCGGCGGATCCCTACGACGTGGTTTTCCTCGATCCGCCGTACGCTGTCACCGACGACGATCTTCGGGAGATTCTGCTCACACTCCGTGCTCAGGGGTGGCTCACGGGCGATGCTCTCGTCACGGTGGAACGGAGCACCAGGGGCGGGCAATTCAACTGGCCCGACGGATTCGACCCACAGCGGGCCCGTCGCTACGGCGAAGCCACGTTTTGGTACGGTCGCGCCGCCTCTACGTGCGAAGACGCACGATGACCGCACCGGAGAGCGAGGGAACCACGTTGCGCCGCGCCGTCTGTCCGGGGTCGTTCGACCCCATCACCAACGGACATCTCGACATCATCGGACGAGCCTCGAAGCTGTACGACGTCGTGCACGTCGCCGTGATGATCAACCAGTCCAAGAAGGGGCTGTTCACCGTCGACGAGCGGATCGAGCTGATCCGCGAGGTAACGGCCGACTTCGGCAATGTGGAGGTCGAGGCCTTCCACGGCCTGCTGGTCGACTTCTGCAAGCAGCGCGACATCCCGGCGATCGTGAAGGGCCTGCGGGCCGTGAGCGACTTCGACTACGAGCTGCAGATGGCCCAGATGAACAACGGTCTCTCGGGCGTCGAGACACTCTTCGTGCCGACGAACCCGACCTACAGTTTCCTGTCGTCCTCCCTGGTCAAGGAGGTCGCGACCTGGGGCGGCGACGTGGCGCACCTGCTGCCGCCGACGGTCCACGAGGCCCTCGTGGAGCGTCTCGGCGAGAAGTGATGCGCTGACTGTCCGTCACCAGGTGTCGGGCGGGAGGCGACTGGCCTTACAGTCGTCCCGTCCGTCTCCAACAGCAGCAGAGAGTGGCGAGCACACGGTGGACGTGCAGAAGAAGCTCGACGAGATCGTCGAAACGGTCGGGAACGCCCGCTCCATGCCCATGTCGGCGTCCTGCGTGGTCAACCGGGCCGAACTGCTCGCGATGCTCGAGGAGGTGCGCGAGGCCCTGCCCGGCTCGCTGGCACACGCCGAAGAGCTCATCGGCGGCCGTGAGCAGCTCGTCGAGCAGGCCAGGCAGGAGGCCGAGCGGATCATCGAGTCCGCCCGCGCCGAGCGCGGATCGCTGATCTCCGGCACCGAGATCGCCCAGCGGTCCCAGGCCGAGGCCGACCGGATCCTGTCCGAGGCCCGCAGGGAGGCCGACGAGGTCCGCGGCGAGGCCGACGAGTACGTCGACAGCAAGCTCGCCAACTTCGAGGTCGTCCTCACCAAGACCATCGGTTCCGTCGACCGTGGCCGCGAGAAGCTCCTGGGCCGCAGCGAGGGCATCGACGAGCACGGTTACGAGGACCCCGACTTCGCCGAGGCACCTGAACGCAGCGCCGACCCCGAGACGCTCCGTCGGCGGGCCGACGACTACGTCGACACCAAGTTCGGCGCCTTCGAGGCCGTGCTCGCCAAGACCCTGGAGGCCGTCGGCCGGGGCCGTCAGAAGCTGCTCGGCCGGGTCGCGACCGATGAGCTCGGCGCGCACATGGCCGCCCAGGACGCCGCGGCCGGCGGACAGCGGACGAGCGACGCCGACCACTGGGCGGGGCTCGCCGACACCGCCACCCCCGACCCGCACCGGAACCCCCAGCAGCCCTCGTACGCGGAGCCCGCGCGGCAGGACTACGCGGAGCCCGCGCAGCAGGACTACGCGCCGGCCGCCGGCTACCAGGACCCCGCACAGACCGGCTTCCCGGTCCAGGGGCAGCCCGAGCCGCAGTACGCGCAGACGTACGGTTACCAGGACCCGCAGCAGCAGCTCCAGGCCGACCCCTACGCCGGCTACCAGCAGCAGCCGGACGCGTACGGCGCCTACCAGCAGCAGGCCTACGACCCGAACCAGCAGCAGCAGGAGTACTGGCCGCAGCAGGGCCAGATCCCCGCGCAGCAGGCCGAGAGCGCGCTCGACGAGACCAGCCTCTTCGACACCGGCATGATCGACCTGGAACAGCTCCGCCGCTACGAACAGGGCCGCTGACCGGAGCGGGAGAACCGGATTGGGAGCTGGGCGGTACGTCCAGTATCCTGGCTCTTCGGTCGCGTGTATGTCCGCGATCCCGGCTGCCCTCTTTCCGTCAGGACAGGGGCGGCCCTCCCGAAACCGCACCACGCACATGATCTCGAAAGCAGGAAAAGCCCTGAACGGCCATCTCGATCACCGCAGCCCTCTCGTGTTCGATACGCGCGAGCTGGGCCGGCGTCCTGGTGCCATGAAGCGGCTGACCCGCACGGTGGAAGCTCCCGGTTCGCCGGTCCTCGGTATCGACGGGGTCATCGGCGTGCGGGAGAAGGCGCCCGTGGCGCTGGACCTCCGCCTCGAATCGGTCATGGAAGGGGTGCTTGTCACAGGCACCGCCCGTGCGACGGCCGAGGGGGAGTGCGTAAGGTGTCTGGAGCCGCTGGCCATCGAGGTCGAGGCGGACTTCCAGGAGATGTTCTCGTACCCTGACGCCGATGACCGGAACCGCAGCAGGACCGCGGACCCGGTCGACGACGCCGAGGACGACGAGGACAGGTTCTTTCTCGAGGACGACTCGTTCGATCTCGAGCCTGTGCTGCGTGACGCGGTGGTGCTCGCACTGCCGCTGCAGCCGGTGTGCAAGGAGACCTGCGCCGGTCTGTGTTCCGAATGCGGAATCAGGCTGGACGAGAATCCGGACCACCACCACGATGCCGTCGACATCCGTTGGGCGGCACTGCAAGGACTCGCCGACACCGTTCAGGACGGCGAGAAGGACAACATGGGCGGCGCCGAACCGGGCGTCGACGAGAAGCAGGAGAAGTAGCCGTGGCTGTTCCGAAGCGGAAGATGTCGCGCAGCAACACGCGCCACCGCCGGTCGCAGTGGAAGGCTGCGGTCCCCACCCTGGTTTCGTGCGAGCGTTGCCAGGAGCCGAAGCTCCAGCACATTGCGTGCCCGAGCTGCGGCACCTATAACAAGCGCCAGGTCCTCGAGGTCTGAGCGGCTGGTGAGAGGCCCGATGTCTGAGTTGTCCAGCTCCAAGAAGCACAACGACAACATCAACACAGCCTCGTCCCACACGCTTCTGGAAGGGCGGCTCGGGTATCACCTCGAGTCCGCCCTTCTGGTGCGTGCGCTGACCCATCGCTCGTACGCGTACGAGAACGGCGGTCTGCCCACCAACGAGCGGCTGGAGTTCCTCGGGGACTCGGTGCTCGGCCTGGTGGTCACGGACACGCTGTACCGCACCCACCCCGACCTGCCCGAAGGCCAGCTGGCCAAGTTGCGGGCCGCGGTGGTCAACTCGCGTGCGCTTGCGGAAGTGGGCCGCGGCCTCGAACTCGGCTCCTTCATCCGGCTCGGCCGTGGTGAAGAGGGCACGGGTGGCCGGGACAAGGCTTCCATCCTCGCCGACACCCTTGAAGCGGTGATCGGCGCCGTCTATCTCGACCAGGGCCTCAGCGCGGCCTCGGAGCTGGTCCACCGGCTCTTCGACCCGCTGATCGACAGGTCCTCCAACCTCGGAGCCGGCCTGGACTGGAAGACCAGTCTCCAGGAGCTCACCGCGAGCGAGAGCCTCGGAGTCCCCGAGTACCTCGTCACGGAGACCGGCCCCGATCACGAGAAGACCTTTACTGCTGCAGCTCGCGTCGGTGGTGTCTCGTACGGCACCGGCACCGGTCGCAGCAAGAAGGAAGCGGAGCAGCAGGCGGCAGAGTCCGCCTGGCGTGAGATCAGCGCCGCCGCGGAAGCACGGGAGGTTGCGGCCGAGGCCACAGCCGACGGAGGGACCGCCGACGTCCCTGCCGACCCGTCGCCGAATTCGGCCTGAACCGTCGGAGAGCCCCCCGGTGTCCTGTGCACCGGGGGGCTCTCGCTGTCTTCCCCCCCCCCCGTGCCGAAGGAGTCACCGTGCCCGAACTGCCCGAGGTCGAAGTCGTGCGGCGGGGTCTGGAGCGCTGGACCGCGGGCCGCACCGTCGAGGACGTCGAGGTCCTGCACCCACGCGCCGTCCGCCGGCACCTCGCGGGCGGCCCGGACTTCGCGGCCCGGCTCCGTGGTCTGCGCTTCGGCACGGCGATGCGCCGCGGCAAATACCTCTGGGTCACCCTCGACGAGGCGGACTCCTCGCTCCTGGGCCATCTCGGCATGAGCGGCCAGCTTCTCGTGCAGCCCGAGGAGGCCGTCGACGAGAAGCACCTGAGGATCAGGGTCCGCTTCGACGACGCGCTCGGCACCGAGCTGCGCTTCGTCGACCAGCGGACCTTCGGGGGTCTTTCGCTGCACGGGAACACCCCTGACGGCCTGCCCGACGTCATCGCGCACATCGCGCGCGACCCCCTGGACCCGGCCTTCGACGACACCGCCTTCCACCTGGCGCTGCGTCTGCGGCGTACGACGGTCAAGCGCGCCCTGCTCGACCAGTCCCTGATCAGCGGCGTCGGCAACATCTACGCCGACGAGGCGCTCTGGCGCAGCCGGCTGCACTACGAGCGGCCGACCGCGACCCTGACCCGCCCCAGGACCGCGGAGCTGCTCGGCCACGTCCGGGACGTGATGCGTGAGGCCCTGGACCAGGGCGGTACCAGCTTCGACAGCCTGTACGTCAACGTGAACGGCGAGTCCGGTTACTTCGACCGGTCGCTGGACGCCTACGGACGCGAGGGCGAACCCTGCCACCGCTGCGGTACGCCGATCCGACGGCGGCCGTGGATGAACCGCTCCAGCTACTTCTGCCCGCGCTGTCAGCGTCCGCCGCGCATTTCCTGACGCGTCTCAGAGCGGCTGGAGCCGCCTGCGCAGGAGGCAGAACTCGTTGCCCTCCGGGTCGGCCAGGACGTGCCAGCTCTCGTTGCCGCTCTGGCCGACGTCGGCGGGCCTGGCGCCGAGCGCGAGCAGCCGCTCCAGCTCGGCGTCCTGGTCGCGGTCGGTGGCGTTGACATCGATGTGCAGCGGCAGCTTCCCGGCGCGCGGGGCGCTGCTGGGGCTGAGGATCAGGGTGGGCTGCGGGCCGCCGAAGCCGGCGTCGGGCGGCCCGATCTCGATACTCCCGTCGTCCTCCCGGCCGATTTCCGTGTAGCCGAGCACCTCGCTCCAGAACGCGGCGAGCCGCTCGGGGTCGGCGACGTCGATGACCAGTTCACTGATGCGGCATGCCATGCCCGTCAGTGTACGAAGAGGTATTCGGACGGCCGGGGATTTCTCAGAAGCCGAAGTCCTGTGTCCACCAGGGGCCGCCGGAGCCGAGGTGGACCCCCACGCCGAGCGTCTTGTAGTCGCAGTTGAGGATGTTCGCGCGGTGGCCTTCGCTGTTCATCCAGGCGTCCATCACGGCCTGCGCGTCTGCCTGGCCCCGGGCTATGTTCTCGCCGCCGAGACCCTTGACACCGGCCGCCTCGGCGCGGTCCCAGGGGGTCGCCCCGTCGGGGTCGGTGTGGCCGAAGAAGTCGCGTGCCGCCATGTCCTCGCTGAAGTCCTGGGCGAGCGCGGTCAGCGAGCTGCTCGTGGTGACCGGGCTGCAGCCGACCTTCGCGCGCTCCTTGTTGACCAGGCCGATCACCGCGGCCTGCGCGGTCGTGGCGGACGGGCTCGGCGACGCGGTGGCCGTGCGGCTCGGGGTGGCGGAGGAGGACTTCGAAGCCGTCGGGGCCTTGGCCGTCGGGCTGGAGGAGGTCTTCTTCGGCTGCGCGGCGGGCGCCTTCGTACGCTCCGGTGCCTTGGTCGCCGGCTTCGACGCACCGGCGGACTGCTTCTCGCTCGTCCTGCTCGGGGTCGCCGAGGGGGAGGTGGAGGACTTCGCCGCGGACTTCGAGGGTGCCGCGGAGCGGCCGGAACCCCGGTCCGCCTGGTCCGACGCGGAGGCCGAGGTGCGGCTGGTCGGTTCGGCGGACGAGTCGCCCTGGGTCAGCAGATCGGGCGCTCCGCCCGCGTGCACCTGGTCGGCGGCCCCGCCGTCGCTGACGCTGTAGCTGTCGCCACCGGGCAGCAGGCCCGAGGCCACGGCGACCGCACCGACGGCCACGGCCGCGGACACGCCGAGAAGCCCGGCGCGTACGGGCATCCCGGTCCGCTTCTTCCGGCGTGCGCCCCGCGGTCCGTCCTGCCCTTCAGCCGCGTGCTGCTCAGGGGCGGGGGCCGCGCCTGCGCGTCGATGCCGTCCCATGCGCTGTGCCTTCCTCGTGCTCCGGGCGTCGTGCCGACGTCACCGTATTCAAGATCAAACTCACCCGTTCGGGTGAGGCTATTGCGAGGGGACCCTACGCCATGGCGGATTGGGGCGACGTGCTCGTTGAACAATTGGCCGGTTAGCGTTCGGGCATGAACGAAGACGCACGACTCGTCGTTTGGGTACGCGGCCGAGTACAGCAAGTAGGGTTCCGCTGGTTCACCAGGGAAAATGCTCTGGGGATCGGAAAGCTCACCGGCTTCGCCCTCAATCTCGACGACGGCCGGGTACAGGTGGTCGCCGAAGGGCCGCGTGAGAATTGCCACCGCCTGCTCGACTGGCTCGGCTCCGACGACACACCCGGCCGCGTGGATGGTGTGACTGAGATCTGGGACACCCCGCGCGGTGGATACGAGGGATTCGCGATCCGCTGACACCGCCGGAAACACCCGGCAGGATCCGCTGCGCGCACGACGGGTGGCGGACGGTTCACGGAGGGCGCGCGAGAGCCCCGCACCCGAAATGACCTGCGGAGAAAGCCGGCATTCGGACATGGTTGCCAAGACGCGCACCTCGTGCCAGGCTGCGGCATTGACGAAGATCTCCACGCCCTTCGGGACCCGCAGGAGAGCCACGCCGCGTGATCGTCAGGCCGCGTGCCCCCGGGACACCCGGGCCCCTGGCGTGTGATCGTGTTGACCGTCAAACTTTTTGGTGAGACGCTGAAAACCCCGCGCACCTTAGCTGTTCGGCAGAGCTGGTGACAGCAGAACAGCAGTGAATACAGAAGCACTGCCGAGCACCGCGGGTGCGATTCCCTCACGACCCACACCGCATCGGTCGGTCGCTCAGTGTGGAGGACCATCCATCATGGCAAAGGCGCTTCTCGGTTACGTCGGCGGTTCCGATCCGCGACTCCTCGCCGAGATGCGACGGCTTCAGAAGCGTGTTCAGGACCTGGAATCCGAGCTCGTACGGATCCAGGACGAGAACGACGCGCTCAACGCCGCCGCTCAGCACCAGGAGTCGCTGCTCGACAGCATCGACATCGACGTACCCCAGGCGGAGCCCGCGCTGACCTGACCCCAGGGCCCTGCCAGGGCCGGCGGGGCCAACACGCCAGCCGCTCGGGACACCCACTATGACTGCACAGCCGCACCGTGCAGGATTTACAAGGGACGCTTCGGCGTCCCTTCTTTCTTTCCCCCCGGGGCCGTCGTCGGCCATATCACTCTTCGCTTACCGTCTGATGTGCCCTGCACCTTCATCAGCGAAACCGAGAGTGAAAGGTAGAGTCCGGCGGCGTGCACCTCAAGGCCCTGACCCTCCGTGGTTTCAAATCGTTCGCCTCCGCCACGACCCTGCGGTTCGAACCGGGGATCACCTGTGTCGTCGGCCCCAACGGGTCGGGTAAATCCAATGTGGTGGACGCGCTCTCCTGGGTCATGGGTGAACAGGGAGCCAAATCCCTGCGCGGCGGCAAGATGGAAGACGTGATCTTCGCCGGTACCACGGGAAGGCCGCCTCTGGGGCGTGCGGAAGTGTCGCTGACCATCGACAATTCCGACGGCGCGCTGCCCATCGACTACGCCGAAGTCACGATCACCAGGATCATGTTCCGCAACGGCGGCAGCGAATACCAGATCAATGGCGACACCTGCCGGCTGCTCGACATCCAGGAACTCCTCTCGGACTCCGGTATCGGGCGCGAGATGCACGTCATCGTGGGCCAGGGCCGTCTCGACTCGGTCCTGCACGCCGATCCGACGGGGCGCCGCGCCTTCATCGAGGAGGCGGCCGGTGTGCTCAAGCACCGTAAGCGCAAGGAGAAGGCGCTACGGAAACTGGAGGCGATGGGCGCCAACCTCGCCCGCGTCCAGGACCTCACCGACGAACTGCGGCGCCAGCTCAAGCCGCTGGGCAGGCAGGCGGCCGTGGCCCGCCGGGCCGCGGTGATCCAGGCCGATCTGCGGGACGCCCGACTGCGGCTGCTCGCCGACGACCTGGTGCGGCTGCGCGAGGCGCTGCGCGGCGAGATCGCCGACGAGGCGGCCCTCAAGCGCCGCCGGGAGGCGGCGGAGGCCGACCTCAGGGCCGCGCTCGCGCGCGAGGCCGACCTGGAGGACGAGGTACGCCGGCTGGCGCCACGGCTCCAGCGGGCCCAGCAGACCTGGTACGAACTCTCGCAGCTCGCCGAACGCGTCCGGGGCACGATCTCGCTCGCCGACGCCCGGGTGAAGAGCGCGACGGCCGTACCGGAGGAGGAGCGGCGTGGGCGCGACCCCGAGGACATGGAGCGTGAGGCGGCCCGGATCCGTGAGCAGGAGATGGAGCTGACGGCGGCCCTCGAAGCCGCGGAGCACGCCCTGGAGGACACCACCGCGCACCGTGCCGATCTGGAGCGGGAGTTGGCCTCGGAGGAGCGCAGGCTCAGGGACGCGGCCCGTGCCATCGCCGACCGGCGCGAAGGGCTCGCCCGCCTCAACGGACAGGTCAACGCGGCCCGCAGCCGGGCCGGTTCGGCTCAGGCCGAGATCGACCGGCTGGATGCGGCGCGGGACGAGGCGCAGGAGCGCGCGGTCGCGGCCCAGGAGGAGTACGAGCAGCTCAAGGCCGAGGTCGAGGGGCTGGACGCGGGGGACGCGGAGCTGGCGGACCGGCACGAGGCGGCCAAGCGGGAGCTCGCCGGAGCGGAGGCCGACCTGAGCGCGGCGCGCGATGCGCTCACCGGGGCGGAACGCAGCCGCGCGGCGGTCTCCGCACGGCGCGACGCGCTGGCGCTCGGCCTTCGGCGCAAGGACGGCACCGGGGCGCTGCTCGGCGCGGGCGACCGGCTCGCCGGGCTGCTCGGACCGGTCGCGGAGCTTCTGACGGTGGCCCCGGGGCACGAGGTCGCGGTGGCCGCCGCACTGGGCGCGGCCGCCGACGCCGTCGCGGTGACGGATCCCGGCACGGCGGCGGACGCGATCCGCCTGCTGCGCAAGCAGGACGCGGGGCGCGCGGCTCTGGTGACGGGAGGAACAGGGGGCGGGCAGGTACCCGCGCAGGGCACGGAGCCGCAGGCCGAGCCCGGCCGTGGGTCCGCGGGCCAGCTCCCCGGGCAGGCGTCCGGCCGGTCGGCCGGGCAGGTATCAGGACCGGAGCACGGCCCCACGGCCGGCACCGAGCACGGTGCGGCGGCATCCGCGGCCCCGGCCCTCGTCACCGGGGAGTGCACCGCGCCTACCGTCGCCGGCCTGGTGCGGGGCCCCGCCGAACTGATGGTCGCCGTGCGGCGGCTGGTGCGCGACATGGTCGTCGTCGGGACCCTGGAGGACGCCGAGGAGCTGGTCGCCGCCCACCCAGGGCTGGCCGCCGTCACCGCCGACGGCGATGTGCTGGGTGCCCACTTCGCACACGGCGGATCCGCGGGCGCGCCCAGCCTGCTGGAGGTCCAGGCGTCCGTCGACGAGGCCGCCGCCGAACTGGCCGAGCTCGATGTGCGCTGCGAGGAACTCGCATCGGCCCAGCGCGCCGCCGCGGCACGCCGCAGCGAGGGCGCGGCCCTGGTGGAGGAGCTGGGGGAGCGGCGCCGGGCCGGTGAGCGGGAGAAGTCCCAGGTGGCACAGCAGCTCGGGCGGCTGGCCGGGCAGGCCCGCGGCGCCGCAGGGGAGGCCGAGCGGACGACCGCGTCGGCGGCCAGGGCCCAGGAGGCGCTGGAGCGTGCCACCGAGGAGGCCGAGGAGCTCGCGGAACGGCTGCTGGTCGCCGAGGAGACCCCGGTCGACGAGGAGCCCGACACCTCCGTACGCGACCGGCTCGCCGCCGACGGTGCCAACGCACGCCAGACCGAGATGGAGGCCCGCCTCCAGGCGCGTACCCATGAGGAGCGGGTCAAGGCGCTCGCCGGGCGGGCCGACGCACTCGACCGCGGGGCCAGGACCGAGCGCGAGGCGCGCGCCCGCGCCGAGCAGCGCCGCGCCCGGCTTCGCCACGAGGCCGCCGTGGCCACCGCCGTGGCGTCGGGCGCGCGGCAGCTGCTCGCCCACGTCGAGGTCTCGGTCGTACGGGCGGACGAGGAGCGCGGCCGGGCCGAGGCGGCGAAGGCCGAACGCGAGCGGGACCTGACGGCCGAACGCGGACGCGGCCGCGACCTGAAGAGCGAGCTCGACCGGCTCACCGACTCGGTGCACAGGGGCGAGGTGCTCGGGGCCGAGAAGCGGCTGAGGATGGAGCAGGTGGAGGCCAAGGCACTGGAGGAGTTCGGAGTCGAGCCGGCCGGCCTGGCCGCCGAGTACGGTCCGGAACAGCTGGTGCCCCCGTCCCCCGCGGCGGAGGGTGAGGAGCTGCCGACGGATCCCGAGCATCCGCGCAATCAGCCGAAGCCGTTCGTCAGGGGAGAACAGGAGAAGCGGCTGAAGGCGGCCGAACGGGCGTACCAGCAACTCGGGAAGGTGAATCCTCTCGCGCTCGAGGAGTTCTCGGCGCTGGAGGAGCGGCACAAGTTCCTCTCCGAGCAGCTCGAGGACCTGAAGAAGACGCGTGCCGATCTGATGCAGGTGATCAAGGAGGTCGACGAGCGGGTGGAGCAGGTGTTCACGGAGGCCTTCCGGGACACCGCACGCGAGTTCGAGGGCGTGTTCTCCCGGCTCTTCCCGGGCGGCGAGGGCCGTCTCATCCTCACCGACCCGGACAACATGCTGACGACCGGTCTGGACGTCGAGGCCAGGCCGCCGGGCAAGAAGGTCAAGCGGCTCTCCCTGCTGTCCGGCGGCGAGCGATCCCTCACGGCCGTCGCCCTGCTGGTCTCCATCTTCAAGGCCAGGCCGAGTCCCTTCTATGTCATGGACGAGGTGGAGGCTGCGCTCGACGACACCAATCTGCAGCGCCTGATCCGGCTCATGGAGGAGCTCCAGGAGAGCTCCCAGCTCATCGTCATCACGCACCAGAAGCGGACGATGGAGGTCGCCGACGCGCTCTACGGCGTCTCGATGCAGGGCGACGGCGTCTCCAAGGTGATCAGCCAGCGGCTGCGCTGAGCTCCGCGTACCGCGGCTGATGGGTGGTCACACCCGTCCCACCCAGGCTCCGGTCCTCAAGTGGTGGCCGCCGGGAAGTTGTGCGCCACTGGGAGGGCTCATCCCCCACACCTGACGTTGGCGGCCAGGTAACAGGAGTTCATGTGACCAGCACGGCGAACGGACCGGAGTCCGGAGCGCGGGAGGCCCACCCGGACCATCTCGGCCATGTCATCTTCATCACCGCGGCCGCAGCGATGGGCGGTTTTCTCTTCGGCTACGACAGTTCCGTCATCAACGGCGCCGTGGAAGCCATCCGCCACCGCTACGACATCGGGTCGGGGACGCTCGCGCAGGTGATCGCCATCGCACTGATCGGCTGTGCGATCGGTGCGGCCACGGCCGGACGGATCGCCGACCGGATCGGCCGTATCCGCTGCATGCAGATCTCCTCGGTGCTGTTCACCGCCAGCGCCATCGGATCCGCGCTGCCGTTCGCCCTCTGGGACCTCGCCATGTGGCGGATCATCGGCGGCTTCGCGATCGGCATGGCCTCGGTCATCGGCCCGGCCTACATCGCCGAGGTCTCGCCGCCCGCCTACCGAGGCCGGCTCGGCTCCTTCCAGCAGGCTGCCATCGTCATCGGTATCGCCATCTCGCAGCTGGTCAACTACGGGATCCTGCAGATCGCCGACGGCGACCAGCGCGGCAAGATCGCCGGCCTGGAGGCCTGGCAGTGGATGCTCGGCGTGATGGTCCTGCCTGCCATCCTGTACGGGCTGCTGTCCTTCGCGATCCCCGAGTCGCCGCGCTTCCTGCTCTCCATCGGCAAGCGTGAGCGCGCCCGGAAGATCCTCGAAGAGGTCGAGGGCGAGAACGTCGACCTCGACCGGCGCGTGGAAGAGATCGAGACGGCCATGCGCCGTGAGCACAAGTCCAAGTTCAGCGACCTGTTCGGGAGACGCTTCGGCTTCCTGCCGATCGTCTGGGTCGGTATCGGGCTGTCGGTCTTCCAGCAGCTCGTCGGCATCAACGTGGCGTTCTACTACTCGGCGACGCTGTGGCAGTCCGTCGGCATCGACCCGACCGACTCGTTCTTCTACTCGTTCACCACGTCGATCATCAACATCATCGGCACCGTGATCGCCATGGTCCTGGTGGACCGGGTCGGCCGCAGGCCGCTCGCGCTCATCGGATCCACCGGTATGGCCATCGCCCTGGCGTTCGAGGCCTGGGCCTTCTCGGCGGACCTGGTCGACGGCAAACTGCCCACCACCCAGGGCACCGTGGCCCTGATCGCGGCCCATGTCTTCGTGCTCTTCTTCGCCCTGTCGTGGGGTGTCGTGGTCTGGGTCTTCCTCGGCGAGATGTTCCCGAACCGGATCCGGGCCGCCGCGCTGGGTGTCGCCGCATCCGCGCAGTGGATCGCCAACTGGGCCATCACCGCGAGCTTCCCGAGCCTGGCCGACTGGAACCTCTCGGGCACCTACATCATCTACGCCTGCTTCGCCGTGCTCTCCATCCCCTTCGTGATCCTCTTCGTGAAGGAGACCAAGGGCAAGGCGCTGGAGGAGATGGGCTGACGCCCGCCGCCCCGCTGCCTCCCCGTCCGCCGGCACGGGGTCAGAAGCGGGCCGTCGCGCCCGCGGTCCTGTCCGCCGGGCGCGGCAGCACCGCGTACGCCCCGGCGGCGACCAGGATCGTGGCCGCCCAGCCGAGCCCGTGACCCCCGACCCAGGAAGCGGCGAGCGGGCCGGTGAACCACTCGACGTCGGTGAACAGCAGCCCCGTCACGAGTGCCAAGGCCCAGGCGCCCATGGCCGGCCGGCTGAAACCCCGGGTGTACCAGTAGCCGCTGCCGGGAGAGGTGTCCATGAGGGCCGCCGGGTCGTACGTACGGCCCCGGAGCATGTCCACGCCGAAGACCCCGATCCAGGCGGAGAACGTCACCCCGAGCAGGGTCAGGAACGAGAGGAAGGTGCCGATGAAGCTCGTCGCCACCATCATCAGCGTTCCGCCGAGCAGCAGGCTGATCGTCGCGTTCACACCCACGGCCCAGGCACGGGGGATCGCGAAGCCGAGCGTCTGCGCGGTGAAGCCCGCGGAGTACATCGACATCGCGTTGATCAGCACCATGCCGACGACGGCGAGCAGGAGATAGGGCACCGCGATCCACCGGGGGAGCAGGTCGCCGATGAAGGCCACGGGGTCCTTCGTGACAGCCAGGTGGGGTGAGCTCACCGCCATCACCGCCCCCATCATCACCATCGGTAACACCGTGACCAGCGCCCCGCCCACGGCCGCGCCGACCATCGCCCGGCCGGAAGCGGAGCGCGGCAGATAGCGGGCGAAGTCCGGGGCGGAGGGAACCCAGCTGATGCCACCGGCCGCCAGCGGCCCGATCCCCGCGATCATCATCGCCGCCGTACCGGGCGGCCTGCCCAGGACGGTTTCCCACGGGGCCGAGGCGATCAGATCGGCCAGGACCAGGACACTCGCGACCCCGAAGAGCAGGACGGAGATCCGGGAGGACAGCCGCAGCGCCCTGATCCCGATCCCCGACACGAGGAAGCCGGTGGCTACGAAGGCCGTCAGCGTCACCAGGACCAGGGTGTGGGTACGCCGGGCATCGAACAACAGATCGAGTGCCGCCAGCAGTGCGTAGGAGCCGGTGACCGCGTTCACGGTCTCCCAGCCCCAGCGGGCCACCCAGAGCAGGGCTCCGGGGAAGAGATTGCCGCGCTGTCCGAAAACCGCCCTCGACAGCGCCATGCCCGGCGCCCCGCCCCGCCTGCCCGCGATCGACACCAGACCGACCAGTCCGAACGAGACCACGGAGGCCGTTGCCGCCACGACCAGCACCTGCCAGAAATTCAGCCCGTTGAAGACGGTGAGCCCGGCTCCCACGGTCAGCAGCAGCACCGTCATGTTGGCCGTCACCCAGGTGGGGAACAGGGCGCGGACCCTGCCGGTGCGCTCGGCGTCGGGGACGGGTTCCAGGCCGCGGTTCTCCACGGGCAGCAGCGTACCTTTACCCCCAAACGTGGCATACCGACCCAACGGCCGACACCCTCCGCTCTTCGCAGCCGCGCCGGACCTCGGCCGTGGCCGATACTGGACGCGTTATGGAAATCGTCATCCTTGCTGTAGTCATCGCCCTGGTCGCGGTCGGCCTGATCAGCGGGCTCGTGGTCAGCAGCCGCAAGAAGAAGCAGCTGCCGCCCGAGGCCCCGTCGAGCACGCCGACCCTCACTCCTCCCGCCGAGCCCCACGTCGGCGAGGAGGCCGAGACGCCGCGCGACGAAGCGCGGCGCACCATCGAGGAGGTCGGTCTCCCCGGCGAGGGGACTCCCGTCGGGGAGACCCCCGTCGTCATCGAGCCGGAGATCCCCGAGCTCGAAGTCCCCGAACCCACCGCGGGCCGCTTGGTGCGGCTCCGCGCGCGGCTCGCCCGTTCACAGAACTCCCTGGGCAAGGGGCTGCTCACGCTCCTGTCCCGAGACAACCTCGACGAGGACACCTGGGAGGAGATCGAGGACACCCTCCTCACCGCCGATGTCGGCGTCGCCCCCACCCAGGAGCTGGTGGAGCGGCTCAGGGAGCGGGTCCGTGTACTCGGCACCCGTACGCCCGACGAGCTGCGCACCCTGCTCCGCGAGGAACTCGTCACCCTGCTCGGCCCCGACTTCGACCGCACGGTCAGGACGGAGGGCGGCGAGGAGACGCCCGGCGTCGTGATGGTCGTCGGGGTCAACGGCACCGGCAAGACGACCACGACGGGCAAGCTCGCCCGGGTGCTCGTCGCCGACGGCCGCAGTGTCCTGCTCGGCGCGGCGGACACCTTCCGCGCCGCCGCCGCCGACCAGCTCCAGACCTGGGGCGAGCGCGTCGGCGCGCGTACGGTGCGCGGTCCCGAGGGCGGCGACCCCGCGTCGATCGCCTTCGACGCGGTGAAGGAGGGCATCGCCGAGGGCGCCGACGTGGTGCTCATCGACACCGCCGGCCGGCTGCACACCAAGACCGGGCTGATGGACGAGCTCGGCAAGGTCAAGCGGGTCGTCGAGAAGCACGGGCCGCTCGACGAGGTCCTGCTCGTCCTCGACGCCACGACCGGACAGAACGGTCTCGTCCAGGCCAGGGTCTTCGCCGAGGTGGTCGACATCACCGGCATCGTCCTCACCAAGCTGGACGGCACGGCCAAGGGCGGCATCGTGGTCGCGGTCCAGCGCGAGCTGGGCGTCCCCGTGAAGCTCATCGGCCTCGGAGAGGGGCCGGACGACCTGGCCCCGTTCGAGCCGGGCGCCTTCGTCGACGCACTGATCGGCGACTGACCGCCGGCTGACCGGCGCTCCGGCCCGGCTCAGGCGTGAAGGGCGGTGGACCCCCGAGGGGGTTCACCGCCCTTCGGCGTTCACCACCGGTGGCATATGTAGGCGAGGGTGCCCAGCAGCAGCCGCGCCTGCGGGGGAGCGGCGGCGGTGTCCGGCACCGGCGCGCGGAGCCAGCGCACCGGGCCGAGGCCCCCGAGGTCCGACGGCGGGGCGGTGACGTAACCCCCGCGGCCCAGGGCCCGCAGATCCAGGTGCGCGTCGTCCCAGCCCATCCGGTAGAGCAGCCCCGGCAGCCCCGCAGCGGCGCCGGGTGCGACGAAGAACTGTGTACGGCCGGACGGCGTCACCGTCACAGGCCCCAGAGGCAGCCCCATCCGCTCCATCCGCACCAGCGCGCGACGGCCGGCGGCCTCGGCGACGTCCAGCACGTCGAAGGAGCGGCCGGTGGGGAGCAGCATCGAGGCGCCCGGCACCTCGGCCCAGGCGTCGGCGGCCGTGCCGAGCGTGGCGCCGGGCGGCACCTCGCGGGCGAAGTCCAGCGGATGGGCGCCGGGGGCGGCGCACCCGGTGTCGCCGCACGAGCAGACGCCTGCCGCGGCACGCGCGCCCGGAGCCACCGCCCAGCCCCAGAGTCCTGTGTATTCGGCCACCGCGGTCGCCCCGGCCGTGCGCCCGCGGCGCCGCGTGCCTGACCGCATCTCCCGGATGCCGCCGATCGTGAAGCCCATGCCCCCTCCAACGGGTCCGACTCACCGGTGGTTACGACCCCGAGCACCGGTACGCCCTCCGTGCGCCGCGGATCCGCCGGCGCACGGGGTGGCGACGCAGGGGGTACACGGTGAACCGCACGCCCCTGAATGCTTCAGTCCGCCTGCTGCCGATCACGGCCTGTCAAGTGAATCGCGCACTGCGCCGAACGGGTTCATCCGAAGGGGTGGCGAATGGTGGCGTTTCCGCAATGGCCCTCGCCGCGACGGTGATCGTAGGATTACCGTGGGTACCCGAAGCTGCAATTGCACCTGCAGTTGAGTATGCCTCGGGCAAACCGCCGATCTGTTCGATGGTGCACAACGCGGGTACGGGCAGCGGCGGGGCACGGCATTCTGATAGAGGTTCGCGCGACAGATTTCAGAGGGATGGGGGGCGTTCCAGTGAGTGGCAGCGGCGCAGGCGAGACGAATGCCGGGAAGCGCCCCAACGGGCAACTGGGTTCGTGGTTCGTGCGGAGCGGCTGGTCCAAGGGCGAGCTCGCCCGCCAGGTGAACCGGCGCGCCCGCCAGCTGGGTGCCCACCACATCAGCACCGACACCTCCCGGGTGCGCCGTTGGCTCGACGGCGAACAGCCCCGCGAACCCATCCCGCGCATCCTGTCCGAGCTGCTCTCCGAGCGCTTCGGTACCGTCGTCTCCGTCGAGGACCTCGGACTGCGCACCGCTCACCAGGCGCCTTCGGTGGCGGGGGTCGACCTGCCCTGGGCGGGCCCGCAGACCGTCGCGCTGCTCAGCGAGTTCTCCCGCAGCGACCTCATGCTCGCCCGGCGCGGCTTCCTCGGCAGCTCCCTCGCCCTGGCCGCAGGACCCACCCTCATCGAGCCCATGCAGCGCTGGCTGGTGCCCGTCGCCCGCCCGGGGGAGCCGGAAAGCGCGCTGCCGGCCGCAGGCAGCCGCTCCTCGCGGCTCTCGGGGCCCGAGCTCGACCTGCTGGAGTCCACCACCGCCATGTTCCGCCAGTGGGACGCCCAGTGCGGCGGCGGGCTGCGCCGCAAGGCCGTCGTCGGCCAGCTCCACGAGGTCACCGACCTGCTGCAGGAGCCGCAGACCAGGGCCACCGCCGGGCGGTTGTTCCGCTGCGCGGCCGAACTGGCCGAGCTGGCGGGCTGGATGAGCTACGACGTGGGGCTCCAGCCCACCGCCCAGAAGTACTTCGTGCTCGCCCTGCACGCCTCCAAGGAGGCCGGCGACAAGCCGCTGGGTTCGTACATCCTGTCCAGCATGAGCCGACAGATGATCCACCTCGGCCGGCCCGACGACGCGCTCGAACTCATCCATCTCGCCCAGTACGGCAGTCGTGACTGCGCCACCTCCCGGACCCAGGCCATGCTGTATGCGATGGAGGCGCGCGCCTACGCCAACATGGGCCAGCCGAGCAAGTGCAAGCGAGCGGTCCGGATGGCCGAGGACACCTTCGCCGACGCCCTCGTCGACGACGAGCCCGAGCCCGACTGGATCCGCTTCTTCTCCCATGCCGAGCTGCACGGCGAGAACGCCCACTCCTACCGTGACCTGGCCTATGTCGCGGGCCGCAGCCCCACCTACGCCTCGCTCGCCGAGCCCGTCATGGCCCGCGCGGTCGAGTTGTTCGGCGAGGACGAGGAGCACCAGAGGTCCTACGCGCTCAATCTGATCGGCATGGCCACGGTGCACCTCATCAAGCGTGAGCCCGAGGAGTCGACGGTTCTCGCCACCAGCGCCCTGAAGATCGCCAAGAAGGTCAGGTCGGAGCGCGTCAACACCAGGCTCCGCAAGACCGTCGACACCGCAGCCAGGGACTTCGGGGACGTTCCCGAGGTCGCCCAGCTCACCGACCTGCTCTCCGAGCAGCTCCCGGAGACCGCCGAAGCGGTCTGACCGGCACCTTCCGCCACCGGCCACGACGGCCGCCCCGTACCACCCGACTCGGCTCCCCCATCGCCAGGTCAGCGGGTCGCTGTCGTGGCCGGTTCACGTCCTCGGACGCTCCGGCCGCACCGTATGCGGCGCAGGCAGCATGGTAGGCAGCCCACCGGGTCCGACACCCGTGGTTCATGGCGACGTAACACGTACAGCTCCTTCGTCACTGCGGTGAAACATCGTGCGGCATCCGTGGAAACCGCGCTGCGGGAATCTCATGGCGCATAACCGGCCCGCACCTTTTCACCGTGGTCCCGCACCCCCGCACGTGGCCGCACCGACGACGAGGAGACGCCGATGCCCCCAGGCATCACGACGCTTGCCGCAGACGCCCCGCAGCTGTCTGCCGCCAACACAGGGTTCATGCTCATCTGCTCCGCGCTGGTGATGCTCATGACCCCGGGCCTGGCCTTCTTCTACGGGGGCATGGTCCGCGTCAAGAGCACTCTGAACATGCTGATGATGAGCTTCGTCAGCCTCGGGATCGTCACGATCCTGTGGGTGCTCTACGGATTCAGCCTCGCCTTCGGCACCGATGCCGGTTCCGTCATAGGCTGGAGCTCGGACTTCGTCGGTCTCAGCGGGATCGGCGTCACCGAGCTCTGGGACGGCACCACCATCCCGGTGTACGTCTTCGCGGTCTTCCAGCTGATGTTCGCCGTGCTCACCCCGGCCCTCATCAGCGGCGCACTCGCCGACCGCGTCAAGTTCACCTCCTGGGCCCTGTTCATCACCCTCTGGGTCACCGTCGTCTACTTCCCGGTCGCGCACTGGGTCTGGGGCGCGGGCGGCTGGCTCTACGAGCTGGGTGTCATCGACTTCGCCGGCGGTACGGCCGTCCACATCAACGCCGGTGCCGCTGCCCTCGGCGTGATCCTCGTCATCGGCAAGCGGATCGGCTTCAAGAAGGACCCGATGCGGCCGCACAGCCTGCCGCTCGTCATGCTCGGCGCCGCCCTCCTGTGGTTCGGCTGGTTCGGCTTCAACGCCGGCTCCTGGCTCGGCAACGACGACGGCGTCGGCGCCGTCATGTTCCTCAACACGCAGGTCGCCACCGGTGCCGCGGTCCTCGGCTGGCTCGCCTACGAGAAGATCCGCCACGGCTCCTTCACCACCCTCGGTGCCGCGTCCGGCGCCGTCGCGGGGCTCGTCGCCATCACCCCCGCGGGCGGCTCGGTCAGCCCGCTCGGCGCCATCGCCGTCGGTGTGATCGCCGGTGTACTCTGCGCCATGGCCGTCGGCCTCAAGTACAGGTTCGGCTACGACGACTCCCTGGACGTCGTCGGCGTCCACCTCGTCGGCGGTGTCATCGGCTCCCTCCTCGTCGGCTTCTTCGCCACCGGCGGTGTGCAGTCCGACGCCAAGGGTCTGTTCTACGGCGGCGGGCTCGACCAGCTCGGCAAGCAGGCCGTCGGTGTCTTCGCGGTACTCGCCTACTCCCTGGTGGTCTCCGCGGCACTCGCGTTCATCCTCGACAGGACGATCGGGATGCGGGTCAGCGAGGACGACGAGATCTCCGGCATCGACCAGGTCGAACACGCCGAGACGGCGTACGACTTCAGCGGCGCCGGCGGCGGCTCCGCCCCCCGCACCACGGCCCAGGCCGCAGGCTCGGCAGCGGCGACGACGAACAAGAAGGTGGACGCATGAAGCTCATCACCGCAGTCGTGAAGCCACACAGGCTGGACGAGATCAAGGAGGCCCTCCAGGCCTTCGGCGTCCAGGGCCTCACGGTCACGGAAGCCAGCGGTTACGGGCGTCAGCGCGGACACACCGAGGTCTACCGTGGTGCCGAGTACACCGTCGACCTCGTACCGAAGATCCGTATCGAGGTCCTCGTCGAGGACGAGGACGCCGAACAGCTCATCGACGTGGTCGTCAAGGCCGCCAGGACCGGCAAGATCGGCGACGGGAAGGTCTGGAGCGTCCCGGTCGAGACCGCGATCCGCGTACGGACCGGCGAGCGCGGCCCGGACGCACTCTGACCGGGCGGTTCCCGTGAACGGAAAGGCAGCTGGGTGACGAGCACCGAAGTGACCACAGATCCCGGGGACTCGGGACCCAGCTGCTATGCGGCGGCCCGGCTGCGTCTCCTCCAGGACGAGACGCAGTCCGGGCCGCCGCGCCGTGCCGCTCTGGCCCGGCTCACCGACGACTGGCTCACCGGGCTGTTCACCGCCGCCGCCGAGCACGCGGGGGTGCGCGGCGCGGCCCTCGTCGCCGTCGGCGGATACGGGCGGGGCGAGCTCTCCCCGCGCAGCGACCTCGACCTCGTGCTCCTGCACGACGGGACCGCGGACGCCGGAGCCGTCGCCACCCTCGCCGACCGCGTCTGGTACCCGGTCTGGGACCTCGGCCTCGCCCTCGACCACTCCGTACGCACCCCCGGCGAAGCCCGCAGGACGGCGGGGGAGGACCTCAAGGTCCAGCTCGGACTGCTCGACGCGCGCCCCGTCGCCGGAGACCTCGGCCTCGTCGCCGGGCTGCGGACCGCGATCCTCGCCGACTGGCGCAACCAGGCCCCCAAGCGCCTCCCCGCCCTCGACGAGCTCTGCCGCGAGCGGGTCGAACGCATGGGCGAGCTCCAGTTCCTCCTGGAACCCGACCTCAAGGAGGCCCGCGGCGGCCTCCGTGACGCCGGCGCCCTGCGCGCCGTCGCCGCCTCCTGGGTCGCGGACGCACCCCGCGAAGGCCTCGCCGAGGCCCGTCGTACGCTCCTCGACGCGCGCGACGCGCTCCACCTCACCACCGGCCGTGCCACCGACCGCCTGGCCCTCCAGGAACAGGACCAGGTCGCCGGGGCGCTCGGCCTCCTGGACGCCGACGCCCTGTTGCGCCAGGTGTACGAGGCCGCCAGGACCGTCTCCTACGCCACCGACGTCACCTGGCGGGAGGTCAACCGCGTCCTGCGGGCCCGCTCCGCACGGCCACGGCTGCGGACGATCCTCGGCGGCACCAAGACCGCACCGGAACGCACCCCGCTCGCCGAGGGCGTCGTCGAGGCCGACGGCGAGGTCGTCCTCGCGCGCACCGCCCGCCCCGAACGCGACCCCGTGCTCACCCTCAGGGCCGCAGCTGCGGCGGCCGAGGCAGGACTGCCGCTCTCCCGTCATCTCGTACGGCATCTGGGCACCGCGGCCCAGCCGCTCCCCGTGCCGTGGCCCGCCCAGGCCCGCGAGGAGCTCATCACCCTGCTCGGCGCGGGCGAGTCCACCGTCGGTGTGTGGGAGGCGCTCGAATCGGAAGGCATCGTCACCCGCCTGCTGCCCGACTGGGAGCGGGTCCACTGCCGGCCGCAGCGCAACCCCGTGCACACCTGGACCGTCGACCGGCATCTCGTCGAGACGGCCGTCCGCGCCTCCCACCTCACGCGCCGCGTCGGCCGCCCCGACCTTCTCCTGATCGCCGCGCTGCTCCACGACATCGGCAAGGGATGGCCGGGGGACCACTCCGTCGCCGGCGAGGTCATCGCCCGCGACATGGCCGCCCGCATCGGCTTCGACAAGCAGGACGTGGGCGTCGTCGCCACGCTCGTACGCCACCACCTGCTGCTCGTCGAGACCGCCACCCGGCGCGACCTCGACGACCCCGCGACCGTCCGCTCCGTCGCCACCGCCGTGGGCAGCGCCTCCACCCTGGAGCTCCTGCACGCGCTCACCGAGGCCGACGCGCTGGCCACCGGACCCGCCGCGTGGAGCGCCTGGCGGGCCTCCCTCGTCGCCGACCTGGTCAAACGCGTCGTCGCGCTGCTGGCGGGCGAGGAACCACCGGCGCCGGAACCGCTCGCGCCCAGCGCCGAGCAGGAGCGCCTCGCCGTCGAGGCCCTGCGCACCGGCGAACCCGTCCTGTCCCTGCACACCAGGACCGAGCCGGCCGCCGAGGACGGCGGACCCGAACCCGTCGGTGTCGAACTCCTCATCGCGCTGCCCGACCGCCCCGGCGTCCTGCCCGCCGCCGCCGGAGTGCTCGCGCTGCACCGCCTCACCGTGCGCGCCGCCGATCTGCGCGCCGTCGAGCTCCCCACCGAGCTCGGCGAATCGGCAGGTCTGCTGGTGCTCAGCTGGCGGGTCGCGGCCGAGTACGGCTCGCTCCCGCAGGCCGCCCGGCTGCGCGCCGACCTCGTACGCGCCCTGGACGGCTCCCTCGACATCCGGGCCAGGCTCGCCGAACGCGAGGCGGCCTATCCACGGCGGCGCGGGGTGAAGGCCCCGCCCCCCAGGGTGAGCGTCGCCGCGGCCGGCTCCCGCCTGGCCACCGTGATCGAGGTACGCGCCCAGGACGCCCCCGGGCTGCTGCACCGGATCGGCCGGGCGCTGGAGCAGAGCGCGGTACGCGTGCGCAGCGCCCATGTCTCCACGCTCGGGGCGAACGCGGTGGACGCCTTCTACGTCACGGACCGCGCCGGTGGACCACTGGCTCCGGAGCGGGCCGCCGAGGTGGCCGGGGAGGTCGAGAGGGCGTTGGGCTGAGCCCCTTCCCCCGGCCCGTTCGTCACGAGAATCGGGCGAGGGCTTTGTGTTCTCCGGGGTCCGGATACCCTGGAGAGCGACTGACCTGCCACGCCCCCGACCCTGAGGACCGACGAGCGCCGTGTTCGATACTCTCTCCGACCGCCTTAGCGCGACTTTCAAAAACCTCAGGGGCAAGGGCCGCTTGTCCGAGGCGGACATCGACGCCACGGCTCGCGAGATCCGTATCGCCCTCCTCGAGGCCGATGTCGCCCTCCCCGTCGTCCGCGCGTTCATCGCCAACATCAAGGAGCGGGCGCGCGGCGCCGAGGTCTCCCAGGCGCTGAACCCCGCCCAGCAAGTCGTCAAGATCGTCAACGAGGAGCTCGTCGGCATCCTCGGTGGCGAGACCCGGCGGCTCAGGTTCGCCAAGAACCCGCCCACCGTGATCATGCTCGCGGGCCTGCAGGGTGCGGGTAAGACGACCCTCGCCGGAAAGCTCGGCCTCTGGCTCAAGAGCCAGGGCCACTCCCCGCTGCTCGTCGCCTGTGACCTCCAGCGCCCCAACGCCGTCAACCAGCTGAGCGTCGTCGCCGACCGCGCGGGTGTCGCGGTGTACGCGCCGGAGCCGGGCAACGGCGTGGGTGACCCGGTCGCGGTCGCCAAGGACTCCATCGAGTTCGCCAGGTCCAAGGTCCACGACATCGTGATCGTCGACACCGCCGGGCGTCTCGGCATCGACGAGGAGCTGATGCGGCAGGCCGCGGACATCCGCGACGCCGTCAGCCCCGACGAGATCCTCTTCGTCGTCGACGCGATGATCGGTCAGGACGCGGTCAACACCGCCGAGGCCTTCCGCGACGGCGTCGGTTTCGACGGCGTGGTGCTCTCCAAGCTCGACGGTGACGCCCGTGGTGGTGCCGCCCTGTCGATCGCCCACGTCACGGGCAAGCAGATCATGTTCGCGTCGAACGGTGAGAAGCTCGAGGACTTCGACGCCTTCCACCCCGACCGCATGGCCTCCCGCATCCTCGACATGGGTGACCTGCTCACCCTGATCGAGCAGGCGGAGAAGACCTTCAGCCAGGAAGAGGCCGCCAAAATGGCCTCCAAGCTGGCGTCGAGCAAGGGCAAGGACTTCACGCTCGACGACTTCCTGGCGCAGATGGAGCAGGTCCGCAAGATGGGCTCCATCTCCAAGCTGCTCGGGATGCTGCCCGGCATGGGGCAGATCAAGGACCAGATCAACAACATCGACGAGCGCGACGTCGACCGCATGGCCGCGATCATCAAGTCGATGACGCCCAAGGAGCGCGCCGAGCCGACGATCATCAACGGCTCGCGCCGGGCCCGTATCGCCAAGGGCTCAGGGTCCGAGGTCTCCGCGGTCAAGGGCCTCGTCGAGCGGTTCTTCGAGGCCCGCAAGATGATGTCCAAGATGGCGCAGGGCGGCGGCATGCCCGGGATGCCGGGGATGCCCGGCTCGGGCGGCGGCCCCGGCCGTCAGAAGAAGCAGGTCAAGCAGGCCAAGGGCAAGCGCAAGAGCGGCAACCCGATGAAGCGCAAGGCCGAGGAGCAGGCAGCCGCGGCCCGCCGCGAGCAGGCGGCGCAGGGCGGCGCGTTCAACCTGCCCGCCCAGGACGAGAAGAACTTCGAGCTGCCGGACGAGTTCAAGAAGTTCATGGGCTGACAGGCCTGCGAGCAGACGGACGAAAGGGCGCCCCGCCGGGGCGCCCTTTCGTCGTCCCGGTGGGCGTCACGTCACGCACACCAGGTAGCGGAAGACATTCGGCATCCAGACCGTGCCGTCGGGCCGTAGGTGCGGATGGAGGGCCTCCGCGACCTCCTTCTCCACCTGGGCGCGGTCCGTCGCACGTATCGCCGTGTCGAACAGGCCGGTCGACAGCAGGCCGCGCACCGCGCTGTCCACGTCCGCGTAACCGAAGGGGCAGGACACCCGGCCCGAGCCGTCCGGCTTGAGCCCGGCCCGCGCCGCGACCTCCTCCAGTTCGTCCCGGGGCGTGGGCCGCCAGCCGCTCCCGGAACGCGGGGTGCGCGCCGACTCCGTGAGCCGGGCGGCCACCCTCAGCACCGGAGCCGTGGCGCACCGCTCCGGCGGCCCCCAGCCGGCCAGCACCACGGTGGCCCCCCGCACGGCCAGCGGCACGGCGGAGGCCAGTGCGCGCGCGAGCCCGTCGGAGTCCCCGGCGGCGCAGCCGATCGGCTGGAAGGCGGTCAGCAGGTTGTACGGAGCCTCGCCCTCGGGGGAGGCCGCCGCGACACTGCCGAAGAGCCTCGCCCGCGGATCCGTTCGGCAGGGGTCCGATTCCCCGTCGGCGTCGGCGTCGGCGCACAGGCGCGCGCGGGCCAGGGCGAGCCGTTCGTGGTCGGTGTCGACGCCGGTGACGCGCGCCCCGCGTGAGGCCGCGATCAGCAACGCGAGCCCGGAACCGCAGCCGAGGGAGAGCATTCGCGTACCGCCTGCGACTTCGAGGCGCTCGTACACCGCCTCGTACAGCGGTGCCAGCATGCGCTCCTGGATCTCGGCCCAGTCGCGGGCGCGGGAACCGGCCTCCACCGGGGCGGACGGATCCGCCTGCCTGTGGTGCCGGACGAGCGTAGGTGTCATGGAATGCGCCCCAATCCGCCGTGAGGTCGGTCGTGCCCGAGCCAGGTCCCCCATGTCCTTGTGCTGTGTGTGCGCCCACAGCCCCCGTATGTCAGAGAACTCCGCATCGGCGGTCCCGTCCAGAGGCCGGACAGGGTGGGACGGTATTGCGTGCGTGCTCCGGTTCGCCCGCCCCCGGCGTCGTGTGCGCGGAGCGGACGCCGGGAACAGCACGCCTGCTGCTCGCTTCCTCACAGTCTTACCCGACACGCGGGGCGCAGCATGTCGAGCGCCCCGGGCGGGGCCAGGACCGGTGCGAGGCCGCCGCCCCGTGCCGGGTACTGTCGCTCGCGGGGTGGCCGTCCACGCCGGTGCGTACGGGTTGCTACGTACCACCTTGGTGCGAGCTGTGAGACTTCTCCGCTGATCTGCGCACCCGCCCTCGTCCGGACGCATCAACGGCAACTGACTGGTACGTGCAAATTATTTGGGATGCCCCGGAATAGGAACACCAGGGCACTCAGGCTCGTTGACACGACGTGAGCACGACACCACCTGTACTTGCCGCAGAGCTGGCACAGGCGTGGGCCGACATTCAGCGGTACCACCCCGAGCTGCCCGATCTTGCCGCGCCAGAGTCCCTGATCGGAGAGTCCTCGTCCGCCTGTGGCGCCGAGCTCTCCTTCGAACGGCTGCTCCATGAGGCAGTCCACGGCATCGCCGCCGCGAGAGGTGTCCGGGACACCTCACGCGCCGGCCGCTACCACAACCGACGCTTCCTCGCGATCGCCGAGGAGCTGGGCCTCGATCATGCCGAGGAGCCCCACCCCAGCAGCGGATTCTCGCTGGTGACGCTGAATCCCGAGGCCAAACGCAGATACCGCCCGACGACGGAACGGCTGCAGCGGGCGCTCAAGGCGCACACCGTGGCCACCGCGGCGGACACCAAGCGGTCGTTCCGGGGTCCCGCCGCCCGGCACGGCTCCTCCGGAGGAGGGGTGCGGGTGAAGGCCGTCTGCGACTGCGGGCGCAACGTCCGCGTCGTTCCCTCGGTCCTCGCTCAGGCGCCGATCGTCTGCGGCGGATGCGGAAAGCCCTTCCGTATCCCGGAAGGGGCGGTCGTGGTGGGGTGACACGGTGTGGTGTGGCACAATGGTCAGCTGTACTCGACAGTCGCACAGGACCCCTCTCTCCTCCGGCTGACGCGTCCGTCGGGCACCCGAGTACCGCAACCCCACGTGGCATCTTTTGTGCCCAACCACGTCATAGACCAGGAGACACCACTCCCGTGGCAGTCAAGATCAAGCTGAAGCGTCTGGGCAAGATCCGTTCGCCTCACTACCGCATCATCGTCGCCGACTCCCGTGTCCGCCGTGACGGCCGGGCCATCGAGGAGATCGGCCTGTACCACCCGGTGCAGAACCCCTCGCGCATCGAGGTCAACGCGGAGCGCGCGCAGTACTGGCTGTCCGTCGGCGCCCAGCCGACCGAGCCGGTCCTCGCGATCCTGAAGCTCACCGGTGACTGGCAGGCCCACAAGGGCCTCCCGGCCCCGGCGCCGCTTCTGCAGCCGGAGCCCAAGGCTGACAAGCGCGCCCTGTTCGAGGCCCTGGCCACGGACGGCGACGAGGCCAAGGGTGAGGCCATCACCCAGAAGGCCAAGAAGTCGGACAAGAAGGCGGACGAGGCGGCTGACGCTGCCGCGTCCACCGAGTCGACCGAGGCCTGAGCGTGCTCGAGGAGGCTCTTGAGCACCTCGTGAAGGGCATCGTCGACAACCCCGACGATGTGCAGGTCGCCTCGCGTGACCTGCGCCGTGGGCGCGTGCTCGAGGTTCGGGTCCATCCCGACGACCTCGGTAAGGTGATCGGCCGCAACGGCCGCACCGCGCGCGCTCTGCGTACCGTCGTGGGTGCCATCGGCGGTCGTGGGATCCGTGTCGACCTCGTCGATGTGGACCAGGTTCGCTGAAGAGTTGAACACCGGCCGGGGCCGGGGAGGGCTTTCGAGCCGTCCCCGGCCTTTGTCGTCCGTACATGACAGCCCGCAGGGGCTGACAGCCTCCTCAAGTCGAAGATCACCGGGAGAAGTAGCGTGCAGTTGGTAGTTGCGCGGATCGGTCGCGCCCATGGCATCAAGGGCGAGGTCACCGTCGAGGTGCGCACCGACGAGCCCGAACTCAGGCTCGGGCCCGGGGCCGTGCTGGCCACCGAGCCCGCCCACACCGGGCCGCTGACGATCGAGACCGGCCGGGTGCACAGCGGCAGGCTGCTGCTGCGGTTCGAGGGCGTACGTGACCGTACGGGCGCCGAGGCGCTGCGCAACACCCTGCTGATCGCCGAGGTCGACCCGGCGGAGCTGCCCGAGGATCCCGAGGAGTTCTACGACCACCAGCTGATGGACCTCGATGTCGTCCTCGCCGACGGCACGGAGATCGGCCGGATCACCGAGATCACGCATCTGCCGTCGCAGGACCTGTTCATCGTGGAACGGCCGGACGGCAGCGAGGTGATGATCCCGTTCGTCGAGGAGATCGTCCACGAGATCGACCTGGAGGAGCAGCGGGCCGTCATCACGCCGCCGCCTGGCCTGATCGACGAGAGCGAGGCCGTGGTGGCCTCCACGCGGGACTCCGCCGACGCCGACGCCGACGCCGACGCCGACGCCGACGCCGACGCCGATGTCGATGCCGGCGACGGTGGGAAGGGCGAGGCGTGATGCGGCTCGACGTCGTCACGATCTTCCCCGAATACCTGGAGCCCCTGAACGTCTCGCTCGTCGGCAAGGCGCGCGCCCGGGGCCGTCTCGACGTGCGTGTCCACGATCTGCGGGACTGGACGCACGACCGGCACAACACGGTGGACGACACCCCGTACGGCGGTGGCCCCGGCATGGTCATGAAGACCGAGCCCTGGGGCGAGGCGCTGGACGACGCGCTGGCCGACGGTTACGAGGCCGGGGCGGGCTCCCCGGTGCTGGTGGTGCCCACGCCCAGTGGCCGGCCCTTCACCCAGGAGCTGGCCGTGGAGCTCTCGGAACAGCCCTGGCTGATTTTCACCCCCGCCCGTTACGAGGGCATCGACCGCAGGGTGACCGATGAGTACGCGACCCGGATGCCGGTCATCGAGGTGTCCATCGGCGACTACGTCCTCGCGGGCGGGGAAGCCGCCGTACTGGTGATCACCGAGGCCGTGGCGCGACTGCTGCCCGGCGTGCTCGGCAACGCCGAGTCGCACCGCGACGACTCCTTCGCGCCCGGGGCCATGGCCGACCTGCTGGAGGGCCCGGTCTACACGAAGCCCCCCGAGTGGCGTGGGCGCGGCATTCCCGAGGTGCTGCTCAGCGGCCACCACGGCCGGATCGCGCGCTGGCGACGGGACGAGGCCTTCCGCCGTACCGCTCTGCACAGGCCCGATCTCATCGAGCGCTGCGAGGCGTCGGGGTTCGACAAGAAGGACCGCGAGATGCTCTCCATCCTCGGCTGGTCCCCGGCGCCCGACGGGCGATTTTGGCGCAGGCCCGAGGCCGTGGAAGAATAGGGTCGCTGTACGTCCGGCGCGCGCCCCTGCCACAGGGGGAAAGCCGCCCGCCCGAGGTGACCAGCATCCGAACTTCGAACTTCACTCCCGTCGATGACCTGTGGCATCGGCGAAGAAAGCAGACAAGATGACTTCCCTGCTCGATGGCGTCAACGCCGCCTCGCTCCGTACCGACCTCCCGGCGTTCCGCCCCGGTGACACCGTCAACGTCCACGTGCGCGTGATCGAGGGCAACCGCTCCCGTATCCAGCAGTTCAAGGGCATCGTCATCCGCCGCCAGGGCTCGGGCGTCAGCGAGACCTTCACGGTCCGCAAGGTCTCCTTCAGCGTCGGCGTCGAGCGCACCTTCCCGGTGCACAGCCCGATCTTCGAGAAGATCGAGCTCGTCACCCGCGGTGACGTCCGTCGCGCCAAGCTGTACTTCCTCCGTGAGCTCCGCGGCAAGGCCGCGAAGATCAAGGAGAAGCGCGACCGCTGAGTCACCTCCGGCGTCCATGACATGGCCGGATAGGATTCGGCCCCGATGGACACGGAAGCACAGCACACGGAGCGCGATCGTTCCTCCGGCCCCGCAGACGGGGCGGAGGAGGGGTCGCGCTCCACGCATGTCCGAGACCGGCTGTCCGCGGCGGGCCCCTGGGGGCGGGCCGCCCTCCTGGGCGTGCTCTGCACCGTCGCGCTGCTGCTCCTCAGCGCCTTCGTGCTGCAGCCCTTCCTCATTCCCAGTGGCTCGATGCGGCCCACTCTGCGGGTCGGGGACCGGGTCCTCGTCAACAAACTGGCGTACCGTTTCGGCTCGGAGCCCCGGCGCGGCGACGTGGTGGTCTTCGACGGCACCGGATCCTTCGTGCAGGAGACGGGGCCCGAGGAGAACGCCGTCGGCGCGCTGCTGCACGGAGTGGCCGCGTCCCTGGGACTGGCCGACCCCGCCGGGTCCGACTTCGTGAAGCGGGTGGTGGGCGTGGGGGGAGACCGTGTGGTCTGCTGCGACAAGCGGGGGAGGCTCGAGGTGAACGGCGCTCCGGTGGACGAGGAGTATCTGTACCCGGGGGATCATCCGTCCGAAGTGGCCTTCGACATCGTGGTGCCCGAGGGCAGGCTGTGGGTGATGGGCGACCACCGGAGCAGCTCGCGGGACTCCCGGGACCACCTGGGACAGCCCGGGGGCGGCATGGTGCCCGTCGAACGGGTCGTCGGACGGGTCGACTGGCTGGGCTGGCCGCTCGGCCGGATCGGCTCCCTGGAGGGTACCGACGCCTTCACCGGCATACGGCCGGCGGACGCGGACCATGGGTAACCGGGGGCGCAGGCGGGGAGTACCGGACTCCGACCCGCCGCAGCCCAACGGGCCGGGGCCGGCCACGAGCCGCTCACTGCCCACGCGGGCGGAGCGCCGCAAACTGGCCCGCAAGGTGAAACGCCGCAGGCGCCGGTCAGCGATCAAGGAAATACCCCTCCTCGTCCTGGTCGCGCTGCTGATCGCGCTCGTACTCAAGACCTTCCTCGTCCAGGCCTTCGTGATTCCCTCCGGGTCGATGGAGCAGACCATCCGGATCGGTGACCGGGTGCTGGTGGACAAGCTGACCCCCTGGTTCGGGTCCGAGCCGCAGCGCGGCGACGTCGTCGTCTTCAAGGACCCGGGCGGCTGGCTCCAGCAGGAGACCGGCGACACCGACGACCCGCCGGCCGGCGTCAAACAGGTCAAGGAACTGCTGACCTTCATCGGACTGCTGCCCTCGGCGGACGAGCAGGATCTGATCAAGCGTGTGGTGGCCGTCGGAGGCGACACCGTGAAGTGCTGCGGCACCGACGGCAGGATCACGGTCAACGGCGTGGCGCTCGACGAGCCGTATCTGAATTCCGGCGATGTGCCCTCCACTCTCAAATTCGAGGTAAAGGTTCCGCAGGGCCGCATCTTCGTGATGGGCGACCACAGGTCGAATTCCGCGGACTCCCGCTTCCATCTCGACAAGCCGGGAAAGGGCACGGTGTCGGTGGACGAGGTCGTGGGGCGGGCTGTGGTGATCGCCTGGCCGTTCGACCATTGGACCAGGCTGAAGGAGCCCGGAACGTATGCCTCCGTTCCCGCGGGGAGCGTCGGGGCGACAGCTGCGGAAGCCCCGTCGAATAGTGTGTCCTCCCAGGATCTCAACGGAATGGTCCTGCTCCCGACCCCTGCGGAACTCCCGCTCGTTATGGGAGTGGTGGGCCTGCGCCGAATCGGTCGCAGGCGGTGGCACGGAGTGAGGAGTGGATGTGGGGGATTTGGCGGTCGGCGCACGATCCGGACACGAGGAACCCGAGGACCGGCCTTCGAGCGACGAGGTTCCGGTGGAGGCGGAGAGTGACGGCGAGTCCCCGGACGGTGGCAGTACAGCGGTGAAGAAGCCACGTTCCTTCTGGAAGGAGCTGCCGCTCCTCATCGGTATCGCGCTCATTCTCGCGCTGCTGATCAAGACGTTCCTTGTACAGGCCTTCTCGATCCCGTCGGACTCCATGCAGAACACCCTGCAGCGGGGTGACCGGGTCCTGGTCGACAAGCTGACACCGTGGTTCGGCTCGGAGCCGGAGCGCGGAGAGGTCGTGGTCTTCCATGACCCGGGCGGCTGGCTTGAGGACACCGCGACGCCCGACCCCAACGCGGTGCAGAAGTTCCTGAGCTTCATCGGGCTGATGCCGTCCGCCGAGGAGAAGGACCTGATCAAGAGGGTCATCGCGGTCGGCGGCGACACCGTCGAGTGCAAGAAGAACGGCCCGGTCATGGTCAACGGCAAGGCCCTGGACGACAAGTCGTTCATCTTCGAGGGCAACAGCGCCTGCGACGACGAGCCGTTCGGACCGATCCATGTGCCCGAGGGCCGGATCTGGGTGATGGGCGACCACCGGCAGAATTCGCTGGACTCCCGTTACCACCAGGAGCTGCCCGGCCAGGGCACCGTGTCCACCGACGAGGTGGTCGGACGGGCCGTGGTCGTGGTCTGGCCCGTCAACCGCTGGGCGACCCTTCCGGTGCCGGGCACGTTCGACCAGTCCGGTCTGAACGCCGCCGCCACGGCCGCAGTGCCGGGAGCACTGGGTGTAGCCGGCGCGCTGCCCCTCGTGTTCTGGCGTCGCCGCAGGCTGACCCGCGGGCATACCGCCGGGTAGGGTGCCGCTCGGATCAGCGATTGTCGATCTCCGATGGGGGAGCGCTGGGATGAGTGGATCAGGACGTCATGACGGCAGCGGCCGGCTCGGCACGAAGCTGTCGAACCTGGCCGTGGCCGTCGGCTGTGTGCTCTTCCTCGGCGGATTCGCCTGGGGAGCGGTGGTGTACAAGCCGTACACCGTGCCGACCGACTCGATGACGCCGACGGTGAACGCCGGTGACCGGGTCCTCGCGGAGCGGATGACCGGCGACGACGTGCGGCGTGGAGACGTGGTCGTCTTCACCGACTCGGCATGGGGCGATGTGCCCATGGTGAAGCGGGTCGTCGGAGTGGGCGGCGACAAGGTCGCCTGCTGCGACAAGGAGGGCAGGCTCACCGTCAACGGCAAGCCCATCGAGGAACCGTATCTGCGGGCGGACGGCGCGTCGCCGTTCGCCTCGATGGACGGCGGGTCCACGGCCTCCGTCCAGAAGTTCACGGCCGATGTACCGGGGGGCCAGCTCTTCCTCCTCGGGGACGAGCGCAGCACCTCCATGGACTCCCGCGTCCATCTGGAGGACCCGGGGCAGGGCTCGGTGCCCCGCAGCGCCGTCCAGGCGCGGGTGGACGCCATCGCCTGGCCCATGAACGGCATGATCGGCCGGCCCGACGCCTTCGCGTCGCTGCCGGGCGGCGTGTCGTCCGAAGGGCCGCTGCCGCTCCAGATCGGGGCCCTCGTGGTGGGAGTGGTGCTCATCGTGGGCGGAGCTGCCTACGGACCGCTGGCGGCACGCTCCGCGCGGCGGGGCAGTCAGGGGCGCAAGGGGCAGAAGGCGGCCGCCGGTGTCCGCTGAGATGCCCGGGGCGACCGGGGCGACCGGGGCGACCGGGGCCACCGAGACCCGCAAGGTCGCTCGTGTGGTGCTCCTGGACCCGGACGACCGGATCCTCCTGCTGCACGGCTTCGAGCCCGAGGACCCGGCCGAGAGCTGGTGGTTCACCCCGGGCGGGGGCCTGGAGGGCGACGAGACCCGGGAGGAGGCCGCCCTGCGTGAGCTCGCCGAGGAAACCGGGATCACGGACGTCTCGCTCGGTCCACTGCTGTGGACCAGGATCTGCTCCTTCCCGTTCGACGGGCGGCGCTGGGACCAGGACGAGTGGTACTTCCTGGCCCGTACCTCGCAGACGGCGACCGATCAGAAAGGCCTCACCGAGCTGGAGCTGCGCAGTGTCGCCGGTCTGAGGTGGTGGACTTCCGCCGAACTTCTCGCCACGCGTGAGACGGTGTATCCGACCAGGCTCGCCGGGCTGCTGCGCACGCTGCTCGACGAGGGTCCCCCGAGTGCGCCGCTGGTTCTCGCCCCCGAAATCGTCTAATCGGCCAGGGGTCGGTGGGGCTGACGCACAATAGGGGGACGCACGGCTGAAGGGGAACATGCCATGAGTGCCGAGGACCTCGAGAAGTACGAGACCGAGATGGAGCTGAAGCTCTACCGGGAGTACCGCGATGTCGTCGGTCTGTTCAAATATGTGATCGAGACCGAACGGCGCTTCTACCTCACCAACGACTACGAGATGCAGGTGCACTCGGTCCAGGGTGAGGTATTTTTCGAGGTTTCCATGGCGGACGCGTGGGTCTGGGACATGTACAGGCCCGCTCGGTTCGTCAAGCAGGTCCGTGTGTTGACGTTCAAGGACGTGAACATCGAAGAGCTCAACAAGAGTGATCTCGAACTCCCGGGCGGCTGATTCCCAGGCGGTTGATTCCCGCGCGGCTGATTCCCGGGCGGCCGATCCCCGGCCCGGCCCCCGACGCTTCGGGTCACTCGTCCGGGTGGCCGGGATGTTCACATCGGCCTGGTTGTCCACCAAGATCCAATAGATCGGCCGGAGCGCGTCACAGTCGGTGCCGGAGGTGGTGCCGATATGAACGCACGGGGGGCACTCGGGCGGTACGGCGAGGATCTGGCGGCACGGCTGCTGGCCGAAGCCGGAATGACTGTGCTGGAGCGCAACTGGCGGTGCCGCGCAGGAGAGGTCGACATCGTCGCGCGGGACGGCGACGCACTGGTCGTCTGTGAGGTGAAGACGCGCAGGGCGGGCGCCTTCGAACATCCCATGGAGGCCGTCACGCCGGCCAAGGCGGACCGGCTGCGCAGACTCGCCGAGATCTGGCTCGACCAGCACGGTGGGCCGCCGCCCGGCGGGGTCCGGATCGATCTCATCGGCGTGATCATGCCCAGGCGCGGCGCACCGGTCGCCGAACATGTGCGGGGCGTGGCCTGATGGGGTTCGCACGGGCGTGCTCGGTGGCGCTGGTCGGCGTCGAAGGTGTGGTGGTGGAGGTCCAGGCCGATCTGGAGCCGGGCGTGGCCGCGTTCACGCTGGTCGGCCTGCCGGACAAGAGCCTGGTGGAGAGCCGGGACCGGGTCAGGGCCGCGGTCGTCAATTCCGGCGCGGAGTGGCCGCAGAAGAAGCTCACGGTGGGACTGTCCCCCGCCTCCGTGCCCAAGAGCGGTTCGGGCTTCGACCTCGCCGTGGCGTGCGCGGTGCTCGGCGCTGCGGAGCGGATCGACCCGGCCGCCATCGCGGATGTGGTGATGATCGGGGAGCTCGGCCTCGACGGCAGGGTCCGGCCGGTGCGCGGGGTGCTGCCCGCGGTGCTCGCGGCGGCGGAGGCGGGATACCGCCAGGTCGTCGTCCCGGAGCAGACCGCGGGGGAGGCCGCCCTCGTACCGGGCGTATCGGTCCTTGGCGTGCGCAGCCTGCGCCAGCTGATCGCCGTCCTCGGCGACGAACCCGTGCCCGAGGAGCCGCCCGCCGGGCTGGGCCGCCCCGATGCGATGCTCGCCGGACTCATGGTGCCCGGAGCGGGCCTCGGCACGGGTCTGGCCCCGCTGTCGGCCGACGGCACGGCGCAGCGGCTCGATCTGGCCGATGTCGCGGGCCAGGGCCGGGCGCGCAAGGCCCTGGAGGTGGCCGCGGCAGGGGGGCACCATCTGCTGCTGTCCGGGCCGCCGGGGGCGGGGAAGACCATGCTGGCCGAGCGGATCACCGCGATCCTGCCGCCGCTCTCGCGGCAGGAGTCCCTCGAAGTGACGGCGGTGCACTCGGTCGCGGGCATCCTCCCGCCGGGCGAACCCCTGATCAGCAGCGCGCCGTACTGCGCGCCGCACCACTCGGCGACGATGCAGTCGCTCGTGGGCGGGGGCAACGGCCTGCCGAGGCCGGGAGCGGTGTCCCTGGCGCACCGGGGCATCCTCTTCCTCGACGAGGCCCCGGAGTTCTCCGGGCGGGCCCTCGACGCGCTGCGCCAGCCCCTGGAGTCCGGACATGTGGTGGTCGCTCGCGCGGCCGGGGTCGTCCGGCTGCCCGCGCGCTTCCTGATGGTCCTGGCCGCGAACCCCTGCCCGTGCGGGCGGCACACCCTGGCGGGTGCGGGCTGCGAATGTCCGCCGTCGGCGGTCCGCCGCTACCAGGCGCGGCTGTCGGGGCCGTTGCTCGACCGGGTGGATCTGCGGGTCGAGGTCGAGCCGGTCGCGCGGGCCGACCTGATGGGCGGCGGCCGAGGGGAGTCGTCGGCCGAGGTCGCCGCCCGGGTGCGGGAGGCCAGGAAGCGTGCGGCCGAGAGGCTCGCGGGCACCCCCTGGACGACCAACAGCGAAGTCCCCGGGCATGAGCTGCGGACCAGGCTGGTCGCCGCTCCTGGGGCGCTGATGGCGGCCGAGCGGGACATGGAGCGGGGGATTCTCACGGCCCGCGGTCTCGACCGGGTCCTGCGCGTGGCGTGGACCGTGGCGGACCTGAGGGCCGCCGACCGCCCGGACGCCTCGGACATCGCGACGGCGCTGGAGCTGCGCACGGGCATCCCGCGGGGGGTCCCGATGCAGGCGGGTGCCCGGTGACCGCCCCGCCGCCCCACACCGAGCGGGAGCGGCTGGCGCGCGCCGCCCTGACCCGGGTGTTCGAGCCCGGGGACGAGCGCGGTGGCCGGTGGATCCGTGAGCTCGGGCCCGTCGAGCTGATGAGGCGTCTCACCGGCGCGGACGGACCCGCGCGGATGCTCAGCGGAATGACGGCGGCCCGGCTCGCCGGATACCGGCTGCGGGCGTCGAGCGCGGCCCCCGCGAGAGATCTGGCGGACATGGCCGCGATCGGCGGACGGTTCGTCTGCCCCGGTGACCGGGAGTGGCCGAGCCAGCTCGACGACCTGGGTGACGGCCGGCCCATCGGGCTCTGGGCGCGCGGCCGGTCCGACCTGCGCCTGTGGGCGCTGCGCTCGGTGGCCCTGGTCGGCGCCCGGGCCTGCACGCCCTACGGGGCGCACATGGCGGCGACGCTCGCCGGCGGGCTGGCCGAGCGGGGCTGGGTGGTGGTCTCCGGTGCGGCGTTCGGTGTGGACGGAGCCGCCCATCGTGGGGCGTTGGCCGCGGGCGGGGCGACCATGGCGGTGCTGGCCTGCGGGGTGGATGTGGCCTATCCGCGGGGGCACGCGGAGCTGATCGGGCGCATCGCGGAACAGGGCGTGGTCGTGGGCGAGCTGCCGCCGTCGGACCACCCGACGCGCAGCAGATTCATCCTGCGGAACCGGGTGATCGCGGCCCTCACGCGGGGCACCGTGGTGGTGGAGGCCGAATACCGCAGCGGCTCGCTGGTCACCGCGAGGAGCGCGCAGCGGCTGGGCCGCTTCACGATGGGGGTGCCGGGCCCCGCCACCAGCGGGCTGTCGGCCGGGGTCCATGAACTCCTGCGCGGTGAGGGGGTCCTGGTCACCGACGCCGCCGAGATCTGCGAACTGGTGGGGGAGATGGGCGAGCTCGCCCCGACCAGAAGCGGCCCGGTCCTGCCCAGGGACCTCCTCGACGCCGGTGCCGCGCGGGTGCTGGACGCGCTGCCGGGGACGGGCGTCATGGACGGTCGTGACGTGGCCCGGAGCGCCGGAGCGTCGACGGATGAAGCGCTCGGGCGGTTGTACGAACTCCACTCACTGGGGTTCGTCGAACGCGAGGGCGACGGATGGCGGTTGACGCCGGGACGGACACGCAATGGGGACGCGCGGCGAGGCGGTACTTGACCCGGAGCATTCGGGTGAAAAGGTGATGCGGAAGACCCCGGCGGTACCCGGCCAGGCCTTCGGGGACGCTGCGAGCGGTGACGGTCGTCCCCGTCGGCTCCCTCCGACGGCGGGGAAACGACTAGAGATTTGGAGCGAAACAGCACCGCACGGTTCCCTTGTCCTGAGCGCACCGCGACACCGCAGTCACGCTACGCTCACAAGGATTCCGCCCGAGAGACACGTCCCAGCACTTCACAGCAGAACGGCTCAAGGCACCACATGCCCCAGCACACCTCCGGGTCTGACCGCGCGGCAGTACCACCGGCTGCGCGTGGCACTGTGCGTCCTCCCGCCCCCTCCTCGCTCGACGAGTTGTGGCGTTCGTACAAGACCACCGGTGACGGGAGGCTGCGGGAGCAACTGATCCTGCACTACTCGCCCCTGGTGAAGTACGTCGCCGGCCGGGTCAGCGTGGGGCTGCCGTCCAACGTGGAGCAGGCGGACTTCGTCTCGTCCGGGGTCTTCGGGCTGATCGACGCCATCGAGAAGTTCGACATCGAGCGGGCCATCAAGTTCGAGACCTACGCGATCACCAGGATCCGCGGCGCGATGATCGACGAACTCCGGGCGCTGGACTGGATCCCGCGCTCCGTGCGGCAGAAGGCGCGCAACGTCGAGCGCGCCTACGCCACGCTGGAGGCGCAGCTGCGGCGTACACCTTCGGAGGCCGAGGTCGCCGCGGAGATGGGCGTGGCCCTGGAGGAACTGCACGCTGTTTTCAGCCAGTTGTCGCTGGCCAACGTGGTGGCGCTGGAGGAGCTGCTGCATGTCGGCGGTGAGGGCGGCGACCGGCTGAGCCTGATGGACACGCTGGAGGACACCGCGGCCGACAACCCGGTCGAGGTCGCCGAGGACCGCGAGCTCAGACGGCTGCTGGCCCGTGCCATCAACACCCTCCCCGATCGGGAGAAGACCGTGGTCACGCTCTACTACTACGAGGGCCTCACCCTCGCCGAGATCGGCAATGTCCTCGGTGTCACCGAGAGCAGGGTCAGCCAGATCCACACCAAGTCGGTGCTGCAGCTGCGGGCGAAGCTGGCCGACGCCGGACGCTGAGCCGGAGCGGCTTCGGCCACTCGGACGCGGACGCGGGCCTTCCTTCGGACCGGCGCCGCCGTAGAGTGGAGGGGTGCCCAGGATTCGAGCGGCCTCCGTGGCCGAGCACCGGACCATGCAGCGCGGCGCCCTCCTGGACGCCGCGCGCTCCCTGCTGTCCGAGGGTGGTACGGAGGCGTTGACCTTCCCCGCCCTCGCCGAGCGCACGGGCCTCGCCAGGTCCTCCGTCTATGAGTACTTCCGCTCTCGCGCGGCCGTCGTCGAGGAGCTCTGCGCCGTCGACTTCCCCGTCTGGGCCGCCGAGGTCGAGAACGCGATGCAACGTGCCGGTACGCCCGAGGCGAAGATCGAGGCCTATGTCCGCCGGCAGCTCGACCTGGTCGGCGACCGGCGGCACCGCGCGGTCGTGGCGATCTCCGCGAGCGAGCTGGACGCGGGCGCCCGGGAGAAGATCCGCGCCGCGCACGGCGGTCTGATCGCCATGATCGTCGAGGCCCTTGTCGATCTGGGCCACAGCGAGCCGAGGCTGGCGGCCATGCTGCTGCAGGGCTCCGTCGACGCGGCGGTCCGAAGGATCGAGCTGGGCGCGGCCGAGGAGCCGGGCATCGTGGCGGACACAGCCGTGGCCATGATCCTGCGCGGCGTGCGGGGCTGAGTCCGCCTCCCTTCCGCATCGGGGAGCGGCACACCGAACACCGGCAGCAGCCTGGAGGGGCCCCGTCGCAGCAGTGACGGAGGAAGCAGTGACAGCGGATCCAGATAGACGTCCCCGCGCCGCAGTCCCCAGTGCAGACAGCCCGAGGCGCAGTGGGACGGCCCGGGTTCGGTCACACCCACGATCTCCCCCGCGGCCACCTTCTCGCCCTGGGTGACCCGCGCCCGCACCGGCTCGTACGTGAAGCGCAGTGGCGGATCCCCGCTCCCCGCCACATCGACGGAGAGCACCCCGCGCCCGGCCACCGGTCCCGCGAAGGCGACCCGGCCGGGGGCGGCCGCCCGCACCGGGGTGCCCGGCGGCGCGGAGAGGTCGACCCCGCGGTGGCCAGGACCGTAGGGACCTTCGGGCGGCTCCCAGCCCCGTACGACCAGGGGCCGGCCCGCGAGCGGCCAGACGCGGTCACCGCCGGGCGCACTCCACGGCGGAGCTCCCGTCGCCGCCCGGGCGGAGGCCGCTCCCAACAGGATCGCGAGCAGGACGGCCAGCGGCACGGCGAGGAGCACGGCGCTCGGCAGTACGGGGGGCGGCAGCACAGCGGCCGGCACTAAAGCGGGCGGCAGCACAGCGGCCGGCTGCACGGTGGTCATTCCAGGTGGGCGGCGCATGGCGCAACGATCTCCCCGGAGGCCCGTTCCGCGGGGATCATGGTCCGGATCTGTGGACGACGGACGGGTTGTGGACATCGCCGTCACCCTGCACCTTGCGGGTCCCGTACACTTCTTCTGGCGATCCGGGTCACCGGGTCGACTTCGCACGCCCCGCCACCACCCTCTCTGCGGACGGTGGCCGCGCTCCTCGGTCCCTTGTGGCACGGCGCGTCGGGGCGTCAGGCGCGACAGCAATCCTGCGGTCGCGACAACCGAGCACCTCAAGGAGTACGGCCATGGCCGTCGTCACGATGCGGGAGCTGCTGGAAAGCGGCGTCCACTTCGGTCACCAGACCCGTCGCTGGAACCCGAAGATGAAGCGCTTCATCTTCACCGAGCGCAACGGCATCTACATCATCGACCTGCTCCAGTCGCTGTCGTACATCGACCGCGCCTACGAGTTCGTCAAGGAGACCGTCGCCCACGGCGGCTCCATCATGTTCGTGGGTACGAAGAAGCAGGCTCAGGAGGCCATCGCCGAGCAGGCGACGCGCGTCGGCATGCCGTACGTCAACCAGCGTTGGCTCGGTGGCATGCTCACCAACTTCTCCACCGTCTACAAGCGCCTTCAGCGTCTGAAGGAGCTCGAGCTCATCGACTTCGAGGACGTGGCCGCCTCCGGCCTCACCAAGAAGGAGCTCCTGGTCCTCTCGCGCGAGAAGGCCAAGCTGGAGAAGACCCTCGGTGGTATCCGCGAGATGCAGAAGGTGCCGAGCGCCGTCTGGATCGTCGACACCAAGAAGGAGCACATCGCCGTCGGTGAGGCGCGCAAGCTCCACATCCCGGTCGTCGCGATCCTCGACACCAACTGCGACCCCGACGAGGTCGACTACAAGATTCCGGGCAACGACGACGCGATCCGCTCCGTCACCCTGCTCACCCGCGTGATCGCCGACGCCGTCGCCGAGGGCCTCATCGCCCGTTCCGGTGCGGCCACCGGTGACTCGAAGCCGGGCGAGAAGGCCGCCGGCGAGCCCCTCGCCGAGTGGGAGCGTGACCTGCTCGCGGGCGACAAGAAGGCGGACGCCGAGGGCGCCGCCGAGGTCCAGTCCTCGGTCGAGACCGAGAAGGACGCCGACGAGGACGCCAAGCCGGACGCCGTCGCCGCCGAGCAGGCCGAGGCACCCGCCGCCGAGGCCCCCGCCGCCGAGGAGGCCACCCCGGCCGCCGAGGCCCCGGCCACGGACGAGCAGGCCTGACACCCGTCAGTCACGGCTGAATGACGGCGGGGGCCGGTGCACGGCACCGCCCCCGCCGTTCACCCGTAGATCTTTCAGACTTCGAGAGAGAAACAGACTCATGGCGAACTACACCGCCGCTGACGTCAAGAAGCTCCGCGAGCTCACCGGCGCCGGCATGATGGACTGCAAGAAGGCGCTCGACGAGGCCGACGGCAACGTCGACGGCGCCGTCGAGGCGCTCCGTATCAAGGGCCAGAAGGGCGTCGCCAAGCGCGAGGGCCGTTCCGCCGAGAACGGTGCCGTCGTCTCCCTCATCTCCGACGACAAGACGTCCGGCGTCCTGGTCGAGCTGAAGTGCGAGACGGACTTCGTCGCCAAGGGCGAGAAGTTCCAGAACGTCGCCAACACGCTCGCCGCGCACGTCGCCGCGACCTCCCCGGCCGACCTGGAGGCGCTCCTCGCCTCGGAGATCGAGTCCGGCAAGACCGTCCAGGCGTACGTGGACGAGGCCAACGCCAACCTCGGCGAGAAGATCGTCCTGGACCGCTTCGCGCAGTTCACCGGCGGTTACGTGGCCGCGTACATGCACCGCACCATGCCCGACCTCCCGCCGCAGGTCGGCGTCCTCGTCCAGCTGGACAAGGAGAACGCCGAGGTCGCCAAGGACGTCGCGCAGCACATCGCCGCCTTCGCCCCGAAGTACCTCAACCGCGACGAGGTCCCGGCCGAGACGGTCGAGAACGAGCGCCGCGTCGCCGAGGCCACCTCGCGCGAGGAGGGCAAGCCCGAGGCCGCCCTCCCGAAGATCGTCGAGGGTCGCGTCAACGGTTTCTTCAAGGACATCGTCGTGCTCGAGCAGGCCTTCGCGAAGGACAGCAAGAAGTCCGTCCAGAAGGTCCTGGACGAGGCCGGTGTCAGCCTGACGCGCTTCGCGCGTATCAAGGTCGGCATCTGAGTCCGTCCGCGAACAACGGTGGACCCCGATAGGGTCTGGTGCAGTCGACGGCCGCACTCAGCCGGACGACCGCAGATCTGACGAGGAGGCCATTGCCGCTGAGGGACAGCAGACCCACCGGCAATGGCCTTCTTCGTATGTGCACGAGGAGAATCTCCATGAACAAGGGCGCGGACGCCACACAGGGTGACCACAAGCGCGACGACGGTACGATTTCCGGCCGTTTCATGCTGAAGCTTTCCGGCGAGGCCTTCGCCGGTGGCGGAGGCCTCGGAGTCGACCCCGATGTCGTGCACGCCATCGCGCGCGAGATCGCCGCGGTCGTACGCGACGGAGCGGAGATCGCGATCGTCATCGGCGGCGGTAACTTCTTCCGTGGCGCCGAGCTCCAGCAGCGCGGCATGGACCGGGCGCGGTCCGACTACATGGGCATGCTCGGCACCGTCATGAACTGCCTGGCGCTGCAGGACTTCCTGGAGAAGGAAGGCATCGACTCACGCGTCCAGACAGCCATCACCATGGGCCAGGTCGCGGAGCCGTACATCCCGCTCCGTGCCGTGCGGCACCTGGAGAAGGGGCGCGTCGTGATCTTCGGTGCCGGCATGGGGATGCCGTACTTCTCCACCGACACGACCGCGGCCCAGCGCGCCCTGGAGATCGACGCCGAGGCGCTGCTGATGGGGAAGAACGGAGTGGACGGGGTCTACGACTCCGACCCGAAGGCCAACCCCGACGCGGTGAAGTTCGACGCCCTGGAGTACGGCGAGGTGATCGCCAGGGACCTCAAGGTCGCCGACGCCACCGCCATCACGCTCTGCCGTGACAACCAGCTCCCCATCCTCGTCTTCGAACTGACCCTGGAGGGCAATATCGCCCGCGCGGTCAAGGGTGAGAAGATCGGCACACTGGTGAGTGACCGGAGCACCCGGGCCTGACGGCCCAGAAGATGGACAACGGCCTGCCGGTCGGACACCGTGCAGGTGAGGACGCGACGCAGGATCCGCAGGACCCGACGATTCCGGGTCCGCTCAAGACGCACAGGAGCACGTGGTGATCGAAGAAATCCTCCTCGAGGCCGAGGAGAAGATGGAGAAGGCCGTCGTGGTCGCGAAAGAGGACTTCGCCGCGATCCGTACCGGCCGTGCGCACCCGGCGATGTTCAACAAGATCGTCGCCGACTACTACGGCGCGCTGACCCCGATCAACCAGCTCGCCTCGTTCTCGGTTCCCGAGCCGCGCATGGCGGTGGTGACCCCGTTCGACAAGACCGCGCTGCGCAACATCGAGCAGGCGATCCGTGACTCCGACCTCGGCGTCAACCCGAGCAACGACGGCAACATCATCCGTGTGACGTTCCCGGAGCTCACGCAGGACCGTCGCAAGGAGTACATCAAGGTCGCCAAGGCCAAGGCCGAGGACTCCAAGATCTCGATCCGCTCCATCCGCCGCAAGGCCAAGGAGTCGCTCGACAAGCTCGTCAAGGACAAGGAGTCCGGCGAGGACGAGGTCCGCCGTGCGGAGAAGGAGCTCGACGACACCACCGCGAAGTACGTCGCGCAGGTGGACGAGCTGCTCAAGCACAAGGAAGCCGAGCTGCTCGAAGTCTGATGAACGACTCTTCCTGGGGCGCCCCGCAGGGAACCGGCTACGGGGGCGCACCCGAGATGGGGCGCGCTCCGGCGGGTCCTGCATACGATGTGCACGGCGCCCAGCAGACTCGGCCCATGCCCATCGTGCCGGACGCTCCCGACGCAGGTAGAGACGCTGACGACCGCGACGACCGGAGGGGGGACGCCGCGCGCGTCAGCGGCCCCCTGTTCCGTGACGAGAAGCCGCAGGAGCCCATGTCCACCCCGCTGCCGTCCACACCGCCGCCCAAGAAGCGCGCCGGGCGTGACCTGCGCGCCGCCATAGGGGTCGGTGTCGGCCTCGGCGCTCTCGTCGTCGGCTCCCTCTTCATCGTCAAGGCCGTCTTCGTCGGTGTGATCGTGCTGGCGGTGGTGGTCGGTCTGTGGGAGCTCACCTCCCGGCTCAAGGAGCGCAAGGGCATCAACGCCCCGCTGGTGCCCCTCGCCGTCGGTGGTGCCGCGATGGTGGTCGCCGGCTATGTGCGGGAGGCCGAGGGGGCCTGGGTCGCCATGGCGCTGACGGCCCTCGCGGTGCTCGTCTGGCGGATGACGGAGCCCCCGGAGGGCTACCTCAAGGACGTCACGGCGGGTGTCTTCGCCGTGTTCTACGTCCCGTTCCTGGCCACGTTCGTCGCGATGATGCTCACCGCCGACGACGGTGCCTGGCGTGTGCTGACCTTCCTCCTGCTGACCGTGGTCAGCGACACAGGCGCCTACGCCGTCGGCTGGCGCTTCGGGACGCACAAGCTGGCACCCCGCATCAGCCCCGGGAAGACCCGCGAGGGCCTGATCGGCGCGGTCGCCTTCGCGATGGTCGCCGGCGCCCTGTGCATGGAGTTCCTGATCGACGACGGGAGCTGGTGGCAGGGTCTGCTGATGGGCCTCGCCGTCGCCGCCAGCGCCACGCTGGGGGACCTCGGCGAGTCCATGATCAAGCGGGACCTCGGGATCAAGGACATGGGCACGCTGCTGCCCGGCCACGGCGGCATCATGGACCGGCTCGACTCGCTCCTGCCGAGCGCCCCGGTCGTATGGCTGCTGCTCGTGCTGTTCGTCGGATCCGGCTGATCACGCCCGCGGGGTAGCCGCTGAGGTGCCCGGTCGGGCTTGCTCGTACGTCTGCGACACTGGAAGAACCATGCCTAAGCCCGGAGAACTCCAGTTTGTCGCGCCCCGTGGAGCCAAGCGGCCGCCGCGGCACCTCGCCGACCTCACACCCGACGAGCGCAAGGAAGCAGTCGCCGCGACCGGCGAGAAGCCCTTCCGTGCCAAGCAGCTGTCACAGCACTACTTCACGCGGTACGCCCACGACCCGGCGGAGTGGACCAACATTCCGGCCGCGTCGCGGGACAAGCTCGCCGAGGCGATGTTCCCCGACCTGATGTCGGTGATGCGCCACATCAGCTGCGACGACGACACCACCCGTAAGACGCTGTGGAAGCTGCACGACGGCACGCTCGTCGAGTCCGTCCTCATGCGGTATCCGGACCGGGTGACCATGTGCATCTCGTCCCAGGCGGGCTGCGGGATGAACTGCCCGTTCTGCGCGACCGGGCAGGCGGGACTCGACCGCAACCTGTCGACCGCCGAGATCGTGCACCAGATCGTGGACGGCATGCGTGCCCTGCGCGACGGTGAGGTGCCTGGCGGGCCCGCGCGGCTGTCCAACATCGTCTTCATGGGCATGGGCGAGCCGCTGGCCAACTACAAGCGCGTGGTCGGGGCCATCCGCCGGCTGACGGACCCCGAGCCGGACGGCCTGGGGCTCTCGCAGCGCGGGATCACGGTGTCCACGGTGGGTCTGGTGCCGGCGATGCTGCGCTTCGCCGACGAGGGCTTCAAGTGCCGTCTCGCGGTCTCGCTGCACGCCCCGGACGACGAGCTGCGCGACACCCTCGTTCCCGTGAACACCCGCTGGAAGGTCCGCGAGGTCCTGGACGCCGCGTGGGAGTACTCGGAGAAGTCCGGTCGCCGTATCTCCATCGAGTACGCGCTGATCCGCGACATCAACGACCAGGCCTGGCGGGGCGACCGGCTCGGCCGGCTGCTCAAGGGCAAGCGGGTACACGTCAACCTCATCCCGCTGAACCCGACCCCCGGCTCCAAGTGGACCGCTTCGCGGCCCGAGGACGAGAAGGCGTTCGTGGAGGCCATCGCCGCCCATGGTGTGCCGGTCACCGTCCGGGACACCCGCGGCCAGGAGATCGACGGGGCCTGCGGGCAGCTGGCGGCGTCCGAGCGCTGAGGCGGTCCGGGCGTACGTGATCCGGCCGGTCCGGCGTGATCCGGCCGGTGTAGCCTGGCCCGGAAATCAACTTCATATTCCGACAGGGGAGCGCCACAGCGCTGAGAGTGCGGCACCGAGTACAGGTCGGCCGCAGACCCTCTGAACCTCGCCCGGGTCATTCCGGGTAGGAAGTTCGGACCTTACTCAAGCTGTTGCGCCCTGCCCGCTCACCGAGCGGGCGGGGCCGCGTCTCTTCCTGGTCACCTCCAGGAGGAAATCATCATGAACACCACGACGAAGTACGCGGCGACGGCGCTCGCCGCCGCTCTCGGCGTCAGCACACTCGCGGGCTGCGGCGGCTCCGACGACAAGGCTTCCGGCAACACGGGGGCCGGCTCCAAGACTGTCACGCTTGTCAGCCATGACTCGTTCAACGCCTCGGACGCCGTCCTGAAGGCGTTCACGAAGGAGACCGGTTACACGGTCAAGGTGCTCAAGAGCGGGGACGCCGGAGCGGCGCTCAACCAGGAGATCCTGACCAAGGGATCCCCGCGCGGCGATGTGTTCTTCGGCGCCGACAACACCCTGCTCTCCCGCGCCCTGGACAACGACCTGTTCACGCCGTACGAGGCGAAGGGTCTTGACCGGGTCGACGCCGACACCCGGCTCGACGCGGACAAGCACCGGGTCACGCCCGTCGACACCGGCGACATCTGCGTCAACTACGACAAGAAGTACTTCGACGACAAGAAGCTCGACCCGCCGAAGACCTTCGACGACCTGCTGAAGCCCGCGTACAAGAACCTCCTGGTCACCGAGAACGCCGCGACGTCGTCGCCCGGACTCGCCTTCCTCCTCGGCACGGTCGCCACCCAGGGCGAGAGCGGCTACCAGGACTACTGGAAGAAGCTGAAGAGCAACGGCGTCAAGGTCGTCGACGGCTGGGAGCAGGCCTACAACGAGGAGTTCTCCGGTTCCGCGGGCGGCAGGAAGGCCAAGGCCGACCGGCCGCTCGTCGTCTCCTACGCCTCCAGCCCGCCCGTCGAGGTGGAGTACGCCGATCCGAAGCCGACCGAGGCCCCGACCGGCGTCGCCACCGGCACCTGCTTCCGCCAGATCGAGTTCGCCGGCCTGCTGGACGGCGCGAAGAACGAGGCGGGTGGAAAGGCGCTGCTGGACTTCCTGATCAGCAAGCGTTTCCAGGAGGACATGCCGCTGAACATGTTCGTGAACCCGGTGGTGAAGGACGCGAAGCTGCCGAAGCTCTTCACGGAGTACGGAGCGACCATCGACAAGCCGGCGACCGTGGCCCCCGAGAAGATCGCCAAGAACCGTGAGCAGTGGGTCCAGTCGTGGTCCTCGCTCGTCGTGAAGTAGCCGCGCGGCCCGCTCGCCGGGGAAACGCGGGGCGCGGGAACGCACGCGGGAACGCGGTGCGGCTCGGCCTCATGGCCGTGCCCGTCGCGTTCTTCGGCCTGTTCTTCGCCTACCCGGTCGTCTCGATCATCGGCCGGGGGCTGAAGGCCGACGGAGACTGGCAGTTCGGCCGGATCGGCGCGGTGCTGGGCCGGTCCGACATCCTCGGCGTCCTCTGGTTCACCACCTGGCAGGCCCTCGCCTCGACCGCGCTCACCCTGTTGATCGCACTGCCCGGCGCCTATGTGTTCGCCCGCTTCGAATTCCCCGGCAAACAGCTGCTGCGGGCCGTCGTGACCGTGCCGTTCGTCCTGCCGACCGTCGTCGTGGGTACGGCGTTCCTGGCGCTGCTGGGACGCGGCGGGTTCCTCGACGAGCTCTGGGGGGTCAGGCTCGACACGAGCGTGTGGGCGATCCTGCTCGCCCATGTGTTCTTCAACTACGCGGTCGTCGTACGGACCGTCGGCGGCCTCTGGTCCCAGCTCGACCCCCGCCAGGAGGAAGCCGCCCGGATGCTCGGGGCCGGCCGCATCGCCGCCTGGCGGCGAGTGACGCTGCCCGCGCTGGCGCCGGCCGTCGCCGCGGCGGGGCTCATGGTCTTCCTCTTCACCTTCACCTCCTTCGGTGTCGTCCAGATCCTCGGCGGCCCGGCCTACTCCACGCTGGAGGTGGAGATCTACCGGCAGACCGCCCAGCTGCTCGATCTGCCGACGGCCGCCGTGCTGACGCTGGTGCAGTTCGCGGCGGTCGGCGGGATCCTCGCCGTCCACGCCTGGACCGTACGGCGACGGGAGACGGCCCTGAAGCTCGTCGACCCGGCGCAGACCGCACGGCCGCCCCGCGGAGCCGGCCAGCGGGCGCTGCTCGGCGGCGTACTGCTGAGCGTGCTGCTCCTCATCCTGCTGCCGCTCGGTGTGCTGGTGGAACGCTCGCTGGACACCCCGGGCGGCTACGGACTCGACTTCTACCGCGCGCTGCGGTCCGCAGGTGCCAACGGTTCCACCTTCCTGGTCCCGCCGCTCGACGCCATCGGCAACTCCCTGCGCTACGCGCTGGTCGCGACCCTCATCGCCCTGGTGATCGGGGGCCTCGCGGCCGCCGCGCTGACCCGGCGGGCCGGCAGGCTGGTGAGGGGCTTCGACGCCCTGCTGATGCTGCCGCTCGGGGTGTCGGCGGTCACCGTCGGCTTCGGCTTCCTCATCACGCTGGACAAGCCTCCGCTCGACCTGCGTACGTCATGGATCCTCGTGCCGCTCGCACAGGCACTGGTGGGCGTCCCCTTCGTCGTACGGACCATGCTTCCCGTCCTGCGCGCGGTCGACGAACGGCTGCGCGAGGCCGCGACGGTGCTCGGGGCCTCGCCACTGCGGGCCTGGCGGGAGGTCGATCTCCCGCTGGTGCGGCGGGCGCTGCTGGTGGCCGCCGGATTCGCCTTCGCCGTGTCGCTCGGTGAGTTCGGCGCGACCGTGTTCATCGCACGCCCCGACAACCCCACCCTGCCGGTCGCCGTCGCCAGGCTGCTGGGGCGTTCCGGTGAGCTCAACTACGGCCAGGCGATGGCCCTCAGCACGATTCTGATGCTCGTCTGCGCGGTGTCGCTGCTCGTGCTCGAACGTATCCGCACCGACCGATCCGGGGAGTTCTAGAGATGCTGGCAGTGGAGTCGGCGACGGTCAGGTTCGGGAAGCGGACCGCGCTGGACGCGGTGGACCTGGACGTCGAGGACCACGAGATCGTGTGTGTGCTGGGGCCGAGCGGCAGCGGTAAGTCGACGCTGCTGCGGGCCGTGGCCGGGCTCCAGCCCCTGGACGGCGGGCGGGTGCTCCTGGACGGCGCCGACCAGGCGTCCCTGCCCGTGCACCGGCGCGGGCTCGGCCTGATGTTCCAGGACCACCAGCTGTTCCCGCATCGGGACGTCGGCGCCAATGTCGCCTTCGGACTGCGGATGCACGGCGTCCCGCGCGCCGAGCGCGACCGCAGGGCCGGTGAACTCCTGGACCTGGTCGGTCTGCCGGGGGCGGAGCGGCGGGCCGTCGCGGCCCTGTCCGGCGGCGAACAGCAGCGGGTCGCGCTCGCCCGCGCCCTGGCACCCCGTCCCAAGCTGCTGATGCTGGACGAACCCCTGGGCCAGCTGGACCGCAGCCTGCGCGAGCGGCTCGTCGTCGAACTGCGCACGCTCTTCGGCCGGCTGGGTACGACGGTGCTGGCCGTCACCCATGACCAGGGTGAGGCCTTCGCGCTCGCCGACCGGGTCGTGGTCATGCGGGACGGCCGCATCGCCCAGGCCGGCACCCCGCTGGAGGTCTGGCAGCAGCCAGCTTCGGCGTTCGTCGCCCGCTTCCTCGGCTTCGACAACCTGGTGGACGCCACGGTGACGGGCACGGCCGCCGACACCGTCTGGGGCAAGGTGCCGGTGCCCGACGACTCTCCCCAGGGCGCGTGCGAGCTGCTGGTGCGGCCGGGCGGCGTCCGGATCGGCGGCCCGAAGGACGGCCTGCGCTGCACCGTGGGCGTACGCACCTTCCGCGGCCACCATGTCACCGTCATCCTGCACCCGGTCGACGCGCCGCCCCTGGAGGCGGAGTGCGGTCTGCGGGACACCCCGGAGGAGGGGGCCGCCGTCGGTGTGACGTTCGACCCGGCCGAGACGGTGGTCCTCCCGCCGGTCCTGCCCTGACGGTCCTGCCCTGACGGTCCTGCCCTGACGGTCCTGCCCTGACCGTCCCGCCGCTACCGCCGGGGCCGTGACAGCACCGTCGGCGCTGCCCCGGCTGTGACAGCATCGCCGGTTCTGCCCCGGCCGGACGACCTCCTCAGCGCCGGTGGTTCTCCCGGCCCGCGACCACCAGGCCCAGCTCGTACGCCAGGATCACCGCCTGCGCCCTGTCCCGGAGCCCCATCTTCGCGAAGAGCCGGTTGATGTGGGTCTTGACCGTGTGATCCGTGATGGCGAGACGTTCCGCGATATCGGTGTTCGACAGTCCGCGGGCGATAAGGACGAGCACCTCCGCCTCGCGGGCGGTGAGCCCCTCCACACCGGGGTGCGGTCCCGTCCCGGGCCGGTGCCGCACGAACTCCGCGATCAGCCGTTGCGTCACCTCGGGAGCCAGCAGCGCACGGCCGTCCGCCACGACCCGCACGGCGTGCAGCAGTTCGGCGAACGTCGCGTCCTTGAGGAGGAACCCGCCGGCCCCGGCCGCGAGGGCGTCGTAGACGTACTCGTCGAGATCGAACGTCGTCAGCATCAGCGCCCTGGTGCCCCCGCCGGATGCCGCGACGATCTCGCGCGCCGCCTCGATGCCGTTGACCCCGGGCATCCGTATGTCCAGCAGCACCAGGTCGGGTGAGAGCTCGGCCGCTCTGCGGATGGCCTCGGCGCCGTCCTCCGCCTCGGCCACCACCTCGATGTCGGGCTGGGTGTTGAGCAGTCCGACGAAACCGGTCCGCACGACCGCCTGGTCGTCGGCGACGAGCACCCTGATCACCAAGGGAGTTCCGCCTCCACGAGAAAGCCACCTGCCGGGCCCCGCCCCGCCGTGAGTCTGCCGCCCAGCAGCGCGGCCCGTTCGCCCATGCCCACCAGTCCGTGGCTGCGGCCGTCCGGCTCGGTCTCCGACGGCCCGGGACCGTCGTCACTGACCCGGACCGACAGGACGCCCGGCCGGTAGTCGATCTCCACCACGGTGTGCGCGCCGGGGGCGTGACGGCGCGCGTTGGTCAGCGCCTCCTGGACGATCCGGTACGCCGACAGCTCCCAGGACGCGGGGAGTTCCGTCCGCTCGCCGATGACACGCAGCTCTGCGGAGCCTCCCACCGCGCGGTGCTGCTCCACGAGATCCTCAAGACCAGCCAGCGACGGCTGCGGACTCCGCAGCGCCGCCGCCGAGGTGCCCGCCCGCAGCACGCCGAGCAGCCGGCGCAGCTCCGCCATCGAGGAACGGGCGGTGCCGGCTATCTGCTGGAAGGCGTCGCGGGCCGGTTCTGGGAGCTCCGCCGTCGTATACGTGGCGCTCTCGGCCTGCACCGCGATCATGGACACCGAGTGGGCGATCATGTCGTGCAACTCCCTGGCGATGGTCGCCCTTTCCGTCTCGGCCGCCTGGCGGCGCTCCATCATGAGGAGCCTGGACTGCGCTGCCGCCCGCTCGTGGCGGGTCTCCTCCCGGGAACGCACCGCGTCCCCCATGCTCACCGCGCCCAGTATCACCACGGTCAGCACCAGCGTCTCCGCGTAGAGCCCCAGGGTGAAGCGGTCGCTGCCCTGGAGCACGGGCAGACCCGGCGACCCGTCCCGCGTCCAGCGGTCGATGTGCACGAGATTCACGGTGAGCGACGCGAGCGCCCCGCAGATCACCAGCAGCGCGGGGTGCTGCACCCGGTGGCGCCCCAGGGTGTAGCTGCCCATGAGTGTGCCGACGACCGTCGCGTACGCCATGTTGCCGTCGGTCGCGAAGCTGAGCAGCGCCGCACCGACGGTCAGGAAGCCGACGGCGGGGTGGGCGCGGCGCCACATCAGGGACAGGGTGCACACCAGCACGCCGAGCGCCGTGCTCACCGCACCCGGCACGAGGACCAGCTCCACGACGGCGACCGCGGTCAGGACGCCGCCCGTCAGCCGGGGATACGCGGGCGCGGCCGTCCAGCGGCGCAGTCGCCACCGCACGCGTCCGGTCAGGGTGGGCCCGGGGTCGGGGGTCGTGCTGTTCATGGGGGCGATTCTTCTGCAGGAGGGGCCGCGATCGCATCGGAGCGCGGGTGGATATCCCGCAGCGGTGTCATGCCACGGGTTGAGGGAGAGGACCCAATCCTGGTGTGACGCGCTGTGACCTGGGGCTTTCTAGCCTCGCTTCCATGAGCAGACCAGCGGTTCTCAGTGAGCCCGTGTGTCCCGTCAGGGAACGTACCCGGGCGGAGACGGGCACCGCCGTCGGTGGTGCGTGGTGGTGGACGGTCTGCGCGCTCGCGGCCCTCGCGCTCGCGTGCCTCTCCACGCTCACCCCGCACCGTGTGTGGGGCGCGTCGGCGGCGGTCGGATACACGGCGGCGGCGCTGCTGTCCGCGAGGGGCGGCGGAGCCCGTAATTCGACGGCGCGTGCGGTGGCGGCGGCCGGAGCCGTGGCGTTGCCCCTGCTGGTCCTTCTCATCGCGGGCCGGGCGCAGTTGGAGGTCGATGTGATCTCGCGCTCCGCCTCTCTGCTGCTGTCCACCGGCAGCCCGTATCTGCCTCGTCCCGTCGGGAGCGCGGACTTCAACCCGTACCTGCCGGGCATGTCCGTCTTCGGAATCCCTGACGCCCTGTCGGGCGGCAGCCCGTTCACCGACCCCCGGCTGTGGACGGGCGCGGCGTTCCTCGGCGCGCTGGCACTCTCCGCACGCCGGCTGCCGCTCCTGTGCATCGCGGCCTGCCCCGTCGTCGCGCTGCCGCTCGCCGTCGGCGGGGTCGACCTGCCCGTGGTCGGTCTGATGTGCCTGGGGCTGGCGGCCGCGGGCCGTGGTGAGACGGGCCGCGCGGGGCTCGTACTCGGCCTCGCGGCGGCACTCAAATGGACGGCGTGGCCGGCGCTCCCGGTGGCCCTGGCCCTGCTGGTGGTCCTGAACCGCAGGAAGGGGGAGCCTCTCCGCCTCGGCACACGGGCCGCGCTGCGGTGCGGTGCGACGGCCCTGGGGGCAGCGGTGGCGCTGGTCCTGCCGGCCGTCCTGTGGGACGCGGGGGCCTTTGCCACCCATGCCGTGGCCTTTCCTCTCGGTCTGACCGACACCGTGTCCGCAGCGGCGAGTCCCTTCCCCGGCCACCTCATCGCGGAGCATCTGCCCGGTGGCCGTGGTGTGGCGCTCGTCCTGCTCGCGGCGGGCGCGCTCGCGATGGTCGTGTCCCTGTTCGTGCGGCCTCCGGCGACCGCGTCCGCCGCCGCGCTGCGGCTCGCGCTCGGACTGCTCGTGGCCATCGGGTTCATACCCGCCAGCCGGTTCGGTTACCTCGTGTACCCGCTGGTCCTCGCGGTGTGGGCGGCACATACGGCGCCCGGCAGGGCCGCGGCGAAGGAGGTCTCCCGATGACCCGCACCCTTGTCATCACGAACGACTTCCCGCCGCGCCGGGGAGGCATCGAGACCTTCGTCCACGCGATGACCAGCCGCTTCCCCGCCGACTCCGTCGTCGTGTACACCTCCGCCGAGCCGGGGTCCGCCGGCCACGACGCGACCCTGCCCTACCCCGTGATCCGAGACCCGGCCGGGACTCTGCTGCCGACTGCGCGCGTCGCCGCACGGGCTGTGGCGCTCGCCCGCCACCACCGCTGCGACAGCGTGTGGTTCGGGGCCGCCGCACCGCTCGGGCTGATGGCGGACCGGCTGCGCCGGGAGGCGGGGGCGCGCCGGATCGTCGCCACCACGCACGGACATGAGGTGTGGTGGGCCAGAACACCGGGCACCCGCGCGCTCCTTCGCCGGATCGGGGACAGAACCGACACCGTCACCTACCTCGGCGCGGCCACGCGCGCGCCGATCGCCGCCGCGCTCGGACCGGCGGCGGCGAGCCGCATGGTGCGTCTGGTACCGGGCGTCGACAGCGACGCGTTCCGTGTCCCGCCCGGACCCGGAGGTGACCCCGGAGGCGTCCGGGCGCGGTACGGGCTCGGCGAGCGGCCCGTGATCCTCTGTGCCGCCAGGCTCGTCCCCCGCAAGGGGCAGGACGTGCTGATCCGTGCGCTGCCCGCGGTGCGCCGCGCCGTACCAGGGGCGGTGCTCCTGCTGGTCGGGGACGGCCCCCACGAACGCACCCTGCGACGCCTGGCCGGGGCCACCGGTGCCGGGGGCTCCGTGATCCTCGCGGGCGGGCAGCCGCATGCCGCCATGCCCGGATTCTTCGCGGCGGCCGACGTCTTCGCGATGCCGTGCCGCACCCGAAGGGCGGGCCTGGAGGTGGAGGGGCTCGGCATCGTCTTCCTGGAGGCGGCCGCCGCCGGACTGCCCGTCGTCGCCGGGGACTCGGGCGGGGCGCCCGACGCCGTACGCGACGGGGAGACGGGCCGCGTCGTCGACGGCCGGGACGTGCCCGCGATCGCCTCGCTGCTCGTCGGACTCCTGAGGGACGGCGCGAGCGCCGCGGCCATGGGCGAGCGGGGACGGGAGTGGGTGCGTGCCCGGTGGGGCTGGGACGGGACGTACGACCGGCTGGCGGCACTTCTCGGTAGGTGATCAGCTCTCGGCGCGTGGGCCGTTCTCGACGCGTGCACCGCTCTCGGCGGGTGCACCGCTCCGACGGGTGAACCACTCTCGGCACCTGCACCGCCGAGGGCTGTCACCCCGTCAGAGGCAGCGCCGCCAGCTCGGCGATGGCCCAGGTCAACGGTGCGAAGACGGCCAGCAGCACCAGCGCCCGCAGGGCGGCCGCGCGGCGCAGCGCGGAGGCCGGGGCGCCGAGCCGCAGGAGAGTTCCAGCCGTACGCGCGCGAGCCTGCCTGGCCTCCAGCGCGGTGGTCAGCAGGGTCGCCGTGGTGCAGCCGAGTACGAGTACGGCGCCGAGCGCGGTGAGCGGGCCGAAGGGGCGCTCACCGCCGGTGTAGAGCACGGAGCCCGCGAGCACCCCGGAGAGCACCGCGCACACGATGCCCAGCGGGCGGCCGATCCGGCACGCCTCGTCCATCAGGACCCGGCCCGCCAGCAGCCGTACGGCCCCGGGGCGCATCGCCTGGAGCAGCCGTCCGCACAGATGGGTGAGGCCGGGCCCCGCCATGGCCAGGCCGATCGCGGTGAGGGTCCAGCCCACGAGCACGGCGCCCGGGGTGGAGTCGAGCCGGCCGGGCAGCGGGAACGGGTCGCCCGCCGAGCCCCGGCTCGTGTACGCCTCGACCGCGAGTCCGGCCGCGGTGAGCGCGACGCCCCAGGGCAGCCCCTTCGGTACCGGGGCGGGCGCGAGGTCCTCCTCCGACTCCTGGGTCTCGGACGGTGCGACCGGCCTGGAGCGCAGCGCGAGTCCGCCGGCCGCGGAGGAGGCCAGCGGCGCCACGGCCAGCAGCGTGAGCGCCGCGGCGAGGGGCAGCGGGGTGCCCGCGCCCAGGAACTCGGCCCCTTCGCCGTCGAACGGCAGCCCGGTCAGATCGCCGCGCAGATGCAGGAAGAAGAGCAGCGCCACCACCGAGCCCAGCGTGGTGGACACCGCCGTCGAGATCGCCGCCAGAGCGGAGAGACGGGCGGGGCCGAGGCCGGCGGCGAACAGCCCGGGCCGCGGGCGGGTGCTCGGATCCGTACGCGCGACCGCCACCGCGAACTGGACGGTCGCGGCGAGCGGGACGGCGCACCACAGCAGCCGCAGCACGGACTCCGACGCCCGCGCCGGGTGCCCGGAGGCGTACCCCAGCGTGCACAGGAGCAGGAAGCCGACCCCCGCCGACGCGGCGGCGAGCAGCAGACGCCGCATCAGGACCAGGGGGTGCGAGCCGCGGGTCAGACGGAGAGCGAGCACGCCGAGCGGCCTTCCGTATCGGACGCGGCGGGCAGGGAGACGGTGGTGACACGGCGGCCGTCCAGCATGCCGATCACACGGTCGGCGAGTGCGGCGACCTCCGCGTCGTGGGTGGCGAGCACCACGGTGATGCCGTGGGACCTGGCCGCCGTGGTGAGGGTGCGCAGGAGCTGTGTGCGCTCGGCGTGGCGCAGCGTCGCGGTCGGCTCGTCGGCGAAGATCACGGAGGGCGAGGCGGCCAGCGCACGGGCCACGGAGATCCGCTGGCGCTGGGCCTGGAGCAGGGTGTGCGGCCGCTTCTGGGCGAGCGGGCCGATGTCCAGGCGCTCCAGCCACTCGGTGGCGGCCTTCTTCGCCACCCGGTGCGAGACGCCGCGCAGCAGCAGTGGCAGGGCGGCGTTCTCCCAGGTGCTGAGCTCGGGCACGAGCTGCGGCTCGGCCGCGATCCAGCCGAATCTGTCCCGGCGGAGCTGCTCGCGCAGGCGGGGGCCCATGGTGTGCACAGGCACGCTGTTGAACCAGACCTCGCCCTGCTCGGGCACCAGCTGGCCGGACAGGCAGTGCAGCAGCGTCGTCTTCCCGCTCCCGCGGGGGCCGGTCACGGCGAGGATCTCGCCGTCGCGGACACCGAGGGAGACACCGCCGAGCCCCGGCGATCCGTTGTGGGAGTGGTGCAGGGAACGTGCCCAGATCACGTCGTTGTCGGGCGGGGCCACCATGGCGTACACCTCGGTTCGGATCAGTTTTCCTGTCCCCCGCTCGGGGGGACGGATACAACGAAAAAGAGGCTGATCGGTCACTCGGCACGCTAGGCAGCTGGAGCGGGGTGTCGGGACAGTACGCGGCCCGGATGCTCCCTTCTCACTCGAACGGGTGCATCCGGGTCATGTGGAGCGTATGAAATGACTGCCGGGCCCTGTCAGCGGCAGCCGGCGGCAGTCGGCGGGGTCGGGGGCCTGTCAGAGCTTCGCCCAGGCCTCGGTGAGGACACGGCGCAGAATGCCCTCGATCTCGTCGAAGGTGGACTGGTCGGAGATGAGCGGCGGTGCGAGCTGGACGACCGGGTCGCCGCGGTCGTCGGCCCGGCAGTAGAGGCCGTTCTCGTACAGCGCCCCCGAGAGGAAGCCGTACAGGACGCGCTCGGTCTCCTCGTCGGTGAAGGTCTCCTTGGTGGCCTTGTCCTTCACCAGCTCGATGCCGTAGAAGAAGCCGTTGCCGCGTACGTCGCCGACGATCGGCAGGTCGTGCAGCTTCTGCAGCGTCGTCAGGAACGCGTTCTCGTTGTCCAGGACGTGCTGGTTGAGGCCTTCGCGCTCGAAGATGTCGAGGTTGGCGAGAGCGACCGCGGCGGAGACCGGGTGGCCGCCGAAGGTGTAGCCGTGCAGGAAGGTGTTGTCACCCTCGTAGAACGGCTCGGCCAGCCGGTCGGAGACGACGCAGGCGCCGATGGGGGAGTAGCCCGATGTCATGCCCTTGGCGCAGGTGATCATGTCCGGTACGTAGCCGAACTTGTCGCAGGCGAACATCGTGCCGAGGCGGCCGAACGCGCAGATGACCTCGTCGGAGACGAGCAGCACGTCGTGCCGGTCGCAGATCTCGCGCACGCGCTGGAAGTAGCCGGGCGGCGGCGGGAAGCAGCCGCCGGCGTTCTGCACCGGCTCCAGGAAGACCGCGGCGACGGTGTCCGCGCCCTCGAAGAGGATCTCCTGCTCGATCTGGTCGGCGGCCCAGCGGCCGAAGGCCTCGGGGTCGTCACCGTGGAGGGGGGCGCGGTAGATGTTGGTGTTCGGCACCTTGTGCGCGCCGGGGACCAGCGGCTCGAAGGGCGCCTTGAGAGCCGGCAGGCCGGTGATGGACAGCGCGCCCTGGGGGGTGCCGTGATACGCGACGGCGCGTGAGATGACCTTGTACTTGGTCGGCTTGCCCGTGAGCTTGAAGTACTGCTTGGCCAGCTTCCAGGCCGTCTCCACGGCCTCGCCGCCGCCGGTGGTGAAGAAGACCTTGTTGAGGTCGCCCGGAGCGTGGTGGGCGAGGCGCTCGGCGAGTTCGATCGCGTTGGGGTGGGCGTAGGACCACACCGGGAAGAACGCCAGCTGCTGCGCCTGCTTGTACGCCGTCTCGGCCAGCTCGTGACGGCCGTGTCCGGCGTTGACGACGAACAGTCCTGAGAGGCCGTCGAGGTAGCGCTTGCCCTGGTCGTCGTAGATGTAGGTGCCCTCGCCACGCACGATGGTGGGAACGGGCGCGTTCTCGTAGTCCGACATGCGGGTGAAGTGCATCCACAGGTGGTCGTACGCGGTGCGGCTGAGGTCCTTGCTCACGGCTATCGGGTTCCCCACATATAGGTCTGCTTCTTGAGCTTGAGGTAGACGAAGCTTTCGGTGGAGCGCACTCCGGGAATGGCCCGGATGCGTTTGTTGATCGTCTCCAGCAGGTGGTCGTCGTCCTCGCAGACGATCTCCACCATGAGGTCGAAGGAGCCCGCGGTCATCACCACGTACTCGCACTCGTCCATGGCCGACAGGGCCTCGGCCACGGGGTCGAGGTCGCCCTCGACGTTGATGCCGACCATCGCCTGGCGCCGCAGTCCCACGGTGAGCGGGTCGGTGACGGCGACGATCTGCATCACGCCCTGGTCGAGCAGCTTCTGGACGCGCTGGCGCACGGCGGCTTCGGAAAGGCCCACGGCCTTTCCGATCGCTGCGTACGGCCGGCGGCCGTCCTCCTGGAGCTGCTCGATGATTGCGAGGGAGACGGCATCGACCGCTGGTGCCGATCCGTTCCCGGTCCTGGAGTCTGCGCTACGACTGGCCACGCCCCCACTCTGCACCGCGCCTCGACTGTCTGGCAAGCTTGAATCGATGAAATTCGTTGTCTGGACGTCTCGATCTCACTGAATCCGAAGTTCTCGGCGGGTGGGTATGTCGAAAGCGTCACCCGACGGGCTAGTGTGGGTGTCTCACCCATCGGACAGCTGACAGGAGGGGTGGTTGTGACCACCGAGGTGCGCCGTCTGCGCAACTACATCGACGGAGAGTTCCGGGACGCCGCGGACGGGCGGACCATCGATGTGGTCAACCCGGTGACGGAAGAGGTCTACGCGACCTCCCCGCTCTCCGGGCAGGCCGATGTCGACGCCGCCATGGAGGCCGCGGCCGCCGCGTTCCCCGGCTGGCGCGACATCACGCCGGCCGAGCGCCAGAAGGCGCTGCTGAAGATCGCGGACGCCTTCGAGGAGCGGGCCGAGGACCTGATCGCGGCGGAGTCCGAGAACACCGGCAAGCCGCTGGGGCTCACCCGCACCGAGGAGATCCCGCCCGCGGTGGACCAGATCCGCTTCTTCGCGGGTGCCGCCCGGCTGCTCGAAGGCCGCTCGGCCGGCGAGTACATGGAGGGCCTCACCTCCATCGTCCGTCGCGAGCCGGTGGGCGTCTGCGCCCAGGTCGCGCCGTGGAACTACCCGCTGATGATGGCCGTGTGGAAGTTCGCCCCGGCGCTCGCCGCGGGCAACACCGTCGTCATCAAGCCGTCCGACACCACTCCGGCGTCGACCGTGCTCATCGCCGAGATCATCGGGCAGATCCTGCCCAAGGGCGTGTTCAACGTCCTGTGCGGCGACCGCGAGACGGGCCGAGCGATGGTCGAGCACCCCACCCCGGCGATGGCCTCCATCACCGGTTCGGTGCGGGCGGGCACACAGGTCGCCGCGTCCGCGGCCAAGGACCTCAAGCGGGTCCACCTGGAGCTCGGCGGCAAGGCCCCCGTCGTGGTGTTCGAGGACACCGACATCGCCAAGGCCGTCGAGGGCATCTCCGTCGCGGGCTACTTCAACGCCGGCCAGGACTGTACGGCCGCGACCCGCGTGCTGGTCCACGAGTCCGTCCACGACGAGTTCGTCACCGCGCTCGCCAAGGCGGCGGCCGACACGAAGACCGGCCTGCCGGACGACGAGGACGTGCTGTACGGCCCGCTCAACAACGCCGCCCAGCTGGCGCAGGTCAGCGGCTTCATCGAGCGGCTCCCCGCGCACGCCAAGGTCGAGGCGGGCGGTCACCGGGTCGGTGACAAGGGCTACTTCTACGCACCGACCGTCGTCTCGGGGCTGCGGCAGGACGACGAGATCGTCCAGCACGAGGTCTTCGGGCCCGTCATCACCGTCCAGTCCTTCACGGACGAGGCCCAGGCCGTCGAGTACGCCAACGGCGTCGAGTACGCCCTGGCCTCGTCGGTGTGGACCAAGAACCACTCCCGCGCGATGCGGATGTCCAAGAAGCTCGACTTCGGCTGTGTGTGGATCAACACCCACATCCCGCTCGTCGCCGAGATGCCGCACGGCGGGTTCAAGAAGTCCGGCTACGGCAAGGACCTCTCCGCGTACGGCTTCGAGGACTACACCCGGATCAAGCACGTCATGACCTCGCTCGACGACTGAACCGGGCACAGCGGTGACCGCGGCCCCGGGATCCCCCCGGGGCCGTTCCGCGTCCCCGGGCGCCGTGCGCGCGACAGGGTGTGCGGGCCGGGTCGCCCACGCTGGACGGTTGGTCCATTGTCCGCCGACGCGGCGGACCGGCATCCTGCGCGGGTGCGCTCGGTCCAGGACCACCTCATGTCCCGTCGTTCCCTGCTACGTGCCCTCTGCGCGGGAGCGGCCGGTGCCGCCCTGGCCGGCTGCGGTGTCCCCGCCGCCTATGTGCGGCCCGGGGACCGCTCCGGCCCCGACCGCTCGGACAGTGACCGCTCCCTGCACTTCGCCAACTGGCCGCTCTACATCGACACGGGCGACGAGGACGAGTCGAAGCGGCCCACACTCGACGCGTTCACGCGCCGTACCGGAATCTCCGTCACGTACACCGAGGAGATCAACGACAACGACGAGTTCTTCGGGAAGATCAGCCCAGCGTTGATGAACCATCAGTCGACGGGCCGGGACCTCGTCGTCATCAGCGACTGGATGGCCGCCCGCTTCGTACGGCTCGGCTGGGTGCAGGAGATGGACCGGTCCAGGCAGCCCCATGTCGCCGAGCACCTCGACCCGCAACTGCGTTCACCCGCCTTCGACGAGGGCCGGCTGTGCAGTGTGCCCTGGCAGTCCGGGATCACCGGCATCGCGTACAACCGCGCGAAGCTCGGCCGGGAGATCCGGCACACCGGCGAGCTCTGGGCCGACGACCTGCGCGGCAGGGTGACGTTGCTGTCCGGGCTCGACGAGGCGTTCGCACTGCTGATGCAGGGCGACGGGGCCGACGTCACCCGCTGGACGGCCGACGACTTCCACCGGATGTGCGAGCAGGTGGAGAAGCGGGTGAGGTCGCACCACATCCGCCGCTTCACCGGCAACGACTACGTCAAGGACCTCGCCAACGGCGATGTGCTCGCCTGCCAGGCCTACTCCGGGGACGTCGTCCAGCTCCGGGCCGACAACCCGGACATCGAGTTCGTGGTGCCCGAGGAGGGCGCCGAGCTCTGGTCGGAATCGCTCATGATCCCCAACCTCGCGGGCCACAAACGGAATGCCGAGAAGCTCGTCGACTACTACTACGAGCCCGAGGTGGCCGCCGAACTGGCCACCTGGGTCAACTACGTCTGCCCGGTGCCGGCCGCCCGCGAGATCCTCGCCTCCTCCAAGGACAAGGAGACCGCTGCGCTCGCCGACGACCCGCTGATCTTCCCCGACGACGCCATGCGTAAGCGGCTGGCGATCGCCCGCGACATCACCGCCGACGAGCGCACCGGGTTCGCCAAGAGGTGGAACTCCGTCGTCGGCCTGTGAGGTCCCGCCCCTGACGCCGATGGCCAGGGCTTTCGCCCGGCACGCCGCCCCACCCGGCCCCGGCTCCCTACCACTTGATTGTTTCGCAGCGCTGTCAAAGATTTGCATTATTCGCGCGACATCTTGTGTTCATGTGGTCGCGATGCTTCAGTGTCAGCGCTTCCCTTTCCTCCCACCTCCCCCACCGGGAAGCGCGGTCCTACAAGAACTGGAGTGTCATGCGCACGTCATCTGCCACGCGCAGTTCGTACATCCTTGCCGTCGCGGTCGCCCTCGTGGGCACGGTCGTCGGCGTCACCGGTCAGGCCTCCGCCCAGCAGCCCCAGCAGACCCAACAGGCCTCGCAGTCGAGAGCGGCGGTCGCGGCAGGAGCCACGCTTCCCTTCAGCTCCACCGAGGCGGAGTCCGCCTCCACCACAGGACAGAAGATCGGCCCCGACCACACCCAGGGCACCCTCGCCTCCGAGGCATCGGGCCGGCAGGCGGTGCGCCTGGACAGCGGGCAGAGTGTGGAGTTCACCCTCGACGAGGCTGCCAACGCCGTGAACGTCGCCTACAACGTGCCCGACGGGCAGAGCGGTTCACTCGCCGTCTACGTCAACGGCACGAAGCTCGACGAGTCCCTGGCCGTCACCTCCGAGTACAGCTACGTCGACACCCCCTGGATCGCAGGGGCCGAGACCCATCACCTCTTCGACAACGCACGCCTCCTCCTCGGCCAGGACCTGGCCGCGGGCGACACGGTGAAGCTGGAGGCCGCCTCCACCGAGGTCACCGTCGACGTCGCCGACTTCGAGCAGGTCGACGCGCCCGCCACCGAGCCCTCGGGTGCGGTCTCCGTCGTCGACAAGGGCGCCGACCCCACCGGACAGCAGGACTCCACGCAGGCCTTCCGCGACGCGATCACCGAGGCCAAGGCCGTCGGCGGCACGGTGTGGATCCCGGCAGGCGACTTCGCCGTGAACTCCGAGCTCAGCGGTGTCGAGAACGTGACGATCCAGGGCGCGGGCAGCTGGCACTCGGTCGTGCACGCCTCACGCTTCATCAACCAGACCGGCACCGCGGGCAAGGCCGTCATCAAGGACTTCGCGGTCATCGGCGAGGTCACCGAGCGCGTCGACAGCAACCCGGACAACTTCGTCAACGGATCGCTGGGCCCCGACTCCCAGGTCAGCGGCATGTGGTTGCAGCACCTCAAGGTCGGTCTCTGGCTCACCGGCAACAACGACAACCTGATCGTCGAGAACAACCGGATCCTCGACACCACGGCGGACGGCCTGAACCTCAACGGCAACGCCCAGGGCGTACAGGTGCGCAACAACTTCCTGCGCAACCAGGGTGACGACTCACTCGCCATGTGGTCGCTGAACGCCGCCGACACCGACTCCACGTTCGCGAACAACACCATCTCCCAGCCCAACCTGGCGAACGGCATCGCGATCTACGGCGGCAGCGACATCACCGTCAAGGACAACCTGATCAGCGACACCAACGCACTCGGCAGCGGCATCGCGATCTCCAACCAGAAGTTCGCCGACCCGTTCTTCCCGCTCGGCGGCACCATCACGGTGTCCGGCAACACGCTCGTACGCACCGGGGCCGTCAACCCCAACTGGGACCACCCGATGGGTGCGCTGCGTGTGGACGCGTACGACAGCGCCATCGAGGCGAAGGTGGAGATCACCGACACCACCGTCAAGGACAGCCCCTACAGCGTCTTCGAGTTCGTCTCGGGCGGCGGCACCGGCCAGGCCGTCGAGAACGTCACCGTCGACGGGGCCACGGTCGACGGGGTCGGCACGGTCGTCGTGCAGGCCGAGACACCCGGCGAGGTGACGGTGTCGAACGTCACCGCCACCGAGGCCGGTGCGGCAGGCGTCTACAACTGCCCCTTCCCCGAGGGCTCGGGCACCTTCACGCTCACCGACGGCGGCGGCAACTCCGGCTGGGACAGCACCTGGGACGACTGCACCGCCTGGCCCGAGCCGGAGGGCAGGAGCTAGCAGCAACTCGTACGCACACTCCCCACCATTCCCCACACCGAGAGGAACGCTGTGACAAGGAGAGACCGGAGCCGGCGGGGCATCGCCGTCACGCTCGGCGCCGCACTGACGGCCGCCTGGCTGCTGCCGACCGCCGCACACGCCGCACCGGCGGCGCCCGAGACATCCGTCGCCGCGGCCGACCGGGGCGCCGCGACCCCGTACACCGAGTACGAGGCGGAGGACGGCACCTACGACGGCACCCTGCTGGAGTCGGACGCCACACGCACCTTCGGGCACACCAACTTCGCCACCGAGTCCTCGGGCCGCAAGTCGGTACGCCTCGACTCCACCGGCCAGTACGTGGAGTTCACCTCGACCGGCAGCACCAACTCCATCGTCGTCCGCAACTCCATACCCGACGCGCCGGGCGGAGGCGGCCAGGAGAAGACGCTGAGCCTCTACGCCGACGGCACGTTCGTACAGAAGCTGGACCTGTCGTCCAAGCACAGCTGGCTCTACGGCAGCACGGACGATCCGGAAGGCCTGACGAACACCCCCGGCGGTGACGCGCGGCGCCTGTTCGACGAGTCGCACGCGCTGCTCGACGAGACCTACCCCGAGGGCACCACCTTCCGGCTCCAGCAGGACGCCGGTGACGACGCCGAGTACTACGTCGTCGACCTGGTCGACCTGGAGCAGGTCGCGCCGCCGGCGAGCAAGCCCGACGAGTGCACCTCGATCACCGAGTACGGCGCGGTCCCCGATGACGGGAAGGACGATACGGACGCGATCCAGGAGGCCGTCACCGCCGATCAGAACGGCGAGATCGACTGTGTGTGGATCCCGGCCGGGCAGTGGCGCCAGGAGCAGAAGATCCTCACCGACGACCCGCAGGACCGCGGGGAGTACAACCAGGTCGGTATCAGCGATGTCACGGTCCGCGGCGCCGGCATGTGGCACTCGCAGCTGTACTCCCTGACTCCGCCGCAGGACGCGGGCGGCATCAACCACCCGCACGAGGGCAACTTCGGCTTCGACGTCGACGACAACACCCAGATCTCGGACATCGCGATCTTCGGCTCCGGCACCATCCGGGGCGGCGACGGGAACGCCGAGGGCGGAGTCGGTCTCAACGGCCGCTTCGGCGAGAACACCAGGATCAGCAACGTCTGGATCGAGCACGCCAACGTCGGCACCTGGGTCGGCCGCGACTACAGCAACATCCCGGAGCTGTGGGGACCCGGTGACGGACTCGAATTCAGCGGGATGCGCATCCGCAACACCTACGCGGACGGCATCAACTTCACCAACGGCACCCGCAACTCCTCCGTCACCGACTCGTCCTTCCGTAACACCGGGGACGACTCGCTGGCGGTGTGGGCCAGCAAGTACGTCAAGGACCCCGCGGTGGACGTCGGTCACGACAACGTCTTCAGCAACAACACGATCCAGCTGCCCTGGCGGGCCAACGGCATCGCGGTGTACGGCGGTTACGGCAACAAGATCGAGAACAACCTGGTGTCCGACACCATGAACTACCCCGGCATCATGCTGGCCACCGATCACGACCCGGTGCCCTTCTCCGGGGAGACGCTGATCGCGAACAACGGGCTGTCCCGCACCGGCGGGGCGTTCTGGAACGAGGACCAGGAGTTCGGCGCGATCACCCTGTTCGCGCAGGGCTCCGACATCCCCGGCGTCACGATCCGTGACACGGACATCCAGGACTCCACGTACGACGGCATCCAGTTCAAGACCGGCGGGGGTGAGATCCCGGACGTCGACATCAGCGATGTGACGATCTCCGGGTCGCCCAACGGGTCCGGCATCCTCGCCATGGGCGGCGCGCGGGGCAGCGCGACGCTCACCGGTGTGACGATCAGCGGCTCGCGCGACGGGGACGTCCTGGTCGAGCCCGGATCGCAGTTCGTGATCAATCAGTAGGGACGGCAGAGCCTGGCTCCTGACGCTTCTGCCGCTCCTGGCTTCTGCCACTTCGCCGGGCCGCCCGGATCCGTGTCCCGGATCCGGGCGGCCCTCGTATTCCGCTCCTCAGCGTTTGTGGCCCACCGCCCCGAACTGGGCCACCTCGGGCGTCCTGCTCGCCGCCGCGCCCGCCCGCCAGCGGGAGCAGGACACGATGCCCGGCTCCAGGATGTCCAGCCCGTCGAGGAACGAAGCGAACTCGGAACGGCTGCGCGCGGTGATCGGCGGGGTGGCGTTCTCGTTCCAGAAGCGCATCGCGGCCTCGTTGCCCTCGCCGCCCAGTTCGAGCGTGGGATGCGTGAGCACCAGATGGCTGCCGGAGGGCAGGGCGTCCATCAGCTTCGTCACGATGCTCCGCGCCTCGTCCGTGTCCAGGACGAAGTTGAGGATCCCCAGCATCATCACCGCGACCGGGCGCCCCAGGTCCAGGGTCCTTCCGGCCGCGCGCAGGATCCGCTCAGGATGGCGGGCGTCGGCCTCGATGTACTCGGTGGCGCCCTCCGGCGAGCTGGTCAGCAGCGAACGGGCGTGGGCCAGGACGATCGGGTCGTTGTCGACGTAGACGACCCGCGCGTCGGGCGCCGTGTGCTGGGCGACCTCGTGGGTGTTCTCCGCGGTCGGCAGTCCGGTGCCTATGTCCAGGAACTGCCCGATGCCCGCGTCACCGGCCAGATGACGCACCACCCGGCCCAGGAACGCCCTGTCCGCCCGGGCCACTTCGCCGATGCTCGGATACATGCCGGTGACCCGGTCGCCCACCACACGATCGACGGGATAGTGGTCGCCGCCGCCCAGCCAGTAGTTCCACACCCGGGCGTTGTGGGCGATGTCGGCACGGACACGGGCGGGTGCGGTACGGGGACCGGGCTCGGTCACGTCTGCTCCTGGGATCACGGACGGTACGGACCGCCCATGATGCCGGAAGGATCAACGGGCGCCCACGGACGGGGAGTTCACCAACTGGGCTCGGAGCGCGTCGATCCGGTTGGTGGTGATCGAGTCGGCGCCGTAGGAGAGGAGCCGGCGCATGGTGCGCCGGGTGTCCACCGTCCAGGCGGACACCAGCAGCCCGTCGGAGTGGATACGGTCGGCCAGCTCACGGCTCAGCAGCCCGAAACGGTAGTTCAGCCAGCGTGGACGCACCGCTTCGAGCAGCACCGGGCGCGGGGGCGCGAGCGTCGTCCAGGTCAGCGCGATCTCGGCGGAGGGATCGGCCGCGCGCACCTTCAGCATCGCGTGCGAGTCGGCGCAGTAGTACACCCGCTCGCTCGCCCCGCACTCCCGCACCACCCCGACGGTCTCCCGTACGCAGGTGTCGGTCGCGCCGGGCAGGTCGACCATGACCCGCCGGTCGCCGGCGGCGGACAGCGCGTCACGCAGGGTCGGCACCCCGCCGCCGGTCCTCTCCAGCAACTCCCGGTGGTCCAGCCGGTCGACGCGTACGTCGTGGCCCCACAGGCGTTCCAGCGTGGAGTCGTGGAGCAGCACGGGCACCCTGTCCCGGGTGACGCGGACATCCATCTCGACCGCGTCCGCCCCCCGGTCCACGGCGGACCGGATCGAGGGGAGGGTGTTCTCGCGGGCACGGTAGGGGTCGCCGCGGTGCGCCACGGCGGTGACAGTGAGGGTCATGAGGCCATTGTGACCGGCGGAGTCACCGGGCGGGAGCCTCCAGCCAGTTCGTCGTGTACGTGTCGATCTCGGCGGCCAGCGTCCGCTTGCCCGCCGGGTCGAGGAAGGAGGCCTCCACGGCGTTCTTCGCGAGGCCGGCCACTCCTCGCTCGTCCAGGCCCAGCAGCCGGGCCGCCACCGCGTACTCGTTGTTGAGGTCGGTGCCGAACATGGGCGGGTCGTCGCTGTTGACCGTGACCAGGACGCCGGCCTCGACCATCTCCCGTATCGGGTGGCGCTCGATGTCCGTGACCGCCCGGGTGGCGATGTTCGACGTGGGGCAGACCTCCAGCGCGATGCGATGCTCGGCGAGATGGTCCAGCAGCTTCGGATCCTGGGTGGAGCTGGTGCCGTGGCCGATGCGCTCGGCGCGCAGCGCGGTGAGCGCGTCCCAGACGGTCCCGGGGCCCGTGGTCTCCCCGGCGTGCGGGACGGAGTGCAGGCCCTCGGCGATCGCACGGTCGAAGTAGGGCTTGAACTGCGGGCGGTCCACCCCGACCTCGGGTCCGCCCAGGCCGAAGGAGACCAGGCCCTCGGGCCGCAGGTCGACCGCGAGCCGGGTCGTCTCATCGGCGGCTTCCAGGCCGGCCTCGCCCGGGATGTCGAAGCACCAGCGCAGGACGGTGCCGAGCTCGGCCTCGGCCGCCTTGCGGGCGTCCTCGATGGCCTCCATGAAGCCCTGTTCGGGGATCCCGCGGCGGGTCGAGCTGAACGGGGTCACGGTCAGCTCCGCGTACCGGATGTTCTGCCGTGCCATGTCCCGGGCGATCTCGAAGGTCAGCAGCCGCACGTCCTCGGGTGTGCGGACCAGGTCCACCACCGAGAGATAGACGTCGATGAAGTGCCCGAAGTCGGTGAAGGTGAAGAAGTCCGACAGCGCCTCCGGGTCCGTGGGGACCTTGGAGTCGGGGTGGTGGGCCGCCAGTTCGGCCACGATGCGCGGTGAGGCCGACCCGACGTGGTGGACGTGGAGCTCGGCCTTGGGCAGCCCCGCGATGAAGGGGTGCAGATCGTTCATCGGATACTCCCGGATCTCTGTTCTCGGCCGGGTGTCACCGGCTGCACCGATCATCGTAGGCGGGGGCTCTGACGTCGGGTGTCTGGCCGTAGCATGGCGGGACCACGATGGGGGAGGCCCATGTCAGACAACACACAGCAGCCCGGGGGCGAGGACGCGCGGCGCGACCCGTGGGCTCCGCCGGACACCAGGGCCGACCTCGGCAAGAAGCCAGCCGACGCGGCTCCGCCCGCCGTGCACAACCAGCCCACGGTCACATCCATGCCGAGCGCCGACGGGGGCACCGGGCCGATACCCGGACCTGCCGGGTCCTTCGGCCCGCAGGAACCCCCGGTGCCCGCACCGCCGGTCGGGCCGAACGGCCCGGGACAGCAGGGGCAGTACGGCTATCCGGCCCCTCCCGCCGCGCCCTCGGCGCCGTACGGCTACCCGGCAGCACCCGCCGCACCCTCGGCGTCCTACGGTTACCCGGGATACCCGGGCTACGGCGGCCAGCAGTCCTGGGGCCCGGCACCGGCGAACGGACTGGGGATCGCCGCGATGGTCCTCGGGATCATCGCGGTGGCCGGCTTCTGCATGTGGGGCTTCGGCATCGTCCTGGGCATCCTCGCCCTGATCTTCGGCATCGTCGGCCGGGGCCGCGCCAGGCGCGGCGAGGCGACCAACCCGGGCATGGCGCTCGCCGGGATCATCCTGGGGTCGATCTCGATCGTCATCAGCGCGGTCTTCCTCGGATTCCTGATCTGGGCCGTCGCCAACGACGATTCGAGCAGTCCCTACGACTACAACGACCCGTACTCCACCTCACTGGTCGTCGGCACCTCCCGCTGACCCGGGTGAGCGACCGCCCGTGGACGGGCCGGGGGAAGCAGTGTGCCCCGGCCCGGCCCACGGGTCGTGTCACCCCGCGCGCAGCCGCGTACGCGCCTCCATGAGCGCGAAGCCCAGCAGATTCAGCCCCCGCCAGGACGCGGGGTTCGCGGTCCGCGGATCGTCCTTGGCGAGTCCGATGCCCCATATCCGGTCCACCGGGCTGGCCTCGACGAGCACGCGCTCACCTGTGCCGAGCAGATACGTCCGCAGTGCCGGGTCCTGACCGAACTTGTGCACGCTGCCCTCGACGACCAGACCGAACCGCTCCCGCACCCATACAGCCTCGTCGAAGCCCCTGACCCGCCGGCCCACGTTCTTCGACGCCGCCGGACTGCCCGCCGCCACGGCCGCGGCCTCCGCCTCCGCGTCCCCGAAGAGCCGCGCCTTGCCGGCCATCATCCAGTGCTCGGCCGAGGCGTAGGTCACCGATCCGACCGTGAACGGCGCGGGCCACCACTGGCTGAGGCAGCTCTCCCCGAGCCTGCCGTCACGGCGGGGCCGATGCCCCCAGAACGGCAGGTACTTCACCCTCTTCCCACGGGCCGCGCGTGCCCGCAGGGCATCCATCTGCTCCTGTCCCATGGCAGCCGAGTCTGGCATCCGCCACTGACAGCCGGTACTGGGTTTTCCGTCACCGCGAGACACTCTGTCGACAGATTCCGTCGCGTAACCAAAAGGAAACAACGGAATCCCTTGTTGGTGGCGGTGCCCTCTGTCAGGATCGGCACTCAATTCGAGAAGTAGCTACGCCGCCCTCGTACACGGGGCAGCGGAGGAGTACGTCATGGGCAACGGATTCCAGGTGCAGGACCGCTTCGCCGGAGGCGCGCAGTACATCGGCGGACGGCTGCGCCCCGGCACTTCGGGACGCCACCAGGACGTGGTGGACCCGGCGACGGGCAGCACGGTCCACCGCTACGAACTCGCGGGCACCGATGACGTCGACGCCGCCGTGGCCGCCGCCCAGGAGGCGTTCCCCGGCTGGTCGGGGCTGACCCCGGCCGAACGGTCCGACGCGCTGCACCGCTTCGCCGCCGTACTCGCGGGCGGGGCCGAGGACCTCGCGTACGCCGAATCCCTGCAGTGCGGAAAGCCCCTCAAGCTCTCCACCGAGTTCGATGTCCCCGGCACGGTCGACAACGTCTCGTTCTTCGCGGGCGCCGCCCGCCAGCTCGAAGGGAAGTCGGCCGGCGAGTACAGCGGCGACCACACCTCCTACGTGCGCCGTGAGGCCCTCGGCGTCATCGGCTCCGTCGCCCCCTGGAACTACCCGCTCCAGATGGCCGCCTGGAAGATCCTCCCGGCCGTCGCCGCGGGCAACACCATCGTGCTGAAGCCCTCCGAGATCACACCGTTGACCTCGCTGATGTTCGCGCAGGCGGCCACGGAGGCCGGCATCCCCGACGGCGTCATCAACATCGTCTCCGGCGCGGGGCAGGACGCGGGCGAGCACCTCGTGAGCCACCCCGACGTCGTGATGACCTCCTTCACCGGATCCACCGCCGTCGGCAAGCGGGTCGCCGCGCTCGCCACATCGACCGTCAAGCGCCTGCATCTGGAACTCGGCGGCAAGGCACCCTTCCTCGTGTTCGACGACGCCGATCTGGAGGCCGCCGTCCACGGGGCGGTCGCCGGAGCGCTCATCAACACCGGCCAGGACTGCACGGCCGCCACCCGCGCCTACGTCCAGCGCCCCCTCCTTGACGCGTTCGTGAGCGGGGTCGCCGCCCTGATGGAGAGCGTCCGGCTCGGTGACCCCTTCGACCCCTCGACGGACCTCGGCCCGCTGGTCAGCCGTCAGCAGCGCGACCGCGTCGCCGCGATCGTCGACCGGGCCCGCGCCTACGCCACGGTCGTCACCGGCGGCGAGGCCCCCGGAGGCGCACTCGCCGACGGCGCCTACTACCGGCCGACCCTGATCACCGACGCGGCCCAGGACAGCGAGATCGTCAGCTCCGAGATCTTCGGACCCGTCCTGGTCGTGCTGCCCTTCGACACCGACGACGAGGGAATCCGCCTCGCCAACGACACCCCGTACGGACTGGCCGCCTCCGCGTGGAGCACCGGTCTGTACCGGGCCAACCGCGCCACCCGTGAACTCAGGGCGGGCTGCGTGTGGATCAACGACCACATCCCGATCATCAGCGAGATGCCGCACGGCGGATACCGGGCCAGCGGCTTCGGCAAGGACATGTCGTCGTACTCCTTCGAGGAGTACACGCAGGTCAAGCACGTCATGTACGACAACACCGCGGTGGCGAGGAAGGACTGGCACCGCACCGTCTTCGGGGACCGATAGAAGCGGGCCGCCGGCCGGCGGCCCCACCCACCCGGAAGGGCACATGCGTATGGAGCAGTACGAGCCCGAGCGCCTCTCCGCGCCACAGCTGGCCGCCATGAGGCGCAGCCTCACCGACGGCAGGGGTGCGCTCACCCGCCGCTCGCTTCTGAGGGCGTCGGGCACGGGAGCCCTCGCGCTCGGCGGCCTCGGGGCGCTGAGCGCGTGCGGGATCCCGCCCGCCCAGCGGGAAGGGGACGCCGCGGCGGCCTCCGGCGACCACTCGGCAAAGGAGAAGCGGATCAGCTTCTCCAACTGGACCGAGTACATGGACGTCGGCGAGGACGGGAAGCGCCGTCCCACCCTGGACGCGTTCACGAAACGCACCGGGATCAAGGTCAAGTACACCGAGGACATCAACGACAACGTCGAGTTCTTCGGGAAGATCAAGCCCCAGCTCGCGGCGGGTCAGGACACCGGCCGTGACCTCGTCATCGTGACGGACTGGCTGGCCGCACGCATCATCCGGCTCGGCTGGGCGCAGAAGCTCGACCCCACCAACCTCCCGCACGCCTTCGCGAACCTCTCGGCCCAGTTCCGCAGGCCCGACTGGGACCCGGGGCGGGCCTACTCCTATCCGTGGACCGGTATCCCGACCGTCATCGCCTACAACGAGAAGGCGACCGGCGGCCGGAAGGTCGACTCCGTCACCCAGCTGCTCGACGACCCCCGGCTCAAGGGCAAGGTCTCCTTCCTCTCCGAGATGCGCGACTCGGTCGGCATGACGCTCCTCGACATGGGCAAGGACCCCGCGTCGTTCACCGACGCCGACTTCGACGCGGCCCTCGGACGGATGCAGAAGGGCGTCGCCACCAAGCAGATACGCCGCTTCACCGGCAACGACTACACCGCGGACCTGAGCAAGGGGGACATCGCGGCCTGTGTGGCCTGGGCGGGCGACATCATCCAGCTCCAGAACGACAATCCGGCGATCAAGTACTCGATCCCTTCCGCCGGTTACATCACGTCGAGCGACAACATGCTGATCCCGGCCGGAGCACGGCACAGGACGAACGCCGAGAAGCTCATGGACTACTACTACGAGCCCCCGGTCGCGGCGGAGCTGGCCGCCTACATCAACTACGTCTGCCCGGTGGACGGGGTCGCCGGCGAACTGGCGAAGATCGACGCGTCGATGGCGTCGAACACGCTGATCCTCCCCGACAGGGCGATGGTCGCGAAGTCGCGGGCCTTCCGCTCCCTCAGCCCCGACGAAGAGACGGCGTACGAGGCGAAGTTCGCCAAGCTCATCGGCGCCTGACCCGCACGAGAGGCCCTAGTCACCTCCCGATCACCCCCGACACCACTGGGACCGCGACCCATGACACAGCAGCAGACAGAGGGCGGCGATGTCCGTCTCACCGGGATCAGCAAGACCTACGGCTCCTTCACCGCAGTGCACCCCCTCGACCTGACCGTCCCCCGGGGCTCCTTCTTCGCCCTGCTCGGCGCTTCCGGCTGCGGCAAGACCACCACCCTGCGCATGATCGCGGGCCTGGAGGACGCCACCACCGGCACGGTCTCGCTCGGCGGCCGTGACATCACGGGCCTGCCCCCGTACAAACGGCCCGTCAACACCGTCTTCCAGAGCTACGCGCTCTTCCCGCACCTCGATGTCACCGAGAACATCGCCTTCGGGCTCCGCCGCCGCGGCATCAAGTCCGTGACGAAGCAGGTCGGCGAGATGCTGGACCTCGTCCAGCTCGGCGACTTCGCCCGGCGCAAGCCGCACCAGCTCTCCGGCGGCCAGCAGCAGCGTGTCGCCGTGGCCCGCGCGCTCATCAACCACCCGCAGGTCCTCCTCCTCGACGAGCCCCTGGGCGCCCTCGACCTCAAGCTGCGCCGCCGGATGCAGCTCGAACTCAAGCGGATCCAGACCGAGGTCGGCATCACCTTCGTCCATGTCACCCACGACCAGGAGGAGGCCATGACCATGGCCGACACCGTCGCGGTGATGAACGGCGGCCGGGTCGAACAACTCGGCGCGCCCGCCGACCTGTACGAGAACCCGGCGACCACCTTCGTGGCCAACTTCCTCGGCACCTCCAACCTCATCGAGGGGGAGGTCGTCTCCCCGGGGGCGGGCACGGGCGCCGGCACGGATGTCGTCGTCGCGGCCGGCGGCGGGAAGCTCAGGCTGCCCGGCGGGCGATGTCCCTCCCCGGCCGGGAGCGGAGGGAAGCTGCTCGTGGGCGTCCGCCCCGAGAAGATCTCGCTCGCGCACACCGACGACGCGGCGGCGATACCGGGCGGCCGGAACCGGGTCACCGGCCGCATCACCGACTCCAGCTTCATCGGAGTCTCCACCCAGTACGTCGTCGAGAGCCCGGCCGGCACCGCGCTCCAGGTCTACGAGCAGAACATCGAGCGCGACAGCAGGCTCGTGCCCGGCGCCGATGTCGTCCTGCACTGGAACCCCGAGCACACCTTCGGACTCGACGCGGCCCAGTCCATCGACGCCGGTGTGGCCTCAGCCGCCGGAGCGGACGGCCGGGAGGCGGCGGCGTGAGCGTCACCGACGCGCCGCCGGCGCACCCCGCCGAAGCCGAGATCCGTAAGCCCTCCGTCCGCAGGCGGCTCGTGCCCTACTGGCTGCTGCTCCCCGGCATCCTGTGGCTGGTCGTCTTCTTCGCGCTGCCGATGGTCTACCAGGCGTCGACCTCCGTACAGACCGGATCCCTGGAGAAGGGCTTCGAGGTCACCTGGCACCTCCGGACGTACTGGGACGCCTTCGCCGACTACTACCCGCAGTTCATCAGGTCCCTGCTGTACGCGGGCACCGCCACGCTCCTGTGCCTGCTGCTCGGCTACCCGCTCGCGTATCTGATCGCCTTCAAGGCGGGCCGCTGGCGCAACCTGGTGCTCGTGCTGGTCATCGCACCGTTCTTCACCAGCTTCCTGATCAGGACGCTGGCCTGGAAGACCATCCTCGCGGACGGCGGCGCGGTCGTCGACGCGCTGAACACCCTGCATGTCCTGGACGTCACCGCGTGGCTCGGCTGGACCGAGAACAACCGGATCCTGGCCACGCCGATGGCCGTCGTCTGCGGTCTGACGTACAACTTCCTGCCGTTCATGATCCTTCCGCTCTACACCTCGCTGGAACGCATCGACGGCCGGCTGCACGAGGCCGCGGGCGATCTGTACGCCACACCCGCCACCACCTTCCGCAAGGTGACGCTGCCGCTGTCCATGCCCGGCGTCGTCTCCGGCACCCTGCTGACCTTCATCCCGGCCAGCGGCGACTACGTCAACGCGGAACTCCTCGGCTCCACCGACACCAAGATGGTCGGCAGCGTCATCCAGACCCAGTTCCTGCGGGTCCTGGACTACCCGACGGCGGCCGCGCTCTCGTTCATCCTCATGGCGGTCGTCCTGCTCGTGGTCACCGTCTACATCCGCCGCTCCGGGACGGAGGACCTGGTCTGATGTCCGTACTCCGTACGCTCCGCCGGAACCTGGTCGTGATCGCGGGCCTGCTGACGCTCGCCTACATGATCCTGCCGAACGTCGTCGTGATGGTCTTCTCCTTCAACCGGCCCAGGGGGCGCTTCAACTACGCCTGGCAGGAGTTCTCCCTGGACGCCTGGAAGGACCCCTGCGGCGTCGCCGACCTCTGCGGCTCGCTCTCGCTCTCACTGCGGATCGCGGTCTGGGCGACCGTCGGCGCGACCGTGCTCGGCACGATGATCGCCTTCGCGCTGGTCCGCTACCGCTTCAGGGCCCGAGGCGCGATCAACTCGCTGATCTTCCTGCCGATGGCGATGCCCGAGGTCGTCATGGCGGCCTCGCTGCTCACGCTCTTCCTCAACATGGGCGCCGAGCTCGGCTTCTGGACCGTCCTGATCGCCCACATCATGTTCTGCCTCAGCTTCGTGGTGACCGCCGTCAAGGCGCGTGTGATGTCGATGGACCCGAGGCTGGAGGAGGCCGCCCGCGACCTGTACGCCGGCCCGGTGCAGACTTTCGTCCGGGTGACACTCCCGATCGCCGCCCCGGGAATCGCCGCGGGAGCCCTGCTCGCTTTCGCGCTCTCCTTCGACGATTTCATCATCACCAATTTCAACGCGGGCTCCACGGTGACGTTCCCCATGTTCGTGTGGGGATCGGCGCAGCGTGGAACACCTGTGCAGATCAACGTCATCGGTACGGCCATGTTCGTCATCGCCGTGACGGTGGTTCTCGCCGGACAGCTCATCGCCAACCGGCGCAGGAGCAACGCGGGACATCGATAACCCGAAGGAGTTGGAAAACATGGCACCGGATGCCATGCGTACCGCCGCACAGTCTCTCTCCGACGCGCGTCCCCTGTCCTACTGGCTCGACGATCCGGGAAGGCCCGTCGCCCGCCCCGCGCTGACCGGCGACGAGCGGTGCGATCTCCTGGTCGTCGGCGGCGGCTACAGCGGGCTGTGGACCGCGCTGATCGCCAAGGAGCGTGACCCGGGGCGCGATGTCGTGCTCATCGAGGGCGACGAGGTGGGCTGGGCCGCTTCGGGGCGCAACGGTGGATTCTGCGCGGCCTCGCTGACCCACGGCCTGGCCAACGGCCTGGAGCGCTGGCCGGAGGAGATCGGGAAGCTGGAGGAGCTGGGCGCGCGCAATCTCGACGCCATCGAGGCCGCCGTCACCCGCTACGCCATCGACTGCGACTTCGAGCGCACCGGCGAGATCGATGTGGCCACGCAGCCCCACCAGCTCGAAGAACTGCGGGAATGGCAGCGCAGGACCGAGGAACTCGGCCTCGGGGGGATGGAGCTCCTCGACCGGGACCAGGTGCGCGCCGAAGTCGACTCACCGACATTCCTGGGCGGTCTGCTGGACCGGCACGGCGTCGCCATGCTGCACCCGGCGAAGCTCGCCTGGGGCCTGAAAGAGGCCTGCGCCGGTCTCGGCGTACGGATCTACGAGCACACCCGCGGCCTCGAACTCGCCCGGTCGGGCGCGGGCATCGCGGTGCGCACCCCGTACGGCAGGGTGTTCGCGCGTGACGTCGCCCTCGGCACGAACGTCTTCCCCTCGCTGGTGAGGCGGGTGCGCCCGTACACGGTCCCGGTGTACGACTACGCGCTGATGACGGAGCCCCTGAGCGCGGAGCGTCTCGCCTCGGTCGGCTGGCACAACCGACAGGGACTGGGTGACAGCGCCAACCAGTTCCACTATTTCCGGCTCTCCGCCGACAACCGGATCCTGTGGGGCGGGTATGACGCCGTCTATCCGTACGGAGGCCGGCTGAATTCCTCGCTCGACCAGCGTCCCGAGACCTTTCTGAAGCTCGCCCGCCATTTCTTCGCGTGCTTCCCCCAGCTCTCCGGAGTGCGTTTCAGCCATGCCTGGGGCGGGGCGATCGACACCTGTTCCCGCTTCTCCGCGTTCTTCGGTACGGCCCACCGCGGCCGGGTCGCGTACGCCGCCGGGTACACGGGTCTGGGCGTCGGGGCCACCCGCTTCGGGGCCGAGGTCATGCTCGACCTGCTGTCGGGCCGGGAGACCGGGCGGACCGCTCTGCGGATGGTCCGCTCCAAGCCGGTGCCCTTTCCGCCCGAGCCGTTCGCCTGGACCGGGATCGAGATCACCAAGAGGTCCATGGCGCGGGCGGACAGCCATGGAGGCCACCGCGATCTGTGGCTGCGGACCATGGACCGGCTGGGGCTCGGCTTCGACAGCTGAGGCCGGCCCGCCGCGGTGGTGAGCCCGGGTGACCCAGCTCACCATCGATCGGTGGCGGAACCCGCGTCATGATGCGGGGCCCGCCCGCTCTCTCCCGTACACGCGCCGGCAGGACCCCCTGCAGGTGCCCGCGGGGAGAGGGAGGCAGTCCATGGCCGGCACGAGGGCAAAGGCCGCGGTCGCTTGGCTCGCATCGGTGGCAACGGATCCGAGGGCCTGCCGGAGGGAATGGGAGCGCGACCCTCAGGGGATGGCGCTCCTGCCCGCCGGAAAACGCTGGGACGTGCTGGTCGTTCCAGCGGATCTCGGCTATCCCACGCTCGATGTGCTGACCCGGCTGCTCGACAGGCCGGGGCCCGTCCTCGCGGACTTCGGCGACTCCCGGATGGGTTTCTTCGTGCCCCCGGGAACAGCGGCCCGCTGGATCGGGACGGGAATCCGCGGCGTCGGCGAGGGGGCGTGGATCGTCGTCCCGCTGCCGGGCAGCACCGTGGGCGCGGTGCGATGGCTGATCCCGCCGGACGGCTCGGGCACGCTCACCGACGCGAGCCTTCTGGAGCTGGCCCTGCACGAGGCGGCGGCGGCCCGGGGCGCACGCGGCGGCGGGGAGTGAGGTGCCGCCAGAGGTCTTGACAACCCGATTGGTCTGGACCATGTTGTGCGCACCGTTCAATTCCCCCTGCACGGAGGCTGTTGTGGCACGTACCGGATCGCGCACCGGACCGACCGCCCGCTTCTCGGGTCCCCTGGCCGTCCTCACGGCCGCCCTGCTCGCCGCCGGCGCTCTGACCGCGACGGCACCGGCGGCCGTGGCCGGCGACACCACGGCCACGGCGGCCACGGAAACCCGGGAAGCCGCGGACGCGGGGCTCCCGGACCACGCCCTCGTCGGCTATCTGCACTCCAGCTTCGCCAACGGCTCCGGCTACACACGGATGGCGGACGTCCCCGACTCCTGGGACGTCATCAACCTCGCCTTCGGCGAGCCGACGTCCGTCACCTCGGGCGACATCCGCTTCTCGCTCTGTCCCGCGGCCGAGTGCCCCGACGTGGAGAGCGAGGAGGAGTTCAAGGCCGCCATCAAGGAGAAGCAGGCCGCGGGGAAGAAGGTGCTCATCTCGATCGGCGGTGAGAAGGGCCAGGTGCAGCTCGCCTCGGCCGAGGCCCGCGACGCCTTCGTCTCCTCCGTCAGCGAGATCATCGACACCTACGGACTCGACGGCCTCGACATCGACTTCGAGGGCCACTCGCTCTCGCTCGACACGGACGACACCGATTTCCGCAGCCCGACGACCCCCGTCATCGTCAACCTCATCTCAGCGGTGAAGTCCCTGAAGGCCGAGTACGGCGACGACTTCGTCCTCACCATGGCCCCCGAGACCTTCTTCGTGCAGCTCGGCCACCAGTACTACGGAGCGGGCCCCTGGGGCGGCCAGGACCCGCGCGCCGGCGCCTATCTGCCCGTCATCCACGCCCTGCGCGACGACCTTTCCCTGCTGCACGTCCAGGACTACAACTCGGGCTCGATCATGGGCCTGGACGGCCAGTACCACTCGATGGGCGGCGCGGACTTCCACATCGCCATGACCGACATGCTGCTCACCGGCTTCCCCGTCGCGGGTGACGAGACCCGGGTCTTCCCGGCGCTGCGCCCCGAACAGGTCGCCTTCGGCCTCCCGGCCTCCACCCAGGCGGGCAACGGCCACACCCCGCCCGCCGAGGTCACCAAGGCGCTGAACTGCCTGACGAAGAAGACCGACTGCGGCTCGTACGAGACCCACGGCACCTGGCCGGAGCTGCGGGGTCTGATGACCTGGTCCATCAACTGGGACCGGTTCTCCGACTGGGAGTTCTCGAAGAACTTCGACGCCTACTTCGGGCGCTGAGCACCCGTCACGCCCGCCCGGAGGGCAAGCAGCACAAGACCGCCGACGCACCAGCCGGCCACCACGTCCAGCGGCCAGTGGTAGCCGCGCAGCAACAGACCGACGCTCGTCGCCGCCGTCAGCAGGACGGCGGCGACGAGCGTCACCCATGACCGCACCCATGACCGCTTCGGATACCGGGCGAGCAGCAGGGCGGCGGCCCCGTACGCCACCATCGCCGTGGTCGTGTGCCCCGACGGGTAGTAGCCCGTCGCCTCCGTCAACGGCCCCTGGCGGTCCGTCCACAGCTTCAGCGGGACGACGAGCGCCGGGACGGCGGCCATGGCCGCCACCGCGTACACCGCCGCACGCCTGGCGCGGCGCAACCAGGTGACGAGGACCGCGCAGGCCAGCACGGGAACGGCGACCTGCATATTGCCGAGATCGGCGAACAGCTCCGCGAGCCGGGTGGGTCCGCTGCCCGCCAGCTTCAGGCCGAGGCGCTCGTCGGGGCCCAGCAGCGGGCCGTCGGCCAGCACCTGCCAGGTGATCACGAGGAGAAGCACCAGCAGCGCACCGGCCGTGGGAACGAGAAGAACCGGCCACCGGGGAACAGGGGGGATTGTTCCGAGGTGGCCGGTCGGATCGGTTTGCCGCGCGCCCCGGGGGGTGTGGGGCGAGCGGCCATCCGATCGGTGAGGAGTCCCGGAGCCCGAAGCTCCAGCGGTGTGCGCGATGGCACGGCCGGTACGAAGCTGGGGGAGCCCCGTCCCGACATCACCCGCAGTCCCCTGCGGGCGGGGTGTTTCTCTCATCTGGAAAGACCGTACGTCAGAGGAAGGAGGCACCGGAAGTGACAACGGTATCCCCCCATGGCCCTCGCACACCTTCTTCACACGCCTCCACCCGGGCGCCGGTTCCCGCCGTCGGTGACGGTGACGGCGCTCAGGAGATGCGTACGCCTCAGAGCTGTGTGAACGCCTGCTCGATGATGTCCAGGCCCTCGTTCAGCAGGTCCTCGCCGATGACGAGCGGCGGCAGGAAACGCAGGACGTTGCCGTAGGTGCCGCAGGTCAGCACCAGCAGGCCCTCGGCGTGACAGGCCTTGGCCAGCGCCCCGGCGGTGGCGGCGTCGGGCTCCTTGCCGCCCGGCTTCACCAGCTCGATCGCGATCATGGCGCCCCGGCCGCGGATGTCCCCGATGGCCCCGCCGTTCGGGAGCTTCGACCGCATCTCGGCGAGGCGGCCCTTCATGACCTCCTCGATCCGCTTCGCCTTCCCGTTCAGGTCCAGCTCGCGCATCGTCTCGATGGCGCCGAGGGCACCGGCGCAGGCCACCGGGTTGCCGCCGTAGGTCCCGCCGAGGCCGCCGGCGTGGGCGGCGTCCATGATCTCGGCGCGGCCCGTCACCGCGGAGAGCGGGAGGCCGCCGGCGATGCCCTTGGCCGTGGTGATCAGGTCGGGAACGATGCCCTCGTCCTCGCAGGCGAACCACTGTCCTGTGCGGCAGAAGCCGGACTGGATCTCGTCCGCGACGAAGACGATGCCGTGCTCCTCGGCGAACCGGGCGATCTCCGGGAGGAAGCCCTTGGCGGGTTCGATGAAGCCGCCCTCGCCGAGCACCGGCTCGATGATGATCGCGGCGACGTTCTCCGCGCCGATCTGCTTGGTGATCTCGTCGATGGCCTGCGCGGACGCCTCGGCCCCCGCGTTCTCGGCGCCCGTCGGCCAGCGGTATCCGTACGCCACCGGCACGCGGTACACCTCGGGCGCGAAGGGGCCGAAGCCCTGCTTGTACGGCATGTTCTTCGCCGTCAGCGCCATCGTGAGGTTCGTCCGGCCGTGGTAGCCGTGGTCGAAGACGACGACCGCGGTGCGCTTGGTGTACGCCCGGGCGATCTTCACCGCGTTCTCGACGGCCTCGGCCCCCGAGTTGAACAGCGCCGACTTCTTGGCGTGGTCGCCGGGTGTCAGCTCGGCGAGCTGCTCACAGACCTCGACGTACCCCTCGTACGGCGTGACCATGAAACAGGTGTGGGTGAAGTCGGCGAGCTGCGCCGACGCGCGGCGTACGACCGCCTCGGCGGAGGCGCCCACCGTGGTCACGGCGATGCCGGAACCGAAGTCGATCAGCCGGTTGCCGTCCACGTCCTCGATGATTCCGCCGCCCGCCCGAGCGGCGAAGACCGGCAGTGTGGACCCCACACCCGCGGCGACCGCCGCGACACGGCGGGCCTGTAGCTCGGCCGACTTCGGGCCGGGGATGGCGGTGACGAGGCGGCGCTCCTGCGGGATGTCGGACATGCGGGGCTCCTGGGGGTGTTTCGGACGCTTCTGTTTCTGCAGGCTAGAGGCGGGTGCGGGCAGCGGTCATGCTCCGATCGGGAGTGCTGGGTCCGTGCCGTTGTCCGTGGCGGACAGATGACTGGGCGGGGCCCCGGCCGACTCCCCGGCAGGGTCATACGGCCGCATGGCTGAACTCCCCGTGCCCGGGCACTAGATTGGCCGGTGCAGAAGGCGGGACCTGGCTGGTCAGGGGGCAGCGGTTCATGGACACCGAAGGCACGTACGACGCACGGGGCACGGGCGCGGACCGGGTGCCACGGCCCGCCGGGCCGCCCCCAGCCGCGCCACCGCCCCCCGGGTCACCGCCCCCCGGGTACGGCCCGCACCCCAGGCGCCCGCCGACGGAGGACACCGGCGTCGAGGCATGGCTGCGCACCCCGCGCCCCGCCGAGGAACCGGGCGTATGGCGCTACGGGTACACCCCGCGCCCGCCCGAGAAGCCCGAGGGGGTGTCCGACCGCTCGCTGCTGGTCGGCGTGCTCATCTCCGTCCTCAGCGGACTGCTCCTGTGGTCCCTGTGGCGCAACGGGTACATCCCCTACCGGCTGGTCCCGGTGAAGCTGTTCACCCCGGGGGACTGGTGGTACGCCGGTACGTTCGGCGGGCCCAGGACCATCGAGGGCGCCGACGCCCTCACCGTCTACGAGGCCGTCCTCTTCGGACTCCTGGTCTACGGCTGCGGGCGTCTGGGCAACTGGTCCGAGATCTTCCGGCGCCACGTCGCGGGCCGGGGGCAGCCCTTCCTCGGCCTGGCCACCGTCGCCGCGGGGGCCCTCGCCGAGCTCCTCGTGTGGAAGGACGCCGTGCCGCTCGTCCGGCCGGTCCTGATCCTCGTCGCCTCGGTCGCCGGCGGAGAGATCTACCAGAGCCAGGCCGTCGTCAACGTGATCTACACCCTGATCGCCGCCGGGGTGCTCTGGCCGTTCGCCCGCCTCGGCCACTGGCGCCGACTCGTCGCCGGCCGGCTCGGCAAGGGCACCGCCACGACGCCCGCGGCCCCCTCCACGCCCCCGGACGCCCCCGCCGCCGAGCAGTGGCCCGAACTCCGCGCGGCAGGACGGACGGACGCGGCCGAGACCCTCACCGCCGAGGTCCGCACCGGCCGTATGAACGACGTCGACGTCGCACGCCTGCGCCACGCCTGGAGCGTCGGCCAGGGGCACCCGGAGCGCCTCGCCGCGCTCACCGAAGCCGTACTGCGCACCGGCGGCGCCGCGGCCCTCCACCCCTCGGGCGCCAGGGACCTGCCGCACCGCACCGCCCGGCACGACCTGCTGACCGGCCAGGTCCGGCTCGGCAGCTGCGCCGACGACCCGCACAACCCGTACGCCAGGCGTGGCTCGGGCCTCGCCCTGGAACCCGCGCTGCTCGGCACCTCGCTGCTGGCGGTCGGCCCGCCGGGCGCGGGCAAGTCCGCCCGGCTGGTGAGGCCGGTCGTCGAGTCGCTCGCCCTGCAGGCGCTCGCCGGCCGGGCCGCGGTGCTCGCCGTCGGCGGCGCCGGGGGTGAACTCGGCACGGACGACACGTTCGACGTGGTGGTGCGGATCGGCGACCCGGCCTCCGCGCACGACTTCGACCTGTACGGCGGTACGACCGACCCGGACGAGGCCGCGAGCGTGCTCGCCGAGGGACTGGTGGGTGATGTGACCGACCTGGACAGCAGGCGCGCCGCCACCGTGCTCGCCCAGCTGCTCGGCCCCTACCGCGCCGTACACGGGCACTTCCCCGGGGTGCCCGCCCTCCGGGAACTCCTGGACGGCGACCTCGCCGCGCTCGACGCGCTGCGCGAGGCGCTCGCGGCGGGCGGCCACCAGGCGATGCTGCGCGAGCTGGAGGCCCGCACCCGGCAGACGGCCGGATCCGGGGACCCCGGGCCGGTGCTCGCCGACCGGATCGCACTCCTGGACCGGCCCGCCTTCGCGCCGTTCTTCGCCACCGGGCAGGAGTCCAGGCCCTTCTCGCTGCGGTCCCTGGAACACCTGCCGCTCCGGGTCAGGATCGACCTGCCCGAGCGGGCGCACGCCGAGGCGTCGCGGCTGCTCACCAGGCTCGTCCTCGCCCAGTTCACGGCGATCGCAGCCGCCCGCACCGACCGGTCGCTCTTCATCTGCCTGGTCCTGGACGACGCCACGCACACCGTCACCCCCCAGAACGTCCGGGGTGTACGACGGCTGCGGTCGGTCAATGCCGGAGCCGTCCTGACGCTGCGCACCGTCGACGACGTCCCCGACGGGCTGCACACCGCGCTGCTCGGCGCGGTCGGCTGCTGCATGGCCTTCAGCGGGGTCACCACCTGGGACGGCAAGCACTTCGCCGAGGCCTGGGGCAAGGAGTGGGTGGAGACCAGGGAGGTCGCCCAGCACGCGGTCTTCGCCGACCAGCCGTTCACCCGCGCCCTGCACGGCCTGCGCAAGCTCGTCACCGGCAAGGCCGTCACGAGGGACGCCGTGACGGTGCGACGGGTCGAGCGGGAGCGCTGGTCCGCGTCGGAGCTGGCGTACGAGCTGCCCCCCGGCCACGCCGTCCTGTCCCTCACCACCGTGCACGGCGAGCACGCCCCGCCGCTGCTCGTCCAGCTCGATGGCTGACCGCGAGGTTACGGCGAATCTGCCGCCCTGGCAGAATTGACGCCGACCGTCTGTACGGTGCGGAGCATTCGGGCCGCGCGTGCGGGGCGGCGTCAATCGAGCCGCCCGCACAGGCGGTGCCATCGACTCCCAGAGGTCCGTCGGCCCCATGCCTCCTACTCTCGCCTCGCTCGTCCAGCACTCGGCGCTCAAGCTCACCGTCCGGGCCGGTGCCGACCGGCTCGGCACGCCCGTGCGATGGGCGCACGCAAGCGAGCTCGCCGACCCCGTCCCGTACATGGACGGCGGCGAGCTGCTCCTCGTCACCGCGACCAACCTCGACGCCCGGGACCCGGGGACGATGCGCCGGTACGTACAGCGGCTGGCGGGGGCGGGGATCGCTGGGCTCGGCTTCGCCGTGGGCGTCACCTACGACGAGATCCCGCCCGCGCTCGTGGACGCCGCCGAGGAAGTGGGGCTGCCGCTCCTGGAGGTGCCCCGGCGCACACCGTTCCTCGCCATCAGCAAAGCCGTGTCCGCGGCCATCGCCGCCGACCAGTACCGGTCGGTCACCGCCGGTTTCGACGCCCAGCGGGAGCTGACCCGGGCCGCGGTCGCCGGGGACGGCCCGGCGGAGCTGCTCATCCGCCTCGCCGTGCACGTCGACGGATGGGCCGCGCTCTACGACTCCTCGGGCGCCGTCGTCGCCGCCGCACCCGACTGGGCGGCCCGCCGCGCCGCCCGGCTCACTCCCGAGGTCGAGCGGCTCAGGGACCGCCCCGCCCCGGCCAGCGTGGTCGTCGGTGACAGCGAGGGCGACGACCGGGTGGAGCTCCAGTCCCTGGGCACCGGACGCGGGAACCGCGGCGCGCTGGCCGTCGGTACGGGCGCCGCGCTCGGCACGGCCGAGCGCTACGCGGTGCACTCCGCGGTCGCCCTGCTGACCCTGACCACGGCCAGGTCCCGCGCGCTCCAGGGGGCGGAGCAGCGCCTGGGGGCCGCCCTCCTGCGCATGCTGCTCGCGGGGGAGTCCGACCACGCACGGGCCGTCGCGGGTGACCTGTACGGCGGGCTGCTCGACGCGCCGTTCCGGCTGCTGATCGCCGAGTCGCCCGCGCCCGAGGGGACCGAGCTGCTCGCCGAGGCGATGGAGGCCGCAGGGTCCCGGTCCGGCGAGAGCCTCCTGATGGTGCCCGAGAACGAACGCCTCGTGGTGCTGGCCGCGGACGGCGGCGCCGCCGTGGCGGCCGGCGCGGCCCACGCCCGGGCGACGGACGGCCTCCCGGGGCGCGAGGCGGGTGACGGCGAAGGCGCCGGTGTGATCGTCGGTATGTCCGCCCCCTCCGGCCCGATCGCCGTCTCCGCCGCGTACAAGCAGGCCGAGCAGGCACTCTCCGTCGCACGCCGCCGGGGCAGGACCATGGTCGAGCACGAGGAGCTCGCGACCGGCTCCGTCCTGCCGCTGCTGGCCGACGACGCCGTACGGGCGTTCGCGGACGGGATGCTGCGACCGCTGCGGGAACACGACGCGAAGGGCCGCGGCGATCTGGTCGCCTCCCTGCGCGCCTGGCTCTCCCGGCACGGCCAGTGGGACGCCGCCGCGGCAGACCTGGGCGTCCACCGTCACACCCTGCGCTACCGGATGCGCCGGGTGGAGGAGATCCTGGGCCGCTCGCTCGACGACCCGGACGTCCGGATGGAGCTGTGGCTGGCCCTCAAAGCCACGGCCGCCCACTCGGGAACGCCGTAGCCGGTCCGGCTACGACAAACCGGCGCACCGGGCCCCCGCTCCGCTCCATCGCGGACAAGCCTCATACGCCCCGGACCGCCCTACGGTGGGGCCGACGGGTGCCCGCGCGGCGCCCGGCGATCGTCGTTCACCACCCCCGAAGGGCCGGAACCGCCATGACTTCCACCCACGCCTTCTGGCTGGCAGGCCGGCAGGCCACCGGCGAGGACAGCTTCGACGTCACCAACCCCTGGGACGGCCGCCTCGTCGGGACGGTCGCCGTGCCGACCGACGCGCAGACCGAAGAGGCCGTCGCCGCCGCGTACGCCGTGCGCGATGAGTTCGCCGCGACCCCGGCGCACGTGCGGGCAGGAGCCCTCGACCACGTCGTACGCCGGCTCACCGAGCGCACGGAGGAGATCGCCCAGCTGATCTCCGCCGAGAACGGCAAGCCCATCAAGTGGGCTCGCGGCGAGGTCGGCCGCGCAGTCTCCGTCTTCCGGTTCGCGGCCGAGGAGGCCCGCCGCTTCAACGGTGGCGACGCCCAGCGGCTGGACACCGACGCGGGCGGCACCGGCCGCCTCGGGCTGACCCGGCGCTTCCCGCGCGGTCCCGTCCTCGGCATCGCGCCCTTCAACTTCCCGCTCAACCTGAGCGCCCACAAGGTCGCCCCGGCCATCGCCGTCGGTGCCCCGATCATCCTGAAGCCGGCCCCGGCCACCCCGATCTCGTCCCTGATCCTGGGCGAGCTGCTGGCCGAGACGGACCTCCCGGCCGGTTCCTGGTCCGTGCTGACCGTGCCCAACGACAAGATGCCCGCCCTGGTCGAGGACGAGCGGCTGCCGGTGATCTCCTTCACCGGCTCGGGTCCCGTCGGCTACGCGATCATGGATTCGGTGCCGCGCAAGCACTGCACCCTGGAGCTGGGCGGGAACGGTGCGGCCGTCGTCCTCGGCGACTGGTCGTCCGACGACGACCTGGAGCTCGCCGCGACCCGCATCGCGACCTTCTCCAACTACCAGGGCGGCCAGTCCTGCATCTCGGTTCAGCGCGTCATCGCCGACGCCTCCGTGTACGACCGGCTCGTCCCGAAGATCGTCGCGGCCGTCGAGGCCCTGGTGACCGGCGACCCCTCCGACGCGGCCACCGACGTCGGCCCGCTGGTCAGCGAGGACGCCGCCCGCCGGGTCGAGTCCTGGGTCGACGAGGCCGTCACCGCCGGCGCCACCCTGCTGACAGGCGGCAAGCGTGACGGCGCCACGTACGCCCCGACGGTCCTCACCGACCTCCCCGGTACCACGACGATCGCCGGCGAAGAGGTCTTCGGCCCGGTCCTGAGCATCCAGAGGACGCACGGCGAGGCCGAGGCCTTCGCCGCCGTCAACGCCTCCAGGTACGGACTGCAGGCCGGTGTCTTCACCCACGACCTGCAGACCGCCTTCCGCGCGCACCGCGCCCTGGAGGTGGGCGGCGTGGTCATCGGCGACGTGCCCTCCTACCGCGCCGACCAGATGCCGTACGGCGGTGCCAAGCAGTCCGGGGTGGGCCGCGAGGGCGTCCGCTACGCCATGGACGACTACACCTACGAGCGGGTGCTGGTCCTCACCGGCCTGGCCCTGTAGCCCGTACATCCGCCACGGACCGGCCGGAGCCCGCCGCACGGGGGCTCCGGCCGGTTCCGTGCGCCGTGGGGAGCCCTTCGCACGGTGGTGGGCCGTGCGGGGATCGGGTAGATACGGACAGGTGGTACCTATCGGCACGCGTACGGCCCGACCCATACCCCGACTCGCGGCGAGGTGAGCTCCTCATGTCCGCCCCATCCGACACCCCCCAGGCTCCCAAAGTCACCGAGCGCGAAGCGCGGCAGGTGGCAGAGGCCGCCCGTGAACAGGACTGGCGTAAGCCGAGCTTCGCCAAGGAACTCTTCCTCGGACGCTTCCGGCTCGACCTGATCCACCCCCACCCCCTGCCGGCCCCGGACGACGTACGGCGCGGCGAGGCCTTCCTCGCCCGGCTGCGCGCGTTCTGCGAGACCCGGGTCGACGGTGCCCTCATCGAGCGCGAGGCCAGGATCCCCGACGAGGTGGTCAACGGTCTGAAGGAGCTCGGCGCCCTCGGGATGAAGATCGAGACCAAGTACGGCGGTCTCGGACTGACCCAGGTCTACTACAACAAGGCGCTCGCGCTGGCCGGTTCGGCGAGCCCCTCCATCGGCGCGCTGCTCTCCGCACACCAGTCGATCGGCGTACCGCAGCCGCTGAAGATGTTCGGCACGCAGGAGCAGAAGGACACCTTCCTGCCCCGCCTCGCGCGGACGGACATCTCCGCCTTCCTCCTCACCGAGCCCGACGTCGGCTCCGACCCCGCCCGGCTCGCCACCACGGCCGTGCCGGAAGGGGACGACGAGTACATCCTGGACGGGGTGAAGCTCTGGACGACCAACGGTGTCGTCGCCGACCTGCTCGTCGTCATGGCCCGGGTCCCCGAGTCCGACGGCCACAAGGGCGGCATCACCGCCTTCGTCGTCGAGGCCGACTCCCCAGGCATCACCGTGGAGCACCGCAACTCCTTCATGGGGTTGCGCGGCATCGAGAACGGCGTCACCCGCTTCCACCAGGTCCGTGTCCCCGCGGCTCACCGGATCGGACCCGAGGGCGCCGGCCTCAAGATCGCCCTCACCACGCTCAACACCGGTCGCCTCTCGCTGCCCGCCATGTGCGTCGGCGTCGGGAAGTGGTCCCTGAAGATCGCCCGTGAGTGGTCGGCGGTCCGCGAGCAGTGGGGCAGGCCCGTCGCCAAGCACGAGGCGGTGGGCGCGAAGATCTCCTTCATCGCCGCCACCACCTTCGCGCTCGAAGCGGTCGTGGACCTCTCCTCGCAGATGGCCGACGAGAGCCGCAACGACATCCGCATCGAGGCCGCGCTCGCCAAGCTGTACGGCTCCGAGATGGGCTGGCTGATCTCCGACGAACTCGTCCAGATCCGCGGCGGACGCGGCTTCGAGACCGCGGCCTCGCTCGCGGCCCGCGGCGAACGCGCCGTCCCCGCCGAGCAGATGCTCCGCGACATGCGGATCAACCGGATCTTCGAGGGCTCCACGGAGATCATGCACCTGCTGATCGCCCGTGAGGCCGTCGACGCCCACCTCAAGGTCGCGGGCGACATCATCGACCCCGACAAGCCGCTCTCCGACAAGGCGAAGGCGGGCGCCAACGCCGCCGGGTTCTACGCACGCTGGCTCCCCAAGCTGGTCAGCGGACCCGGCCGGCTGCCCAGCTCCTACGGCGACTTCCGGGTCCCCGGGCACCCCGACCTCTCCGCCCACCTGCGGTACGTCGAGCGCGCCTCCCGCAAGCTCGCCCGCTCCACCTTCTACGCGATGTCCCGCTGGCAGGGCCGCATGGAGACCAAGCAGGGCTTCCTCGGCCGGATCGTCGACATCGGCGCGGAACTCTTCGCGATGAGCGCCGCCTGTGTCAGGGCCGAGCACCTGCGGGCCGACGACGACCACGGCCGCGAGGCGTACCAGCTCGCCGACGTGTTCTGCCGGCAGTCCCGTATCCGGGTGGAGGAGCTCTTCGCCCGGCTCTGGACCAACACGGACGCCATCGACAAGCGTGTCGTCGACGGAGTGCTCGCCGGCACCTACACCTGGCTGGAGGAGGGGGTCATCGACCCCAGCGGCGACGGTCCCTGGATCGCCGACGCCACCCCGGGACCGGCCACCGGGGAAAACGTCCACCGCCCCATCCGCTGAAGCAGGACCCCACGGGGCGCGTCCACTGCCTGGACGCGCCCCGCGGGCACGCCCGCCGCAGGGCAGGATCGTCGCCCGTGACCGTCATCGACATCCCCGGATCCAAGTCCGTCACCGCCCGCGCGCTGTTCCTGGCCGCCGCGGCGGACGGCACCACCACCCTCCTGCGCCCCCTGCACTCGGACGACACCGAGGGGTTCACCGAGGGACTGGCCCGACTCGGATACGGGGTCACACGCGAGCCGGACCGATGGCACATCGAGGGGCGCCCGTCGGGACCCGCGAGGGACGCCGACGTCCACTGCCGCGACGGGGCCACCACCGCGCGCTTCCTGCCGACGCTCGCCGCGGCCGCGGCCTCGGGAACGTACCGCTTCGACGCCTCCGCGCAGATGCGCCGCCGCCCCCTCGCACCCCTCACCGAGGCGCTCCGCACCCTCGGGGTCGACCTGCGTCACGAAGGAGCCGACGGTCACCATCCGCTCACCGTCGTGGCATCCGGCGTCAAGGGCGGCGAACTGACCCTCGACGCGGGGGAGTCGTCCCAGTACCTCACCGCGCTGCTCATGCTCGGCCCGCTCACCGCCGAAGGCCTCCGGATCCGGGTCACGGAGCTCGTCTCGGCGCCGTACGTCGAGATCACCCTCGCGATGATGCGCAGCTTCGGCGCCGAGCCGGTCCGCGAGGGCGACGTCTTCACCGTCCCTTCCCCGCGTTCCCGGCTCCGCGCGAACAGCGCTCGGCTCCGCGCGAACAGCGGAGGTTCCAACGGCGGCTACCGCGCCACCACGTACGCCGTCGAGCCCGACGCGTCCACGGCCTCCTACTTCTTCGCGGCGGCGGCCCTCACCGGCCACGAGGTCACCGTCCCCGGACTCGGCACGGACGCGCTCCAGGGCGACCTGCGCTTCACCGACGTGCTGCGCAGGATGGGCGCCGAGGTCACCACCACGGCCGACGCCACCACCGTGCGCTCCTCCGGGCGGCTCTCCGGCCTGACGGTCAACATGCGTGACATCTCCGACACGATGCCGACCCTCGCCGCCATCGCGCCCTACGCCACCTCACCGGTGCGCATCGAGGACGTCGCCAACACCCGGGTCAAGGAGTGCGACCGGCTGGAGGCCTGCGCGGAGAACCTGCGGAACATGGGGATCACCGTGCACACCGGACCCGACTGGATCGAGATCCACCCCGGCACCCCGCACCCCACCGAGATCGTCACCCACGGCGACCACCGCATCGTGATGTCGTTCGCCGTCGCCGGACTGCGCGCGCCCGGCATGAGCTACGACGACCCCGGCTGTGTACGGAAGACCTTCCCCGGCTTCCACGAGGCGTTCGCCCGGTTCGCGGCGAGGGCCGCGCAGCCGTAGAGGCAGCGGTGAGTGCGCGCAAAACGCGGTGCGCCCGGAGGCCGGGCGCACTACGGTCGCCCGCATGATGTCCCGGAGCGATGTCCTGTCCGTTCTCGCGCTGCTGAGCGAGGCCGGCGCCGACGTGGTGATCGCCGGAGGCTGGGGCATCGACGCCCTGCTCGGCGAGGAGACCCGCGAGCACCGCGATCTGGACCTCCTGCACCGGAGCGAGCAGGAGGCCGCGGTCCTGGCCGCGCTGGAGTCCGCCGGATACACCGAGACACTGGACTGGCGCCCCGCCCGGTTCGTCCTCAGCCATCCGTCCGGGCCCGAAATCGACCTGCACCCCCTGGCGTTCGCCGCTGACGGGTCCGCCGTCCAGTCCTCGCTCGACCCCGGGGAACCCTTCCGCTACCCGGCAGCCTGCTTCGTCACGGGCACCATCGGGACGACCACCGTGCGCTGTATCTCCGCCGAACAGCAGGCGCTGTTCCACCAGGGCTACGAACCCGCCGCGCGCGATGTGGCGGACATGCGGAGGCTGAGGGACAGATTCGGTATCGACTCACCCCTCTGACCCCGGATGTTGCACGATCGAGTCCGGCGAACGGGGCGCGCTGTCACGGCGCACAGCGGATGCGGCAACAATGGGGGCCATGAGCGACAGCCCCGCACCCCTCGCCGATCCGCATCTCGTCTTCGACGCGACGGACGGCCGCCGGGATCTGGTGATCCTCGGCTCCACCGGGTCCATCGGTACCCAGGCCATCGACCTGGTCCTGCGCAACCCCGCCCGCTTCCGCGTCACCGCGCTCTCCGCCGCGGGCGGCAGGGTCCAGCTTCTCGCCGAGCAGGCGCGGCAGCTGCGCGTACGCACGGTCGCGGTGGCCGACGGGGACAAGGTGCCCGCGCTCCGCGAGGCGCTGCGTGAGGTCTACGGGGCGGGGGAGCCGCTCCCGGAGATCCTGGCAGGACCCGACGCCGCCACGGAACTCGCCACGAGCGACTGCCACACCGTACTGAACGGGATCACCGGCTCCATCGGCCTGGCCCCCACGCTCGCCGCGCTGAAGGCGGGACGCACCCTCGCCCTGGCGAACAAGGAGTCGCTGATCGTCGGTGGCCCGCTGGTGAAGGCGCTGGCAGCGCCCGGACAGATCATCCCGGTCGACTCCGAGCACGCCGCGCTCTTCCAGGCACTCGCCGCGGGTGAACGTGCCGATGTCCGCAAGCTCGTCGTCACCGCGTCGGGCGGCCCGTTCCGGGGGCGTACGCGCGCCGAGCTGTCAGGTGTCACACGGGAGCAGGCCCTGGCACACCCGACCTGGGCCATGGGCCCGGTCATCACGGTCAACTCCGCGACCCTGGTCAACAAGGGGCTCGAGGTCATCGAGGCGCACCTGCTCTACGACATCCCCTTCGAGCGGATCGAGGTCGTGGTCCACCCCCAGTCGTACGTTCACTCGATGGTGGAGTTCACCGACGGCTCCACCCTCGCGCAGGCCACCCCGCCCGACATGGGCGGCCCCATCGCCATCGGTCTCGGCTGGCCCGAGCGGGTCCCGGACGCGGCCCCCGCCTTCGACTGGACGAAGGCCTCCAGCTGGGAGTTCTTCCCGCTCGACACCGAGGCCTTCCCGTCCGTCGGGCTCGCCAGGCACGTGGGCGCCCTGGGTGGCACGGCACCCGCGGTGTTCAACGCGGCCAACGAGGAGTGCGTGGACGCATTCCTGGCAGGACGGCTGCCTTTCAACGGCATCATGGATACGGTCACGGCGGTGGTCGCCGAACACGGCACCCCCGCCACGGGAACTTCGCTGACGGTCGCGGACGTCCTCGATGCGGAGACCTGGGCACGGTCCAGGGCCCGCGAACTCTCGGCGGCAGCGACAGCGGAGGCGCACGTATGAGCATGACGACGATCCTGATGACGGTTCTCGGTATCGCCGTCTTCGTCGTGGGACTGCTGTTCTCGATCGCCTGGCACGAGCTGGGCCATCTGTCGACGGCCAAGCTCTTCGGCATCCGCGTTCCGCAGTACATGGTCGGCTTCGGGCCGACCATCTGGTCGCGCAAGAAGGGCGACACCGAGTACGGCTTCAAGGCCATCCCCGCGGGCGGCTACATCCGCATGATCGGCATGTTCCCACCGGGGCCCGACGGCCGGATCGAGGCGCGCTCCACCTCGCCGTGGCGCAGCATGATCGAGGACGCCAGGTCCGCCGCGTTCGAAGAGCTGGAGCCGGGCGACGAATCGCGCCTCTTCTACACGCGCAAGCCGTGGAAGCGCGTCATCGTGATGTTCGCAGGGCCCTTCATGAACCTGGTGCTGGCCGTCGCGATCTTCATGGGCGTCGCCATGACCTTCGGCTTCCAGACCCAGACCACCGAGGTCGCGGGCGTCCAGCAGTGCGTGATCGCACAGAGCGAGAACCGCGACACCTGCAAGACCTCCGACCCGGTCTCGCCGGCCAAGGCGGCGGGCCTGGAGGAGGGCGACACCATCGTCGCCTTCAACGGCCAGAAGATCGACGACTGGGCCACGCTCTCGGACAAGATCCGGCAGACCATCGGCCCCGCCACCATCACCGTGCAGCGCGACGGCCAGGAACAGACCCTGAACGCCGTCCTGAAGAAGAACGCCGTCGCCAAGAAGGACGGCCACGGCGAGGTCGTCCCCGACCAGTACATCAGCGCCGGATACCTCGGCTTCGCCGCGAGGACGGAGATCCTGCCGCTCTCCTTCGGCGACTCGGTCGTCCGCATGGGCGACATGATCGAGAACGGCGTCGACTCGATCATCGCCCTGCCCGGCAAGATCCCCGACCTCTGGAACGCCGCGTTCAGCGACGGCGAGCGAGGCGACGACTCACCGGTCGGTGTGGTCGGCGCGGCCAGGATCGGCGGCGAGGTGATGAACCTCGACATCCCGGCCCAGAACCAGATCGCGATGATGCTGTTCCTGCTGGCCGGCTTCAACCTCTCGCTGTTCCTGTTCAACATGCTGCCTCTGCTCCCGCTGGACGGCGGGCACATCGCGGGTGCGCTCTGGGAGGCCCTGCGCCGCAACGCGGCCAGGATCTTCAAGCGGCCCGACCCCGGCCCGTTCGACGTGGCGAAGCTCATGCCCGTCGCCTACGTGGTCGCGGGGGTCTTCATCTGCTTCACGCTGCTGGTGCTGGTCGCCGACATCGTGAACCCGGTGAAGATCACCTGACGGCTCGGAGCCTGTCGGGTGGCCCCCGGTCAGGGGTCGCCCGACAGGCTCTCAGGTGCCCCACGGGTGGCGGCCGGTCACACAGGGGGTGTACGGCTGCCGCCCATCGGGCGGTTTCGACGGCACGGGTGCGGCCCGTTCTCCTCCGGTGCCGTAACCTCGATCCCTGGAGCCCACAGTTCTCGGGACCTCGATCCACACTGATCCACACCTTGGGGATGCTCAGCGCATGACTGCGATTTCTCTCGGAATGCCGGACGTTCCGACCAAGCTCGCCGACCGACGGGTCAGCCGCCAGATCCAGGTCGGCTCCGTGGCGGTCGGTGGCGACGCCCCTGTGTCGGTGCAGTCGATGACGACGACGCGTACGTCGGACATCGGTGCGACGTTGCAGCAGATCGCGGAGTTGACGGCGTCGGGCTGCCAGATCGTGCGGGTGGCGTGTCCTACGCAGGATGACGCGGACGCGTTGGCGACGATCGCGAAGAAGTCGCAGATCCCGGTGATCGCGGACATTCATTTCCAGCCGAAGTACGTGTTCGCGGCGATCGACGCGGGGTGTGCGGCGGTCCGGGTGAATCCGGGGAACATCAAGCAGTTCGATGACAAGGTCAGGGAGATCGCGAAGGCGGCGGGTGATTCGGGTACGCCGATCCGTATCGGGGTGAACGCGGGTTCGCTGGACGCGCGGCTGCTGAAGAAGTACGGGAAGGCGACGCCGGAGGCTCTGGTGGAGTCGGCGTTGTGGGAGGCGTCGCTGTTCGAGGAGCACGGCTTCCGGGACATCAAGATCTCGGTGAAGCACAACGACCCGGTCGTGATGGTGAACGCCTACCGGCAGCTCGCTGCGCAGTCGGACTACCCGTTGCATCTGGGTGTGACGGAGGCGGGTCCGGCGTTCCAGGGGACGATCAAGTCGGCCGTGGCGTTCGGGGCGCTGCTCTCGGAGGGCATCGGGGACACCATCCGGGTCTCGCTGTCGGCTCCGCCTGCGGAGGAGGTCAAGGTCGGTCTTCAGATCCTGGAGTCGCTGAATCTCAAGCAGCGCCGTCTGGAGATCGTGTCGTGTCCGTCGTGCGGGCGTGCGCAGGTGGATGTGTACAAGCTCGCGGACCAGGTCAGTGCGGGTCTGGAGGGCATGGAGGTCCCGCTGCGTGTCGCGGTGATGGGCTGTGTCGTCAACGGTCCCGGTGAGGCCCGTGAGGCCGATCTGGGTGTGGCCTCGGGCAACGGCAAGGGGCAGATCTTCGTGAAGGGTGAGGTCATCAAGACCGTCCCCGAGTCGAAGATCGTGGAGACCCTCATCGAGGAAGCCATGAAGATCGCGGAACAGATGGAGAAGGACGGCATCTCCTCGGGCGAACCCCAGGTCTCCATCGCCGGCTGACCTCCCGCCTCTCTGTGCCCCGCAGGCCCCGCCTGCGGGGCACAGCCGTGTTTTCCCGCACATCGGCCTTCCCGCCCGGAGCGGCATCCCACAGCCTTGTTCGGTACAGTGCGGACATCAGTAGACCGTTTGGTGAGGCCCCAGTGTTGACGCAGACCACTACCCGGGTCCTCGACCCCGGCGAGCTCCCCGCCGCGCTCACCATCCTTGAGAGTGCCCCCGTCGAGAACGCCTTCGTGACGTCCCGCGTCCACATCGCCGGGCTCGATCCCTGGCGTCTCGGCGGCGAGATGTGGGGCTGGTACGCCGACGGCCGACTGCGCTCGCTCTGCTACTCCGGGGCCAACCTCGTCCCCATCTGCGCCACCCCCGAGGCCATCAGGGCCTTCGCCGACCGTGCCCGGCGGGCCGGCCGCCGATGTTCCTCGATCGTCGGCCCCGCCGGCCCCACGGCCCAGCTGTGGCACCTGCTCGAACCGAGCTGGGGCCCCGCCCGCGAGGTCCGGCCCAACCAGCCGCTCATGATGACGGACCGGCCATCGGCCGAGATCGCGGCCGACCCGCTCGTACGCAGGGTCCGCAAGGAGGAGATGGACATCCTCATGCCCGCCTGCGTCGCCATGTTCACCGAGGAGGTCGGCATCTCCCCGCTGGCCGGCGACGGCGGGCTCCTCTACCAGGCGCGGGTCGCCGAGTTGATCACCACCGGCCGCTCCTTCGCACGCATAGAGGACGGCAAGGTCCTCTTCAAGGCCGAGATCGGCGCGGCCACCCCCCGCGCCTGCCAGATCCAGGGCGTCTGGGTCTCCCCCGAGGCCCGCGGCCGCGGACTCTCCGAGACGGGCATGGCAGCCGTCCTGCGCCACGCGCTCAGCGATGTGGCACCCGTCGTCAGCCTGTACGTGAACGACTACAACACCGCCGCGCGCAAGGCCTACAGCCGCGTCGGCTTCCGTGAGACGGGCGCCTTCATGAGCGTGCTGTTCTGACCGGACGGCACGGCCAGTAGGGTTCCGGCATGGCAGCAGCAACTCCCTCGTCCCCCTGGGGCTCCGGGACCCCCGACACCGTGGTCGGACCGCTCGACCTCGCCGACCGCGTCGACGAGGCACTGGCCGTGCAGGCCCTCGCCTTCGGCCTCTCCCAGGACGAGATCGACGTACGCCGCCATATCGTGCTGCGGCACCTCGACGATCCGCAGGCACGCGCACTCGGCGCGACCGCCGCCGACGGACGGCTCGTCGGCTTCGTCTACGGGCTGCCGAACGACCGGACCCACTGGTGGTCCACCGTCGTCGAACCGTATCTGCGCGCCACCGGGTCCGACGGCTGGCTCGACGACTCGTTCGTGATCACCGAGCTCCATGTCCACCCGGAGTTCCAGCAGCGCGGCATCGGCCGCAGGCTGATCACCGGCATCACGGACGCCGTCGACCTGCCCCGTTCGATTCTCTCCGCGATCGACACCGAGAGCCCCGCCCGCGGGCTCTACCGCGCCCTGGGCTATCAGGACCTCGCCCGGCAGGTGCTCTTCCCGAGCGCCCCCAAGCCGTACGCGGTGATGGGCGCGCCCCTCCCGCTGCGCCGCGGCTGAGCGGCCGCCGGGGAATCGATTTCCGCCCGCACGGGCCGCCCGGCTAACCTCGGGCTCACCACCCTTGCGAGCAGGAGTTCATCATGGCCCAGGTCCAGCGCATGTCCCGATTGATGATCAAGACACTGCGCGACGACCCGGCGGACGCCGAGACGCTCAACCACAAGCTCCTCGTCCGCGCCGGTTACGTACGCCGCACCGCGGCCGGTATCTGGTCCTGGCTGCCCCTCGGCAAGAAGGTCCTGGAGAACGTCACCCGCGTCGTCCGCGAGGAGATGGACGCCATCGGCGGTCAGGAGGTCCTGCTCCCCGCCCTGCTGCCCAAGGAGGCGTACGAGGCGAGCGGCCGGTACGACGAGTACGGCGACCTGTTGTTCCGCCTCAAGGACCGCAAGGGCGCCGACTACCTGCTCGGCCCCACCCACGAGGAGATCTTCACCCAGGTCGTCAAGGACATGTGCTCGTCCTACAAGGACCTGCCCGTGATCCTCTACCAGATCCAGACCAAGTACCGCGACGAGGCCCGCCCCCGCGCCGGTGTGCTGCGCGGCCGCGAGTTCCAGATGAAGGACTCGTACTCCTTCGACACCACCGACGAGGGCCTGGCCGAGGCGTACCGGCTGCACCGGGGCGCGTACATCCGGATCTTCGAGCGCCTCGGCCTCGACCACCGCATCGTCTCCGCGGTCTCCGGCGCCATGGGCGGCTCCGCCTCCGAGGAGTTCCTCGCCCCCGCGCCCGCAGGCGAGGACACCTTCGTCGACTGCCCGAACTGCGACTACGCCGCCAACACCGAGGCCGTGACCTTCAAGGCCACCGAGGCCGACGGATCGGCGACCGGCCCGGTCGAGGAGCTGGACACCCCCGACACCCCCACCATCGAGAGCCTCGCCGCCCACCTCGGCGTCCCGGCCTCCGCCACCCTGAAGAACCTCCTGGTCAAGGTCGACGGCGAGATCGTGGCCGTCGGTGTGCCCGGGGACCGCGAGGTCGACCTCGGCAAGCTCGGCGAGCACCTCGCCCCCGCCGTCGTCGAGCTCGTCACCGCCGAGGACTTCGTGGGCCGCCCCGACCTGGTGCGCGGGTACGTCGGCCCGCAGGGCCTGGAGAAGGTGCGCTACATCGCCGACCCCCGTGTCGCCGCCGGCACCGCCTGGATCACGGGCGCCAACAAGGAGGGCAAGCACGCGAGGAACGTCGTCGCGGGCCGCGACTTCGAGATCGACGACCACCTCGACGTCGTCGTCGTCGAGGCCGGCGACCCCTGCCCCAACTGCGGCACCGGCCTCCAGGTGGACCGTGCCATCGAGATCGGCCACATCTTCCAGCTCGGCCGCAAGTACGCCGACATCTTCTCCCTCGACGTCCTCGGCCAGCAGGGCAAGCCGGTCCGCGTGACCATGGGCTCGTACGGCATCGGGGTGTCCCGCGCGGTGGCCGCACTCGCCGAGCAGACCGCCGACGACAAGGGGCTGTGCTGGCCCCGCGAGATCGCCCCGGCCGACGTGCACGTCGTCGCCGCGGGCAAGGCGCTCCAGACCGAGCTTGCCCTCGACGTCTCGGAGAAGCTGAACGCGGCCGGTCTGCGCGTCCTGGTCGACGACCGCCCGGGCATCTCTCCCGGTGTGAAGTTCACCGACTCCGAGCTCATCGGCGTCCCGAAGATCCTGGTCGCCGGCCGTCGTTCGGCCGAGGGCGTCCTGGAGCTCAAGGACCGCCGCACGGGCGAGCGCGAGGAGCTCACCGTCGACGAGGCGATCGCCCGCCTGACCGACCAGGGCTGATCCGACCCGACCTGTGAAGCAGGGGGCCCCGCGCATCGCGCGGGGCCCCCTGCCGTCCGTGTCGGGCGGTCAGAGCCAGCCCGCGAACTCCAGTGACAGCTCGCCGTCCTGCGTGCGCCCCGCCGTCAGTGCCCGGGTGCCGGACTCGACAGCCCGGAAGAGCGTCCAGCCGCGCAGCCGCGCCTGGTCGAGCTCCAGCGACTCGGCGAGCTTCTTGACCCGGCGACGGGCCGTCACCGCACCGCCCGGCGAGGCGATCAGGTCCTCGACCCGGTCACGCACCAGCCGCGCCAGGTCGTACGCCCGCTCCCCGGTCAGCGGCTCGGGGCCGACCGCGAGCCATGGTGCACGCTCACCCGAAAGGACCTTGCTCTGCCGGAAGTTGCCGTGCAGCAGGAAGCTCTCGGGGGAGTCCTGGACCAGCTCCTCACGGGCGGCGAGGGCCGCGGAGACCAGCGGCTCCAGCACCGGGTCCCGCACGGCGGCGGCTCGCATGGGCTCCGCCTGCCGGCCGGTTCGCTCGGTGACCGTCTCGAAGGCGTGGCCGGCCGGCGGCTCGACCCAGAGCCGCCGCACCGTGCCCGCCGCCTCCAGCAGAGCCTTCGCCTCGGGCAGGGAGCGCAGGGACACCTCGTGGTGCAGCCGTTCCAGCAGGAGGGCGTCCCCGGGCGCCCTGACGGCGTCCTGGGCCTCCAGGAGCTCGACGGCGCCCCAGCCCTTCCAATGGGCGAGCGCGGCCCTCTCGAGCGCGGGAGCGGCCCCTTCGGGCGCGATCTTCAGCACGGCGGGTGTGCCGTCGGCCCGGTGCACGAGGAGGGCCAGGCTGCTGCGCCCGCCGGGAGCGCACACCCGGTCCACGGAGACCGCGTGCGCGGACAGTGCGTCGTCGGTGAGCGAGGGGAGCCGGCCGAGCCACTCGGCCGCGGCCGCGTCCCCGTACGTCTCGCCGAGCGCTCGCACCAGACGCTGCGGCGGTTCGAAACCCATACGTGCCTTGTTCCCTTTCGGAGCGTGCGTGCTCGGTCGCCCGGTGCCCGGCACCCGTGTGCTCAGTGCGTGAGACCCGTGGCCCCTGCCTCCGCCGTGTTCTCCGGCGGGGAGGCCTTCTCGGCGAGCCCAGGAAAGGCTACGCCCGTGCCGCGCCAGCGCACCGCACGCACCGCGGCCTCCCGGAGCGCGCCCGCGGCATCCTGCCGCAGCGAGCCGTCGGCGGCCCGTACGAGATCGGAGTAGACCCCCGCGACCCGGTCCTCGATGACGGCGGCGAGCCGCATCGCGGACGCCGGATCCCGCACGGCGAAGGGCAGGTCGTACGCCGCGTGCGCCGCCACGGGCGTACCGCCCAGGTCACGCACCTTCCGCGCGAGGGTGTCCCGCCGCGCACGGTGGGCGTCGCAGGCCGCCGTCGCGTCGCTGCGGCGGCCGCCCTCCAGGCGGCCTCCCAGGGTGCCGTATCCGTACACCGCGGCGTGCTCGGCGGCGAGCGCCGCCTGTGCGGCCCGCAGGGTTCTCTTCGTGCTCCTGTCGGCCTTCCCGGCCGGCTGTGTCATGCCGGTCATTCCGAGGTCTCCTTGGCCAGTTCGGTCAGCAGATACGCGTGGGCGGCGCCTGCCGCGGCGATCGAGGCCAGCAGCCTGGCCAGTTCCGGTTCGGCGGTCAGCAGCGCCGTGGCGCGGCCGTCCGCCACCCGGCGTTCCTCGGCCGCGAGTTCCTTCAGGGCGGCCCGCGCGTCGGTGGTGGGTGCCGCCGCCGAAGGCCCGGGGGAGGGCGAGCCGCTCGCGGCCTTCGCCGGTCCGCCCAGTGCCGCGAGGTGTTCCCGTACCGCCGCGTCCAGCGGCGCGAGCCCCGGCTTCGTCACCGGGTGGTCCGTGGCGACCTGTTCGTAGCGGGCCAGCAGTGAGGCGCTGTCCCGGGCGGCCGACGCCCGCAGTGCCGCGACCGCCCGGAGCGATGCGGCAGCGGCGTCCGTACCCCCGGGGCCACTTCGGGTCCCTGACCCGTCCCCGCAGCTCGTCAGCAGCGCACCCACGGCGAAGGCTCCCGTAGCGGTGAGCGCACCCCTGCGCGTCGTCCCCGTGCGGTGCACTTGTCTCCTTCAGCCTGGTTTTTGACAGTTTCTGACCCGAAGTGATCACCGGGGGTGAGCGTACCCGCGGCCGGACGGGAGGGGGACGGCAACACCCCTGCGGACCGGATACCCTTTGACCTGACACGCGACGATCCCCACAACAGCACACGCGGCCGAGGAGTCACCCGGATGAGCACCACCCAGAGCGACAGGCTGCGCGAACTGCTGGAGCCGCTCGTCAGCGCCAAGGAGCTGGACCTCGAGGAGATCGAGGTGTCCAAGGCGGGCCGCCGCAGGGTGCTGAGGGTCATCGTGGATTCCGAGGACGGCGTGGAGCTCGACGCCTGCGCGGAGCTCAGCAGGGACATCTCGCAGACGCTGGACGAGACCGACGCCATGGGCGAGGGCGAGTACGTCCTCGAAGTGAGCTCTCCGGGCGCCGACCGCCCGTTGACCGAGCACCGCCACTACGTACGCGCCACCGGCCGGCTGGCGAGGATCACCCTGAGTGAGGGCGGCGAGCTGGTGGCCCGCATCCTCGGGGTGGACGACGAGGGACTCGATCTGGAAGTGCCGGGCGTGAAGGGCCGCAAGCCCACCGCGCGGCGCCTCGCCTTCGACGAGATCGCCAAGGCGCGCGTGGAGATCGAATTCAACCGCAAGGACAAGAAGGAAGAGGAGGCGTAGCCGTGGACATCGATGTGAAGCTTCTGAAGGGCTTGGCGCAGGACAAGGAGATCCCCTTCGACGTGCTCGTCGGGGCGATCGAGTCGGCCCTCCTCATCGCGTACCACCGCACCGAGGGCAGCCACCGCCGTGCGCGCGTGGAGCTGGACGCGGGCGGCCATGTCACGGTGTGGGCGAAGGACGACCCGGCCGAGCTCGAAGAGGGCCAGGAGCCCGAGGAGTTCGACGACACGCCGTCCGGCTTCGGCCGTATCGCCGCGACCACCGCCAAGCAGGTCATCCTGCAGCGGCTGCGCGACGCCGAGGACGACCGTACGTTCGGCGAGTACGCGGGCCACGAGGGTGACGTCGTCACGGGTCTCGTCCAGCAGGGCAAGGACCCGAAGAACGTCCTGGTCGACATCGGCAAGCTGGAAGCGATCCTGCCCGTGCAGGAGCAGGTGCCGGGCGAGGAGTACACCCACGGCCTCCGGCTGCGTACGTACGTCGTACGGGTGGCCAAGGGCGTGCGCGGCCCGTCGGTGACGCTCTCGCGCACCCACCCGAACCTCGTGAAGAAGCTCTTCGCGCTGGAGGTTCCGGAGATCGCGGACGGCTCGGTCGTCATCGAGGCCATCGCCCGTGAGGCCGGCCACCGCACCAAGATGGCCGTCCGTTCCACCCGGGCCGGTCTCAACCCGAAGGGCGCCTGTATCGGCCCGATGGGCAGCCGGGTGCGTAACGTCATGGCCGAGCTGCACGGTGAGAAGATCGACATCGTCGACTGGTCGGACGATCCGGCCGAGATGGTCGCCAACGCACTGTCACCCGCACGGGTGAGCAAGGTCGAGGTCGTGGACCTCGGGACGCGCTCCGCCCGGGTGACCGTGCCCGACTACCAGCTGTCGCTGGCGATCGGCAAGGAGGGGCAGAACGCCCGTCTGGCCGCCCGTCTCACCGGCTGGCGCATCGACATCCGCCCGGACACCGAGACCGACGCCGAGCGGGACGTCGCCGACCGTGAGCGCGCCGAGCGCGCCCGGGAGCGTTCCGAGCGCGGCTGACCTGCTCCCGAGGAATAGATCGAGGCGCCATGCCGCTGAGATCACGACAACATCCGTTCGATTTTTGCCCCCCATGGGTGAGGTCGATGCGGGGAGGTAGACTTAAACGTGTCTGGCCGGACGCACGCCCGCGCTTGCCCCGAGCGAACCTGTGTGGGATGCCGGGAGCGAGCGGTCAAGAGCGAGCTGCTGCGCACCGTGGTGGACGAGGGGGAAGTTGTCCCTGATCCACGCGGTACGCTGCCCGGCCGGGGTGCGTACGTACACCCCGTCCCTGTCTGTCTCGACCTGGCGGTCCGCCGCCGGGCATTCCCCCGGGCCTTCAAGGCCAGGGGGCCGTTCGATTCCGCTGCACTGCGGCGGTTCGTCGAGCGGGTGACACCGTAAGAAAGTGAACGGCACGGGTCCCCGTGCGGTCAGGTACCTCGCGAGTTGGAAGTAGGTCGAGATTGCGATGAGCACTCGATGAGTACGCGATGAGTACGCCCATGAAGTAGCGACGGTCCGGCGGTAACCCGGACCTAAAAGGAGCGAAGTGGCTAAGGTCCGGGTATACGAACTCGCCAAGGAGTTCGGCGTGGAGAGCAAGGTCGTCATGGCCAAGCTCCAAGAACTCGGTGAATTCGTCCGTTCGGCGTCCTCGACGATCGAGGCGCCGGTCGTACGCAAGTTGACTGACGCACTGCAGGGTCCCGGCGGCAACGCCGGCAAGTCCGCTGCAAAGCCTGGCGCGCCTCGCAAGGCCGCCCCCTCGAAGCCCGCGACGCCGTCTCCGGCCGCCGCGGCACGTCCCGCTGCCCCGAAGCCCGGCGTCCCGGCCCCCAAGCCGGCCGCCGCGGAGACTCCGGAGAGCAGCACCCCCGCGGCGCCCGCCGCGCCGTCTGCGCCGTCTGCGCCCTCCGGGGGGCCCCGTCCGGGCCCCAAGCCCGCGCCGAAGCCCGCCCCGGTCACTCCGGTGCCCGCCGCGGAGTTCTCGGCTCCGGCTCCGGCCCAGCAGCCGGCCGCGCCGCAGCAGCCCGCCGCACCCCAGCAGGCCCCGCGTCCCGCGGGTGCCACCCCTGGGCCGCGTCCCGCCCGTCCGGCTCCGGCCGGCGGTCAGCGTGACGGCGGCCGCGACGGTGGTCAGCGTGACGGTGGCCGTGGTGGCGAGCGTGGCAGCGACCGCCCCGCGCGTCCCGCAGGCCAGGGCGCCCCGCGACCTGGCGGCTCGCGCCCGTCCGGACCCCGTCCGGGCAACAACCCCTTCACCTCCGGCGGATCCACCGGCATGGCGCGCCCCCAGGCGCCCCGTCCCGGCGGTGCCCCGCGCCCCGGCGGCGGTCAGGAGCGCCCCGGCGCCCCGCGCCCCCAGGGTGGTCCCGGCGGCGCACAGAACGCACGGCCTCAGGGCCAGGGTGGTGCACGTCCCTCTCCGGGCGGTATGCCCCGTCCGCAGGCTCCCCGTCCGGGCGGTGCCCCCTCGGGTAACCGTCCGAACCCCGGCATGATGCCGCAGCGTCCCGCTGCGGGCCCGCGTCCCGGCGGTGGCCCCGGCGGTGGCCGTGGTCCCGGTGGCGGCGGCGGTCGCCCGGGTGGCGGCGGCGGTCGTCCCGGTGGCGGCGGCTTCGCAGGCCGTCCGGCCGGTCCCGGTGGCGGCGGCGGCGGTTTCGCCGGCCGTCCCGGCGGTCCCGGTGGTGGCGGCGCAGGCCGTCCCGGTGGTGGCGGCGGCTTCGGCGGCCGTCCCGGCTTCGGTGGACGTCCCGGCGGCCCGGGTGCCCGTGGTGGCACACAGGGTGCGTTCGGCCGTCCCGGCGGTCCCGCGCGTCGTGGCCGCAAGTCGAAGCGGCAGAGGCGCCAGGAGTACGAGTCGATGCAGGCCCCGTCGGTGGGCGGCGTCATGCTGCCCCGCGGCAACGGGCAGGCTGTGCGGCTGTCCCGCGGTGCTTCGCTCACGGACTTCGCGGAGAAGATCAACGCGAACCCGGCGTCGCTCGTCGGCGTCATGATGAACCTCGGCGAAATGGTCACGGCCACGCAGTCGGTCCCCGACGAGACGCTGAAGCTGCTCGCGGACGAGATGAACTTCGTCCTCGAGATCGTCAGCCCGGAGGAGGAGGACCGCGAGCTGCTCGAGTCCTTCGACATCGAGTTCGGTGAGGACGAGGGCGGCGAAGAGGCCCTGGTCTCCCGTCCGCCGGTCGTGACCGTCATGGGTCACGTCGACCACGGTAAGACCCGGCTGCTGGACGCGATCCGCAAGACGAACGTCGTCGCGGGCGAGGCCGGCGGTATCACGCAGCACATCGGTGCGTACCAGGTCGGCGCCGAGGTCAACGGCGAGGACCGCAGGATCACCTTCATCGACACCCCGGGTCACGAGGCGTTCACCGCCATGCGTGCACGTGGTGCGAAGTCCACCGACATCGCGATCCTCGTGGTGGCGGCGAACGACGGTGTGATGCCCCAGACGATCGAGGCGCTGAACCACGCCAAGGCGGCCGAGGTGCCGATCGTGGTCGCGGTCAACAAGATCGACGTCGAGGGTGCCGACCCGACCAAGGTGCGCGGTCAGCTCACCGAGTTCGGTCTGGTGGCCGAGGAGTACGGCGGCGACACGATGTTCGTCGACATCTCCGCCAAGCAGGGCCTCAACATCGAGTCCCTCCTGGAGGCCGTCGTCCTCACCGCCGACGCCTCGCTCGACCTGCGGGCCAACCCGGAGCAGGACGCGCAGGGTATTGCGATCGAGTCCCACCTCGACCGCGGCCGCGGTGCCGTCTCGACCGTCCTGGTCCAGCGCGGAACGCTGCGCATCGGTGACACGGTGGTCGTCGGCGACGCGTACGGCCGTGTCCGGGCGATGCTCGACGACAACGGTCAGAACGTCCAGGAAGCGGGTCCCTCGACCCCCGTCCTGGTCCTGGGTCTCACCAACGTCCCGGGTGCCGGCGACAACCTCCTGGTCGTCGACGAGGACCGTACGGCCCGTCAGATCGCCGAGAAGCGTGCCGCCCGTGAGCGCAACGCCAACTTCGCCCGCAAGGGTGTCCGGTTCTCCCTGGAGAACCTGGACGAGGCGCTCAAGGCCGGTCTGGTCCAGGAGCTCAACCTCATCATCAAGGGCGACGCGTCCGGTTCGGTGGAGGCTCTCGAGTCCTCGCTGCTCCAGCTCGACGTCGGTGAAGAGGTCGACATCCGGATCCTGCACCGCGGTGTGGGTGCGGTCACCGAGTCGGACATCAACCTGGCGACCGGCTCCGACGCCATCGTGATCGGCTTCAACGTGCGCGCCGCAGGGCGTGCCGAGCAGATGGCCGAGCGCGAGGGCGTGGACGTCCGGTACTACTCGGTCATCTACCAGGCGATCGAAGAGATCGAAGCGGCCCTCAAGGGCATGCTCAAGCCGGAGTACGAAGAGGTCGAGCTCGGAACGGCGGAGATCCGCGAGATCTTCCGCTCGTCCAAGCTGGGCAACATCGCCGGTGTGCTGGTCCGCTCCGGCGAGGTCAAGCGCAACACCAAGGCGCGCCTGCTGCGCGATGGCAAGGTCATCGCGGAGAACCTCAACATCTCCGGTCTGCGCCGCTTCAAGGACGACGTCACCGAGATCCGCGAAGGCTTCGAGGGCGGTATCAACCTCGGAAACTTCAACGACATCAAGATCGACGACGTCATCGCGACGTACGAGATGCGCGAGAAGCCGCGAGGCTGATCAACGGGGTTGCCCGGGGGGAGACCCCCGGGTCCTCCTCCACGGTCGGGGCCGGTCGACGGGTCGTATTTCCGTCGATCGGCCCCGGCTGTTGCGTGTACCGTTCGGGTGTCTCCGCCGAGTGATGGCGGGGGCGCGGCTGTGCCGGCCCGGGGGGCGTCCCCCGGGCACCCGAACCCGAACCGGCGGGATATCCGGACACACATGTACGTGGGGACGCTGTCCTTCGATCTGCTCCTCGGCGACGTACGGTCGCTGAAGGAGAAACGCTCCGTCGTCCGCCCGATCGTCGCCGAGATCCACCGCAAGTTCGGGGTGAGCGTGGCGGAGACGGGCGGCCAGGACCTCTACCGCAGGGCCAGGATCGGCGTTGCCGTGGTCTCCGGGGACACCGGACACCTCACCGACGTACTCGACCGGTGCGAGCGCATGATCGCGGGCCGGCCGGAAGTGGAACTGCTGTCCGTACGACGGCGGCTGCACAACGACGAAGACGATTGAGCACGTTCAGATAGGAGACGGACCAGTGGCCGACAACGCGCGGGCGAAGAAGCTGGCAGACCTCATCCAGGTGGTGGTCGCCGAGAAACTGCAGCGCGGTATCAAGGACCCGCGTCTGGGCACGCACGTGACCATCACGGACACCCGTGTCACCGGCGACCTGCGAGAGGCCACGGTCTTCTACACGGTCTACGGCGACGACGAGGAGCGGGCCAGCGCGGCCGCGGGCCTGGAGAGCGCCAAGGGCATCCTGCGCTCGGCGGTCGGCGCGGCGGCGGGGACGAAGTTCACCCCGACGCTGGCTTTCGTGGCCGACGCCCTGCCGGACAACGCCAAGGCGATCGAGGACCTGCTCGACCGGGCACGTGCCTCGGACGCCAAGGTCCGCGAGGCGTCCTCCGGTGCCACCTACGCAGGAGGTGCGGACCCGTACCGCAAGCCGGAGGACGAGAACGACGAGGACTCGCCTTCCGCATGACGCAGAACAAGCAGGACAAGCAGGACAAGCAGGAGAAGACGCCGGACGGACTTGTCATCGTCGACAAGCCGTCCGGCTTCACTTCGCACGACGTCGTCGCCAAGATGCGCGGCATCGCCCGAACCAGGCGGGTCGGCCACGCCGGCACGCTGGACCCGATGGCGACCGGGGTCCTCGTCCTCGGCGTCGAGAGGGCGACCAAGCTGCTCGGTCATCTCGCGCTGACCGAGAAGGAGTACCTGGGGACCGTCCGGCTGGGCCAGGACACCGTCACCGACGACGCGGAGGGCGAGATCACCTCGTCCACCGACGCCTCGGGGGTCACCCGTGCGGGCATCGACGCCGGGGTCGCCGCGCTGAGCGGGGCGATCATGCAGGTGCCGTCCAAGGTCAGCGCCATCAAGATCGACGGCAAGCGGTCCTACGCCCGGGTGCGCGGCGGCGAGGAGTTCGAGATCCCGGCCCGCCCGGTGACCATCTCGTCCTTCCAGGTCCACGACGTCCGTGCGGCGGTCGCCGATGACGGCACCCCGGTGGTCGACCTGGTCGTCTCCGTCGTGTGCTCGTCGGGTACGTACATCCGCGCCCTCGCCCGCGACCTCGGCGCCGGGCTCGGCGTCGGCGGGCATCTGACCGCGCTGCGGCGCACCCGGGTCGGACCGTACGGCCTGGACGCGGCGCGGACCCTCGACCAGCACCAGAAGGAGCTGACCGTGATGCCGGTGGCGGAGGCGGCCGCGTCGGCCTTCCCGCGCTGGGACGTGGACGACAGGCGCGCCAAGCTGCTGCTCAACGGCGTACGTCTTGACATGCCGGCGTATCCGTCGGGGCCGGTCGGGGTCTTCGGGCCCGACGGGGCGTTCCTCGTGCTCGTCGAGGAGCAGAAGGGCAAGGCCAAGAGCCTCGCCGTCTTCGCCTGAGGCCTCCCGGCGGCCCGGACCCGTCGTGGAGCGGGCAGCTCCCCCCGGCGCGTGCCCGCTCCACGATTCCCCTCCCCCTGAACATCCCTGTCCATCCGGACACGCTGATTCACCCCAATGGACGGGCGCTCGGAGTGACCGGGGGGTGCGAGGGGGGCGCTTTCGCCCCGCGCGTTTCCGGTGCCGATCATCCGGGATCTAACGTCGGACCATGGGCAGCGGGGACCGGTCGAAACTTGTGAGTATCTGCGATCAGGCCGGCCGGCCGCGGGGAACCGGATTCGTCGCGGACGACCGGGGCACGGTCGTCACCAGCCATCAGGTCGTCGCGCGCTCCGCGCCCCTGACGCTGCGCTCAGCCGACGGCCGCAGCTGTCCCGTCGGCCCCGACGACATCACCGCGCTGCCCGCTCTGGGTCTCGCCCTGCTGCACACCGGCGACCCCGCGGCCCTGGGGGTGGAGCCGCTCCCCGTCGCCGTACGCGAACAGATCGGCACGGGCACCTACGTGCGGATCGCGGCCCACGGCTGGCGCGAGGCGCGGGTGCTGGGGACCACCCCCGCGACCTACACCGAGGGGGGACGCGACCATCCCGTGAGCGAGGCGCTGGAGCTCGCGCTCGGCACGGACGGGCGCGACGCGCTGCGCTCCGGCGGCGGGGCTGTCGGCGGGCCGGTGACGGACCCGCTCACCGGGGCCGTCCTGGGCATCCTCTCGACCGCCCTGAGCGCCGGGCGCGAGACCGCCGGACTCGCGGTGCCGCTGACCGTCCAGGACGCCCCGGCCCCGCTGGCCGAGGTGCTCCGGCGCAACGCGAGCGGCGTCCCGGGGTACGGCCGCGACCTCAACCTCGCCGGGGCACTGCAGCTGACCGCCACCTCGCTCGGCCACGCCGACAGCCGGCCCTGCGGTACGGAGGCCGTCGAACGCCCCCACATCAGCGCGGAGTTCACCGCCTTCGAGACCGGTACGGGTCCGGTGCTCGGCCTGGTGGGCGCCCCGGGGACCGGCCGCACCACGGAGCTCGCCGCCCTGGCCGCCCGCCGTGCCCGCGGGCCTGTGCCCGCCCTGACGCTCTGGCTGCGCGGAGCCGATCTGCTGGCCGACGACACCTCGGTCACCGACGCGATGACCAGGGCGCTGCAACGCTCCGGGCGCATCCTCACCGCTGCCGGGGCCCGGGGCGACATGGCGACCGCCACCCCCGAGCGGGTGGCCCGTCTCGCCGCGGCCTCGGGGAACCCGCTCCTGGTCGTCGTGGACGGCCCGGAGGAGATGCCGCCGCTGCTGGCCCACCGGCTTCCCGGCTGGACCGCGGCGACGGCCGAGTGGCTGCCGGCCCACGACGTGCGGATGGCCGTCGCCTGCCGCCCCGAGCACTGGGAGACCGCCGGCGCGCTGTACCCGCCGGGCGCCCTGCACCATCCGGAGCACCCGGCCGGCGGCCTGCCGCCGTCCGTCCGTCTCGGCGACCTCACAGCGGAGCAGGCCGAGCGGGCGGCCGAACGGTACGACATCCCGCCCGGCACGCTCGCACCCGGCCACGACCGGCACCCCCTCACGCTGCGCCTGCTGGCCGAGGTGCGTGCCGCGCTGCCCCCCGACGTGCCCGGCAGGCCCGGCACGGAAGAGGTCTTCGCCGCCCATCTGGACCTCACCTGCCTCCGGATCGCGGTCCGCATCGGGGCACAGGCCGAACCCAGGCTCCGCGGCACGGCGGTGCGCAGGCTCGCGGCGAAGGTGGCCGGCCAGGTCCACGAGGCGGCCAGGCGCTGTCTCGGACCCGGGCAGGGCGAGCTGGACCGGGCGTCGTTCGAGGAGATCTTCCCCTGGCGCACCGGATGGGCCTCCGCCGTACTCACCGAGGGCCTGCTGGTCCCGGCGGGCGCGGGATACCGCTTCGGCCACGAGGAGCTCGGCGACTGGGTGCAGGGCGCGCACCTCGACCTGGACGCCGCGCTGTACTCGCTGGTCCACCGCCGGCACGCGGACGGGGCGCCCACGGACCCCGAACCCGCCCCGCAGGACCCGGCCGAACCCCGCAATCTCCCGGTGCCGCGCCACCGCATCGGCCCCGTGCTCCAGGCGATGCTCCTGCTGGAGCGGCGGCAGGGGCACGCGGCGCTGGCCCACCGGATGGCGGACCTCATCGAGGCGATGGACCGCCTGCCGTACGGCCCCGGCACGGAGGGAGTCCTCACCGACGCCGGCTGGTGGGCGGCCCGTCTGCTCCGGGAGAGCCTGCTCAGGGTGCCCGACGCCCGGCCCTGCGTCGGGGTGCTGCGGGTGCTCGCCGGGCGGATCACCCGGCGCTCCCTGTCCGGGGGCCCGGCCGCGCGCGGCCCCTACGCCGAATTCGGGCCCTGGTTCTGGCGCCGGGTCCGGCTGCCCGAGGACGACCGGATCGATCTCCTGCGCCGCCTCCTGCCCGCCGACGGTGCCCCACGGGCCGACGGCGGCGAACGCTATCTGGACGCCGTGTCCCTGCGCCTCGCCGCCCGGCCCAGGACGGTCCAGGCGTTGCTGTGCCGCTGGTTCACGGACGAGAGCCCGCTGCCCGCGGGGGACGGCCTGCCGATGCGGCTCACCGTGGCCGCCGCCGCGCAGGCCCTCCTGTACGCCCGCCGGGACCTCGCCGTCGACGACCTGACCGAGGCGCTCGTCGACACCGTCCACCCGCGCGCCGCCGAACTGCTCACCACCCTCGCCGAGGACGATCCCACCGCCCTGTGCCGGGCCGTCGACCGGTGGGCGCGCGACGAGGAGCGGCCCGAGCGCCGCGCCGCCGCCGCCGTCCACTCCGCGCTCGCCGCCGCCCGGCCCCTCCGCGCCTCCGACCGCGCCCTGCTGCGCGGTGCGGCACTCACCCTGCTGGCCAGGCCGGACGACACGGCCCTGCACGCCCGGGCGCTCACCGTCCTCGTACGGGACCCGGACACCGGGGGCCGCCATCTGCCGCAGGCCCTGCGGCTCTTCGCAGCCGGGGACCCCCGGCTGCCGCTGGCCCTGCTGACCGAAGTGTTCCCGGAGCACCCCGAGCCGGTCCTCGAGGCGCTGCGCGCCCGCCTGTCGCTGCCGGGGGAGGCCGCCGCCGGTGTCCTGCGCAGGCTCGCGGCCCTGGACTCTCCCGCCCTGGCGCTGCACGCCCCCGGTCTCGTACGCCGCTACATCGACAGCCGTGGCCGTCCGGGGGAGGACGCCGGGGAGGGGACCGCCGCCTATGTCGACCTCAGGCTGGAGCACAGCCCCGCCGCCCGCGCGCTCCTGCTGCCCCTGGTGACCGGGCTGCTGCGGGACCGTCCCGCGCCACCGTCCGTACGTGCCGCGCTGGCCCAGGTGCTCGCCGCCCCGGGAAGCGCAGCATCGCGGCCGCTGCGGGCCGAGCTGCTGGAGGTCCTGCTGGAGTTCGAGCAGGAGACGGGACAGGACCCTGAGGTGCTCGAAGCCCTGCTGCGGGCTGCCGCCGCGGGCTCCGGCAGCCGCCCCGAAGCCCGCACCCGCGCCCTGGTGCACCGCACGGGGATGCTTCTCGTACGGACGCCCGAAGGCGCGGCCCGCTTCGACCGTGGCCTGATCGAACTCGCCCGGGACGTGCCCGGATTCGCGGCCCTCGTCACCCGGTGGCTGGCGGACGCCCCGCAGGAGTGGGCCGCGCTGGTGGGCCCCGGTGCCCGGCGGACGGTGGAGGAGCCCGAGGGTTCGGGGCTCGTGATCCCGGTGCCGATGCAGGCCACGGAACGCGAGCATGGCAGTCTTAGACCTGCGTAATGGACATACACACGTACACAGGTTCGGGCGAGGAGCGGTCACAGTGCACTGCTGGCGTGGTTTGGAGGACATCCCTGAGGGCTGGGGGCGCAGTGTCGTCACCATCGGCTCCTACGACGGGGTGCACCGCGGACACCAGCTGATCATCGGCCGTGCCGTGGACCGGGCGCGCGAGCTGGGCGTGCCCTCCGTCGTCGTCACCTTCGACCCGCACCCCAGTGAGGTCGTCCGCCCGGGCACCCACCCCCCGCTGCTCGCCCCGCACCAGAGGCGTGCCGAGCTGATGGCCGGACTGGGGGTGGACGCGGTGCTGATCCTGCCGTTCACCGCCGAGTTCTCGAAGCTCTCGCCCGCGGACTTCGTCGAGAAGGTGCTCGTCGACAGGCTGCACGCGAAGCTCGTCATCGAAGGCCCGAACTTCCGTTTCGGCCACCGGGCCGCGGGCAATGTCGCCTTCCTCGCCGAGCTCGGTCCGACCCATGACTTCCAGGTCGAGGTCATCGACCTCTACGTGAGCGGTGACGCGGGCGGCGGAGAGCCGTTCTCCTCCACGCTCACCCGCCGCCTGATCGCCGAGGGCGACGTCGAAGGGGCGGCGGAGATCCTCGGCCGCCCGCACCGCGTCGAAGGCGTCGTGGTGCGCGGCGCGCAGCGGGGCCGCGAGCTCGGCTTCCCCACGGCGAACGTGGAGACCCTGCCGCACACCGCGATCCCCGCCGACGGTGTCTACGCCGGCTGGCTCACGGTGAACGGCGAGGCGATGCCCGCGGCGATCTCCGTGGGCACCAACCCGCAGTTCGACGGCACCGAGCGGACCGTCGAGGCGTACGCGATCGACCGCGTCGGCCTCGACCTCTACGGGCTGCACGTGGCGGTGGACTTCCTCGCCTACGTACGCGGCATGCTGAAGTTCGACTCGATCGACGACCTGCTCGTGGCGATGGCCGCCGATGTGAAGCGGTCCAGCGAGCTGATCGCGGCGCACACGGAGGCCTGACGCCTTCCTGTGGTGCGCGCGCCCGCCCCGGGGCATGGTCGGGGGCAGGAGCCGTCGAGCCGGGAGGACGTCCGCACATGCGCGAACTGCTGTCGGAACTGCGCGACTGGCACGCCGCCGGCACGCTCTTCGCCCTGGCCACCGTCGTCGCCGTACGGGGAAGCGCGCCGCGGGACCCCGGCGCCGTCATGGCGGTGACCGCCACGGGCGCGGTGGCGGGCAGCGTCTCCGGCGGGTGCGTGGAGAGCGACGTGTACGAGACCGCCACCGAGACGCTCACCACGGGCCGTACACAGCTGCGGACCTACGGCATCAGCGACGACGAGGCCTTCGGCGTCGGACTGACCTGCGGCGGCACGATCGACGTGCTGGTGCGTCCCTTCGTCGACGCGGCCGACCGGGACGCGCTGCGGGAACTCGTCGGCATCATCGCCGCGGGGGAACCCGTCGCGCTCGCCACCGTGGTGTCCGGAGCCGCGCCGGTCGGTGCCCGCCTGACGGTCCTGGCCGACCGCGTCAGCGGCTCTCTCGGCGACGAGGGCCTCGACGCGGCCGTCACCGACGACGCACGCGGACTGCTCGCCCAGGGAGCCACCGCCGCCACCCGGTACGGCGCGCACGGCGAGCGCCGCATGCAGGACGTCACCGTCTTCGTCCAGACCCACGCCCCCGCGCCCCGCATGCTCGTCTTCGGAGCCATCGACCACGCCGCGGCCACCGCGAGGATCGGGACCTTCCTCGGCTACCGGGTGACGGTGTGCGACGCCCGCCCGGCCTTCGCCACCCGGGAGCGTTTCCCCACGGCCGACGAGGTCGTCCGCGCCTGGCCGCACACTTACCTCGAATCGACCCCGGTGGACGCCCGCACCGTCCTGTGCGTCCTGACCCACGACCCGAAGTTCGATGTGCCGCTGCTCGCCGCCGCGCTGCGCACACCCGCCGCGTACATCGGTGTCATGGGCAGCAGACGCACCCACGCCGACCGGGTAGCCCGGCTGCGCGAGGCTGGGGTGGACGAGGCGGAACTGACCCGCCTCGCCTCACCCGTCGGCCTCGACCTCGGAGCCCGTACGCCGGAGGAGACGGCCGTCTCCATCGCCGCCGAGATCATCCAGCACCGCTGGGGTGGCACGGGCCGCCCGCTGGGCGAGCTGGCGGGCACGATCCACCACCCGGCCCCTCTCAGACCGTGACCTGCTCCGCCGCCGCCCAGTGGCACGCGACCTGCGTGCTGCCGCCCCCGCCCAGCACCGGCAGCTCCTTCGTACGGCAGGCGTCCGCGACGCCCGCGCGCTCCGCCTCGCCCGAGGCCAGGACCTGGCACCGGACATGGAAGCGGCAGCCGGACGGGACCTTCGAGGGGTCCGGCGGCTCGCCCGCCAGCAGCACAGGATCGCCGTCCGCCTCCGGCAGCACGGACAGCAGCGCCCGGGTGTACGGGTGCCGGGGAGCGGTGAGGATCTGCTCGACGTCACCCGTCTCCACGATCCGGCCGAGATACATCACCGCCACCCGGTCCGCGATGTTCCACGCGAGACCCAGATCATGCGTCACCACCAGGGCCGACAGGCCCAGTTCGTCACGCAGCCGCAGCAGCAGGGCCAGGATCTCGCCGCGCACCGAGGCGTCCAGCGAGGCCACGGGCTCGTCCGCGACGATCAGCTCCGGCTCCAGGACCAGCGCACCCGCGATCACGACCCGCTGGCGTTGACCGCCGGACAGCTCGTGCGGATACCGCAGGAAGAAGCGCTCCGGAGGTCGCAGCCCCGCCCGGGCCAGCGCCCCGGACACGGCCTCCCGCTCGTCGCCCGCGTAGCCGTGGATGCGCAGGCCCTCCGCCACCGCGTCGTACACCGTGTGACGTGGGTTGAGGGAACCGCTCGGGTCCTGGAGCACCAGCTGCACCCGCTTGCGGTACGCCTTGAGCGCCCGGCCGGTGTAGTCGAGCGGCTCGCCGCCGAACGTGACGCGGCCGGCCGTGGGCGGCACCAGGCCGAGCAGGGACCGGGCCAGGGTCGTCTTCCCGCAGCCCGATTCACCGACCAGGGCGACGATCTCGCCGGGACGGATGTCGAGGTCGACCCCGTCGACGGCCCGCGCGGTCGCCGCTCCGCGCCGGCCGGGGAACGCGACCTCGAGCGCCTGGGCGCTGAGCAGCGGTGCCGGGGGAGTGGTCGTCATGAGGTGCTCCTCGCTTCCTCGGTACCGCCGTGCGGATCGGCCGGGGCGGTCGCTTCAGGTTCCACCAGCACACAGGCCGCCCGCCGGGAGCGCCCGGCCGGCCGCAGCTCCTGGTCCTCGGTGGCGCAGGACCCCAGCGCAGCCGTGCAGCGCGGATGGAACGTACAGCCCGATGGCAGCGCCGACGGGTCCGGGGGGTCGCCCGGCAGGCCGCGCGGTGCGTGCCGCGACGCGAGGTCCCCGATGCGCGGGAAGGCGGCCGACAGCGCGCTGCTGTAGGGGTGCCTGGCGCCCTCGTAGACCTTCTTGGCGGGGCCCTCCTCGACGATCCGGCCCGCGTACATCACCGACAGCCGGTCACAGGTGTCGGAGAGCACCGCCAGATCGTGACTGATCATGATCAGGCCGAGGTCCTGCTCGCTGACGAGCTGTTCGATCAGCCGCAGGATCTGCGCCTGGATCATCACGTCGAGTGCGGTGGTGGGTTCGTCCGCGATGACCAGCCGTGGGTCGCAGGCCAGGGCCATGGCGATCATCACGCGCTGGCGCTGACCGCCGGACAGCTCGTGCGGATAGGCGTCCGCGCGGGCGGCCGGCAGGCCGACCTGTTCCAGCAGCTCACCGGCGCGGCTGCGCGCGGCGGCCGGGGTCGCCCTGCTGTGCAGCAGGATCGGTTCGGCGATCTGGTCCCCGATGCGGTGCACGGCGTTCAGCGAGTGCATCGCGCCCTGGAAGACGATCGAGGCCCCCGCCCAGCGCACGGCGCGCAGCCGGCCCCACTTCATGGTGAGGATGTCCTCGCCGTCCAGCAGGATCTCGCCGCTCAGGGACGCGGACGCGGGCAGCAGCCGCAGCAGGGCGAGCGCCAGCGTCGACTTGCCGCAGCCCGACTCCCCGGCGATGCCCAGCTTCTGACCGGCCTCGACCTTCAGGTCGACGCCCCGCACCGCGGGGACGGCCGAGGCCCCGGTGCCGTAGGTGACATGCAGATTCCGGACGTCGAGCAACGGCTGCCCGGTCTCCGGCTTCGGAACGCTCTCGGTCTTCACGGCGGTCAACGGGACACCCCCAGCTTGGGGTTGAGCACGGACTCGATGGTGCGGCCGCACAGCGTGAACGCGAGGGCGACGACCGCGATGGCGAGTCCGGGCGGAGCGAGATACCACCAGTTGCCGGAGCTGACCGCCCCGGCCTCACGGGCGTCCTGGAGGAGCCCGCCCCAGGAGACGATCGTGGGATCGCCCAGCCCGAGGAAGGCGAGCGTCGCCTCGGTGAGGATGGCGGTGGAGATCACCAGTGTGGTCTGCGCGAGCACCAGCGGCATCACGTTGGGCAGCACATGACGGGACATGATGTGGCCGTGCCCGCCCCCGAGCGCCTTGGACCGCTCGATGTACGGACGCGACTCCACGGACAGCGTCTGCGCACGCACCAGGCGCGCGGTCGTCGGCCAGGTCGTCACGCCGATGGCGAGGACCGTCGTCCACAGGGACCGCGAGAGTACGGTGGCCAGCGCGATGGCGAGCACCAGCGTCGGCATCACCAGGAACCAGTCCGTGATCCGCATGATGACGGTGCTGTACCAGCCCTTGAAGTGACCGGCCGTGATGCCCACCAGGGTCCCGATGGCCACCGAGAGGAACGCGGCGAGCAACCCCACGGTCAGCGACACCCGTGTGCCCCACACCAGGAGGGCGAGCAGGCTGCGGCCGAACTGGTCGGTGCCCAGGGGGAACTCGGAGCTCGGTGCCTCCAGCGGGCCGCCCGGAGCGGCGGTGACGCTCTGCGAGTCCACGCCCACCAGCAGCGGGGCGGCCAGCGCGGTCAGGGCGATCAGTGCGAGCACGGCCAGGCCCACGAGGCCGGCCCGGTGTCCGCGGTACTGCTGCCAGAAGCGGGCCGCGGCTTGCCGCCGGCGGGCCCAGGTCAGCGCGCGCGGGCCGATGGCAGGCGCGGCGTCGGTCGTGGTCGTCATCGGCCCACCCGGGGATCGAGGAGCGGATAGATCACATCGGCGAGCGTGTTCATCAGGATCACCGCGGCGGCGAAGATGAAGAACAGCGCCTGCACCAGTGGCAGATCGGGCACGCTCAGTGCCTGGTAGAAGAGCCCGCCGAGGCCGGGCCAGGAGAACACCGTCTCCACCAGGATGGCACCGGCCACCGTGTTGCCCAGGTTGACGAAGAGCAGCGTCACCGTGGGCAGCATGGCGTTCGGGACGGCGTGCCTGCGGCGTACGAGGTCGTCGCGGAGCCCCTTCGCACGAGCCGTCGTCAGATAGTCGCTGCCCATCTCGTCGAGCAGCGAGGACCGCATCACCAGCAGGGTGCGCGCGTACTCGACGGCGACGAGCGTGATGACCGGCAGCACGAGGTGGTGGGCCACGTCGATGACGTAGGCGAAGCCGCTCTCGCTGCCGGACTCCATGCCTCCTGTCGGGAAGAGACCGGGGATGGGCCCGATACCGACGGACAGGGTGATGATCAGGAGCAGCCCGAGCCAGAAGGAGGGCACGGAGTACAGCGTCAGCGCGAAGGCCGTGTGGAAGCGGTCGCCCGCGGAGCCGTTGCGCCAGGCGGACCTGGCGCCCAGCCAGATCCCGATCGCCGTGTAGATCACGAACGCGGTCCCGGTGAGCAGCAGCGTCGCGGGCAGCGCCTCCGCGATCTTGTCCATGACGGGCGCGTGGAACTGGTACGACGTACCGAAGTCCCCGGTCAGGGCCTTGCCGCAGTATTCGGTGAACTGCTGCCAGAGCGGCAGGTCCAGGCCGAATTCCTTACGCATCGCGGCGATCTGCTCGGTCGACACCTGCCGGCCGCCGGTCATGTGCTTGACCGGGTCGCCGGGGATCAGACGGAACAGGAAGAAGCTGGTGACGAGCACGGCGAACAGCGAGACGGCCGCACCGGCCAGCTTGCCCGCCGCATAGCGGAGGTACGCGGTCGTGCTGCGGGCGCGAGGACTGCGGGCCGACGGCCCGGCCGGAGCCGGACCGTCGGTCTGCACAGCGTCCACGCCCGCCGCGCCCTTCACGAGCGCGGGAGTGCTTTCTGTGCTCATGGACTATTCACGGTCTTCCGCGGTGGAACGACGACGCATGGCGAACAGCAGCCCGCCACCGGCGAGGACGACTACAGCGATTCCGACACCGATGAGGACTCCGGTGGAGCTGCCGCTGTCGCCGGACGAACCGTCCGACGCACCGGCGGCCGGGACCGCCGACCACCAGCTCCAGTAACCGTCCTGACCGTAGATGTTGCCCGCGTCCGACGGCATCGTCGTGAGGGACTCGATCTGGTCGGTGCGGTAGGCCTCGACGGCATTGGGGTACGCCATGACATTCATGTACCCCGTGTCGTACAGCCGCGACTCCATCTGCTTCACGAGGTCGGCCCGTTTGGCGGGGTCGTATTCGGCCAGCTGCTTCGCGTACAGCTCGTCGTACTGCTTGTCGCACATGAAATTGTCGGTCGCCGCCGTCTGCTTCGCCTTGGTCGGGAGCGCGGCGCAGGTGTGGATCGACATGACGAAGTCCGGGTCCGGGTTGACGGACCAGCCGTCGAAGGCGAGGTCGTACTCACCGGCGAACCAGGGGTCGGAGACGTTGTCCCGACAGTCGACATTCAGACCGATGCCGAGCTCGCCCCACCACTCCTTGAGGTACTTGCCGACCGCCTTGTCGTTGGGGTCCGTGGCGTGGCACAGGATGCGCAGGTCGAGCGGCTTGCCGTCCTTGCCGGTCCGCTTGCCCGAGCCGTCCTTCTTGTACCCTGCCTCGTCGAGGAGGGCGCCAGCCTTCGCCGGATCGTAGGCGACCTTCTGCTCGGCCGACGGCTCCCAGAAGTACGAGTCGAAGCGCGGCGGGATGTAGCCCGCGCCCTCCACGGCGTAGCCCTGGAAGACCTTGTCGATGATGGTCGAGCGGTCCACGGCCATGAACAGCGCCTTACGGACCTTCTCGTCCTGGAGCGCGGGGTTCGCGTCGCCGAACTTCTTGCCGTCCTTGGTCTGCGCGCCCGGGTTGGTGGCCAGCGCGTAGAAGCGGCGCCCGGGGGCGTCGTTCACCTTGATGTTGTCGGCGGACTTCAGCGAAGCGGCCTGGGCGGGGGTCAGGCTCGGGCTTCCGGCGACGAAGGAAACTTCACCCTTTCGGAGGGCGGCGACCGCCGCGTCCTGGTCCTTGTAGTACCGGAAGACGATCTCGTCGAACTTGGGCGAGCCCCGCCAGAAGTCCTTGTTGGCCTTCAGCTTCACATAGCTGTCGACCTTGTAGTCCGTCAGGATGAAGGGCCCGTTGCCGACGATCGGGAACTTCGTGTCGTTGTTGAACTTCGAGAAGTCGCCGACCTTCTCCCAGACGTGCTTGGGGACGATCGGGATGTCCAGCGCCGTCATCGTGGCCTGAGGCTGCTTCAGCTCTATGACCAGCTTGTCCGGGCCGGGTGCCGTCACCTTCTTGAAGTTGGAGACGAAACTGCCGTTGGAGGTGGCGGCGCCCTCGTCGGTCATCATCTTGTTGAAGGTCCACGCCGCGTCCTCGGCGGTGGCCTGCTCGCCGTCGGACCACTTCGAGTCGGGCCGGATGGTGTACGTCCACGTCCGCTTGTCCGCCGAGGTCTTCCACTCGGTGGCGAGCCCGGGGATCGTGTGGTTGTCCTTGGCGTCGTAGTTGGTCAGGAAGTCATACATCAGCCGGCTGATGCTCGTGGAGACCAGCCGCTGGGCGAGGAACGGGCTCAGGGAGTCGACACTCTGCGCGACCGCGACCGTGAGGGTCGACTTGCCGTCGGCCGCCTGCGCCTGAGGGGCGGGGCCGAACGGGTTTCCGGGGACGACCGAACCGGCGGCCAGCGCCAGGGCGGCGGCTCCGGAGGCGAGAAGAATACGCAGACGGCCGCGTGGGCGGGAGGAGCGTGGTGAGGTTCTTGTGACCATGGACGTGGACCTCGCGTCATGACTCGCATGGTGAAGGCGGGCAGATCTCTGGTTCGCCAGTTGGTGAAGCGAAGGTTTATCAGCGGCGGTCGAGTCGCGTCAACGGTCCGCCAAACCGCGTGTGGTCTGCGGGAATACGACGAGGGCCCGCACCGTGCGAACGGTGCGGGCCCTCATTGGTTTAGACCTCTATCGCCTCACTGCTGAGGCGCCGGCGGCGGCTGCGGGGGGTGCTGCTGCCATCCCGCGGGCGGAACGGGGCCCTGCAGTCCGGGCTGTCCGGACTGATGTGCCTGGCCATCGTGTTGCGCGGGCGGCGCAGGCGGTCCCGCCTGACTCCCGCCGGGCTGAGCCTGGGCGGGTGGCTGCTGCTGCCAGCTGTTGTTCTGGGCGCCCGGACCCGCGGGCGGCGGGTAGCCCTGCTGGGGCGCGGCGGCCTGCTGGGGCGGCGGCTGCTGCCCGCCGTACGGCTGCTGGGGCGGATACGGCTGCTGCGGCTGTCCAGGGTACGGCTGCCCGGGATACTGCTGGCCCGGGTACGGCTGACCGGGGTAGGGCTGTCCTGGCTGTGGCTGGCCGGGCTGCGGCTGGGGTGCGTACGGCTGCTGGCCGGGCACCTGACCGGGCATCGGCTGGCCGGGCGCCTGCTGTCCCGGCATCGGCGGGGCGAACTGCGGCGGCGGACTGCCGCCGTCCGCCGTCCACAGCCCCTGCTGCTGCTGGGCACGCTGGAAGTCCTCCGCGACGAGCGCGGAGAGGTTGAAATAGGCCTCGCGGGTCTTCGGGCGCATCATGTCGAGGTCCACCTCGGCGCCCGCAGACAGATGCTCGTCGAACGGCACGACCACGACACCGCGGCAGCGGGTCTCGAAGTGCTGCACGATGTCGTCGACCTTGATCATCTTCCCGGTCTCGCGGACACCGGAGATGACGGTCAGGGAGCGCTGCACCAGGTCCGCGTACCCGTGTGCCGACAGCCAGTCCAGCGTGGTGGACGCGCTGGAGGCCCCGTCGACGGACGGTGTCGAGATGATGATCAGCTGGTCGGCGAGGTCCAGCACCCCGCGCATCGCGCTGTAGAGCAGGCCGGTGCCCGAGTCGGTGAGGATGATCGGGTACTGCTTGCCCAGGACGTCGATCGCCCTGCGGTAGTCCTCGTCGTTGAACGCCGTGGAGACCGCCGGGTCCACGTCGTTGGCGAGGATCTCCAGGCCGGAGGAGGCCTGCGAGGTGAAACGGCGGATGTCCATGTACGAGTTGAGATACGGGATCGCCTGGACCAGGTCGCGGATGGTCGCCCCGGTCTCGCGGCGCACCCGCCGGCCGAGCGTGCCGGCGTCCGGGTTGGCGTCGATGGCGAGGATCTTGTCCTGCCGCTCGGTGGCCAGGGTCGAACCGAGCGCCGTGGTCGTCGTGGTCTTGCCGACGCCGCCCTTGAGGCTGATGACCGCGATCCGGTAGCACGAAAGCACCGGCGTACGGATCAGCTCCAGCTTGCGCTGCCGCTCGGCCTCCTCCTTCTTCCCGCCCAGCTTGAAGCGGGAGGCGCCGGACGGGTTGCGGCTGCTCTTGGCCTTCTGCTTGCCCCGCACCAGCCGGTCCGACGACAGCTCCACGGCGGCCGTGTAGCCGAGCGGGGCGCCCGGTACGGAGCGCTCGCGCTGGTCATGGGTGACCGGCGTCGGCCAGGCGGACCCGGTGCGCGGGTCGACGGGCGGGGCCTGGGGCGCGGGCTGCTGCTGGTAGGCCTCGGGCTGTTGCTGCTGGGCGGGCAGGTTCGGCGTGCCGGGGCCCGGCTGCTGGGGGACCTGCGGGGGCAGCGGAGCCCCCTGCTGCGCCTGCGCGGGGAACTGCGGGGGCTGGCCGGCCTGGGGGGCCGGGAACCCGTAACCACCCTGGGGCTGCGCGGCCGGCGGCAGCTGAGGTGAGCCCTGCGCCGGGAACTGCTGCTGCGGTGCCTGCTGCGGGAAGCCGTAACCACCCTGCGGCGCGGGCGCGTTGGGCTGTACCGGCGGCTGGGGCGCCGCCGGGGACGGCTGCGCGGGCGGAGGTGGCGTCGGAGTCTGGGTCGGGGGTTGCGGGAATCCGTAACCGCCCGCCGCGTCAGCGGCAGGAGCGGGCTGCTGCGCGGGCCACTGGGGCGCGGGCAGCGGTGCGGCCGGCTGCGGTGCGGCCGGCTGGAAGGCAGGCGGCAGCGGGGGCAGGGCGCCCTGCGCGGGCGGAGCAGGCGACCAGGGGGCGGGCATGTTCGACGGCGGGGCGCCCTGTGGTGCGCCGGCCGGCGATGCGTCGGCGGACGGCGCGCCGAAGGACGGCGCCTCGGCAGGCGCCGCTTCGCCGGACGGTGCATCCGCGAACGGTGCTTCGCCGGACGGAGCGAACGGCGGCGGGGCGTCGGACGGGGGTGCGTCGGAGGGCGATGCGTCGGAAGGTGACGCGCCCCCGAAGGATGTACCGGCCGGCGGCGTGTCCTGGGGTTCCGCATCGGTCACGGAGTCCGCGGGCTCGTCGTCCTGCTCGGCGTCCGCCTCCGGGGATCCGGTCCCGGCTGTGTCCTCGCGGGCCTCGCGTGACGCCTCGGACTCCAGGGATGCCCCGGCGTCCGCCTGCTCGTCCGTATCCGTATCCGCATCCGAGCCCGCGTCCTCGTCCACGTCGGCGCCGAGCCGACCGGCCGGATCCGTGCCATCGGCGTCGGAGGAAGCGGCAGAAGACGCGAACCCAGGGGACTCAGGGGACTCGGCGGACTCGGGACCTTCGGGTGAATCGGCGGAACCGGACGCCGTGGAAGCGGCATCGCTGCCGTCGTCGGCGCCCCTCTCGGACCCCCCGTCGGCCTTGGCCGCCTCGCGCTCGGCGATCTCCCGCTTGAGCGCGGCCGGAGAGAAGCGCATGGTGGCGCCGCTCTCCACATCGCCGCCCCCGAACGGACCGGCCGCGCCACCCGCGGGGCCGGACTCGGCGGAGCCCGTCGCGGGGGAAGCCGGAGCCGGTGCCGGGGGAGTGGGCTGGTAGGAAGGCGAGGGCGGCTCCGACGAGGCGGCGGACGCCGCCTCGGACGGTGCGGCCGGAGCCGGAGGCAGCCCCGGCTCGAATCCGCCGGAAGCCGGCAGCCCAGGTACGGACACCGGCGCCCCCTGCGGCGGCGGAGGCGGCGACAGGTGCGACCCCGTTCCTCCCGAGGAGTCGCCCGACGCGTTCTGCGTGTACCAGGCGGGAGGGGTGTAGTCGATGGTGAACTCACCCGTCATCTCGGCGGGATCCGCGTCGGACGACTCGTCGACGGGTGTGTTCCATCCCCCGCTGATCTCGTCCCGATCGCCGTTCACTTTGCCTCCTGGTGTGGTCGAGCACCCTTGTGCCGTGGTGGGTGGGGGCGACCGTTCCCGTTTTGTCCGGTCCGCCCGGCTCTCCCCCTTGCGACGCGCAGTGCCTGCCCGCAGGTTCCTCTGCCGCGCCCCCACCCACCCTAATCGCCATGGGGCGGACTACGGCAGGGCGTATCGCTCACCGGCAACTGCCCCTGGGATCAGCTGCGGCCCAGGGGTGGGCCGAGTGCGGCAGAACGTAAGGGAACGGGTGAATTGTCGTGCACCGGGGCGTACTGGAACGCGGGGAGGGGGCGGCCGTCCCCGACAGCCGCCCCCACACCGCGTAAGTGCCCCCGCACCGGTGACACCGTGCCGGTGACACCGCGCCGCTCAGGTCACACCGTGCGGTTGCCCTACTTGAGGTCGAACTCGCCGTCCCGCGCGCCGAGCACGAACGCGCGCCATTCGGCCTCCGTGTAACGAAGCACGGTCTCCGGATCCAGCGACGAACGCATGGCGACCCCGCCCCCCGGGAGGTGGGCGATCTCGACCCGCTCCTCGACCTGCTCGGTACCGGGTGCGCTCAGCCACTCCACATCCGAGATGTCGAGAGCGTAGAGCTCGTCCTTTTCCTGCTGGGTGCCCATACGCACGTCCCTTCGGTCGAACTGTGTCGTTCCCCCGTAATCATCCAGAAAAGCGGCGGGTCCGGGGCGCGAACGAGACAGGTTTCAGTCCATCCTGCGAGCGGTGCCCAGCAATCCGGTCTCCACGTCCGTCGCGCCCGTCATCACCCAGTGGCGCTCACGGCCCGCCACCCAGAGCGTGACACCGTCGGCCAGCGTGGGAAGGGCCTCGCTCTCGGCCCGCGCGAGCCCGAGGATCCGGCCGATCTGCTCGGCCTCACCCGGCGACACCCGCTGCACACCCACGAGCGTCGCCGCTCGCATCAACCGGGGTGCCACGGGGCTCAGATAGGGCAGCAGTGTCAGCACCGACTGCCACGGCGACGACACCACCCGGCCACGGGGCGGACGCATCCCGCAGTCACGCACCACCACCACCGGGCTGCCCACGGTCGCACCGGTCGGCGGGACCCGGCCCACGTCATGGAGCGAGATGCACTCGAGACCGGCGCCCGCGGCCTGCGCCAGCGTCGTCCACGCCTGAGTGCGGCCCGTCTCGACCGCGACCCGCGCCCCCGTACCGGCAGCGCGCAGCGCCAGGACCTGCGCGGTCCACAGACCGCCGATCAACAGGACGTCGTACGGCGCCGGCCGGTGGAACCCGATCATCTGCGGGCGCCCCTCGGCGTCGTCGCCGATGATCACCCCGTCGTCCCCCACGGGGAGCGACAGCGCGCCCAGATGGTCGGCCGCCAGGGTATGGCCGGCATGACGGGGACCCAGCAGTCCCCGCCTCGGAGCGATGGACTTCGTCACTGTGCGCCTCCCAGCGGGAGCGTGGCCAGGACACCCGGCAGCTGCTCGCGGTCCAGTCGTACGAGACCGACCTCCGCGTGCCGGGCGGCCTGCTCCAATGTCCTGCGTACCCCGACGAGTTCGGTGTCGGAGCCACCGGTGATCCGTACATGGCCGCGCACGGACATGTGCCCCTGGTGCGCGCCGCGACGCACCGTCAGGCTGAACGTCGTCGCGTACGCGGGCACCGACGTCAGCAGCGCGACGAGCCTCGGCAGCGGGGTCGCTCCCCGGCCCAGCTCGGGCCAGCGGTCCACGGCGTACGTGGTGTGCCAGCGGTCGTCGCAGCGCCAGACCCGCGTCGTCTCCGTCGTCCGTCGCTGAGGCGCGGCGTCCTGGCGGCCGGCGCGCGCCGACAGGATGGGGTTCGCACACGCGGACGTCGCCACGGCGGAGTTCACCTCGTCCTGATCCAGCACCGAGGCCCGGAAGCCCGCACCCGTGATCCGGCTCGCCACATGGTCCGCGACCCGCACCAGGCACCGCTGGGCTCCGCCGATCCCGCCACCGCGGGCCTCCACGGCCTCCCGGCACAGCTCCGGATCCAGCTTCACCGCCACCCAGGTCATCCGCAGCGCCGGCGCCCCAGTGCGGTCCTGGAGAGGAGCGTACGAGAGCCGGGCCACCGACCTCTCCGGCAGATGCGGCGCAGGAGCGGGCCGCACCTGCTGAACGAGCTGCGCGGACTCCAGCACGATGTCGTCCACCGCGAGCGCGTCGCCCAGCAGCGACAGCGGAAGCGCCCGGGCGCCCATGGCCCGGCGGAGCGACTCACCGCTCGCCTCGACCCGTACGACAGCGGTCAGGAACGTGCCGTCCCCGATCATGCCCACCGTGCGGCGGGCGCCGTCCACATAGATGTACGGAGCGAACCCCGGGACGTTCTCCGTCACCGGGGCCAACTGCGGCTCCGTCTCGGCGGGCGGCGCCACGGCGGTACGCCTGCGACGGCGCAGCGCCGACACGGTCGACAGCCAGTCCTGCACGGCCCTGCCCCGGCGGCGTACCACCGCGAGCAGGACCAGCAGACAGGCGATCACACCGGCGGGAATCATCCAGGCGCCGCCGAGCGCGGCTCCCACCACGGCGACTGCCAGGGCCGCTTCGACAAGAACCAGCTGCCGCAGCGCGGGTCCGACCCGGCCGGTCCTGGAGATCGAATGGAGCGTGGCCGCCGCGGGAGTGCCCGTCGGCTGAAGGGGGGCTGTCGCGTCCGGCCCGTTGCTGCGTTGCCGCCGGGAAGGGCCGGGCGCTCGCCGGCTGGCCCGCCCCGTGCGCTCCCCCGTCGCTGCAGCCATCGCCGCGTTGCCCCCTCGTGTCCGTATTCACCGTTTTTTACACGGGCGTTGATCGGGCGATCACCCTACCTGAGCGGTGAGAGCCAAGTGCCAACAGGCATAGTAGGGGTCCCGGTCGACGGCAGCGGTCCACCGAGGGTGTGGGAACCTGGTCGCCCACTGGGGAGAAGGGGCAGCGCGCACATGGCATCACGGCGGGACGAACTCAATGCCTACACCTTCGCGAAGCGGAGGTTGGTCGCACAGTTCCTGCAGCCCCACCCTTCCGGCTCGGAAGAGGGCGCGCCGCGACCGCTACGCGCGGTGGTGCCCGGAGCGGTCGTCGGCGTGGTCGTCCTGGCGGTGTTCGGCGCCTGGGGGATGTTCAAGCCGGTGGCACCCGACAAGTGGGACACCCCGTACGAGAACGTCATCATCGCCAGCAAGTCCACCACCCGTTATGTGGTGTTGAAGACCGATGGCAAGAACCAGCTCCACCCCGTGCTCAACATGACCAGCGCCAAACTCCTCCTCGATGCGGACAAGGGCACGGTCGTCAACGTCGACGAGTCGGTCCTCGACAGCGGCAAGATTCCCCACGGTGCGACCCTCGGTATCCCGTACGCCCCGGATCGCCTGCCCGACGAGAAGGAAGCCGCCGCCACGAAGCGCTGGGCGGTCTGCGAGCAGCCCGGCGAAGGCGGCAGGGCCATCCAGAAGGCCGTGTTCGTCCTCGCGCAGCGCGAGCAGGGCAAGACCGAGGGCGCGAGCAAGCTGCGGGGCGGCGACGTGATGTACGTCGAGGGCCCGGACAAGACCCGCTACATCGTGGACGCCACGGGCACCGCGTACGCGGTGGAGAAGGACGAACTGCTGCTGCGTACCCTGTTCGGCCCGGACCGTGAGCCCCAGCGGGTGTCCGTCGACTGGCTCGACACCCTGCACAAGGGAGACCCGGTCAGCATCCCGGAGATCGACGGGGCTCCTGGTGCGAACGCGGGTGTTCCGGGGAAGCTGTCGGACGAGGACAACAAGGTGGGCATGATCCTCGCCGCGACCTCCGGCACCGGGACCCAGCAGTACGTGGTCCTGCAGGGCCGGGTCGCCCCGGTGTCCGACTTCGTCGCCAAACTCCTGCTCGGCAGCCGCGCCCTGGTCGACCTCAACCAGGGCGGCAAGGCGCAGAACGTCAGCGCCGGAGCGTTCCAGCCCGGCAAGGCGTTCGGACAGGAGCGGAAGTGGCCGACGAACGAGGCGACCGCCGTCAACTCCGGGAGCACGGCGAGCGGCAGCCGTAACACTGTCTGCAACGTCCTGCGCGGAGTCTCGGAGAAGGACGGCGCCGGCACGCTGAGCACCTGGGCCGGCACCAGCTTCCCCGCCACGCTCCCCACCGGCTCCAGCAGCGCCTACGTCACCCCCGGATCGGGCCAGCTCTTCCGGCAGTTCAAGGGGGCGAGCCCCGACTCAGGTCCGCTCTTCCTGGTCACCGACACCGGACTGCGCTACGCCATGCAGTCCAACGGCGACAGCGCGGAGGACGACTCCGGAATCGGTGAGTCCGGGACGCAGAAGGAGAAGGACGCGAGCCAGCAGGAGGCGCAGCAGGCGCAGAACCGTCTCGGGTACAAGGACGTCGTCCCCACACCGATTCCCGCCGCCTGGTCCACCTTCCTGCCGACCGGCCCCCGTCTGTCGACCGGGGCGGCCCGCCAGCCGCAGGGTTCGTGAGGAGCCACCACGTGACCACCACGCGCTCCTCTCGCCATCCTCATGGCCGTCGCCTCCTGACGGCCGCGGCGGCAACGGCTGTCCTGCTCGTCACGCTGCCGGTACTGCCCGCCGCCGCAGACGACTCCACCCAGTGCGCTTTCGGCCCCGACTCGAAGGTGTACGCGGGCCGCCCCTGGGCGCTGCAACGCGTGCTGATGGACGAACTGTGGGAGCAGTCCACCGGCAAGGGCGTACGGGTGGCGGTCATCGACACCGGTGTCGACATCAAGAACCCGCAGCTCACCAAGGCCGTGGACGCCAAGAGCGGCAAGAACCTGCTGGACAAGAACATCAAGGACGAGAACGGCAACAAGATCGAGCGCGGCAAGGAGAACGGCACCACCGACGTGGTCGGTCACGGCACCAAGGTCGCGGGCATCATCGCCGCCCGGGAGATGAAGGGCACCGGCTTCACCGGCCTCGCTCCCGACGCCACGATCATCCCGATCCAGCAGAACGACGCCGAGGGCCACGGGACGGCGGAGACGCTGGCGTCGGCCATCCACTACGCCGTCAACGAGGCGCACGCGAACGTCATCAACATCTCCCAGGACACTGCCAACGCGGTGAAGCCGGCCGCCGTGCTGCAGCAGGAGATCAACGCCGCGCTGGCCAAGAACATCGTGGTCGTCGCCTCGGCGGGCAACGACGGGCTGGGCGGAAACGTCAAGAAGACCTACCCGGCCTCCTTCGAGGGTGTCCTGGCCGTCGCCTCCTCGGACCGCAACAACGAACGCGCGGCCTTCTCCCAGTCCGGCGACTTCGTGGGCGTCGCGGCCCCCGGCGTGGACATGGTCTCCACGGTGCCCGGCGGGGGACACTGCTCCGACAACGGCACCAGCTTCTCCGCGCCGTACGTCTCCGGAGTCGCGGCCCTCATCAAGGCCAAGCACAAGGACTGGACGCAGAAGCAGATCGTCGCCCAGATCGAGCAGACGGCGGAGCGTTCGATCGCAGGCCACGACCCCCTGGTCGGCTGGGGCGTCGTGGACCCCGTACGAGCGCTGACCGAGGACGACAAGCCCATCGAGGAACCGGTGGCACGCGAGGGTGTGAGCAAGGGCAAGGCACCGGTCCCGGCCGCGCTCCACCTGGGCGAAACAGCCGACGAACGAAACGCCAGGCTCGCGACCTACGTCGTGGTGGGCGGGGGAGTGCTGGTGGCCGCCATAGCTGGTACGGCGGTGGCCGTACGCGACAGGCAACGCCGGCTGGGACGCCCGGGCGGCGGCTGATGGCTGAGAAGTCACGTGATGGACAAGACAGTTGGTCCTGTCAGTGGCATTGGCTAGAGTAATGGTATGGGGTCAGTGCTGTTCACGCGGGTGCGATAGCAACGCGAAACAGCCTGAGCAAACGGGGAAACGGGGAAGGGCAGCAACGTGGGCAAAGGAACAGGGGATCTCCAACGCGGGGTAGGCGCCCTGGAGAAGTTCCAGAAAAGCGTGAACGCGTTGCTGGCAGACCTTGAGAGTTCACCGGCAGGCAAGTCGAAGGTCGCGGCACAGACGGTGTCGCGCAACGCCTTCAGCGGCCAGAACACGGGCTTTGCGGAAGCAGATGGGCTCTACGCCCAGTACAACCGCGTCCACGAGTCACTCGTCACGCTGTCGAAGTCGCTGGGCGAGCAGATCGAGTACCTGAGCCTGGGCGTACACGCGGCGGCGGTCGGCTTCGACAACGTGGACGAGGACACACGGCGGCGGTTCTACGAGATCCAGGCGCACATGGACGCGGAGCGTGAGAAGGCGCAGGGCGAAAAGGCGAACAAGCCGGAGCAGAACGCCGACAAGCAGAGCGACGGGGGATGGGCAGCCGAATGAGCGAACCGAAGAAGCCGGGATCGGGTTCCGAGGCGCAGCCCGACCTGACCCCTGCGGAGCAACGGCAGCAGGACACGGAGCGCGTCGAGGGACAGTTGATTGTCACGGACGTGAACCGCCAGGTGCAGGTCGTGATGGAGGTATTCGGCTTCGGGGGCTCCGGCTCTTCGGGTCGGACGTCCTTCGAGGGCCACCAGCTCAACGCGTTGATCGATCTGATCGAGAACTCCAAGCCGGAGGACCTCGAAGACGCGGGTCAGGCACTGCTGAAAGCAAGGACCTCGATCAACGACGCGGCACATGAACTGGGCAACTTCATCAAGGGCGTCGAGTGGGAGGGCGAATCCGGAGTCGCCTTCCGCGACTGGGGCAACGGCTTGGTCGCCCATGCCGAGAAGCTCGGCGAGTTCGCGCAGACGGCAGGGACGCAGATCACCGTGGCGGGGACGGGCCTCGCCTCGGTCCGGAAATCCCTCCCGCCCCGGGACAGTCGGCTCATCCGCAAGGCCCCGGACGACATCGAGAGCCCGGCGCAGATTGAGGCAAATCCGGAGTACGCGGCGGCGGTGAAGGTCGAGAAGGATCGCCAGGAGGCCATCAACCAGGCCAATCGGCTGGCGTCGTACTACGCGGTCTCGGAGGAGACGCTGGCGGCACAGGAGCCGCCGCGGTTCGACAAGAAGCTTGATGTCGATATGCCTAAGCCGCATGGCTATATCGCGCCGCCTCTCCACGCTGGAAGCTCGTCAACAGGCTCCGAATCGTCACGCACTGTGGACTCCGGAAGTGTGACGAACCATTCGGTGGTTGATAGCAAGGGCTCTGTGGCAGGGGGCCGTGGCTATGAGGCGCCTGAGGCGGTGCAGCCCGTCCTGGACAAGGGCACTTCGGTAGAAATCAACAGTGTCGCCCCACCAGTGCCCCCGGTGACCGCTCCCAGTACGCCGTCCCCAACACCGACTACGGGCCCGACCGCACCAGGAGGAGGCCCGACCTCACTCATGCTCCCCGGCCCTGTCAACCCCATGGCGAAGGGTTCTTCACGGGGGCTCCAGGGAATGCCAAACGCACCCAGAACCATCAGCCAGACAGGGAACAGCAGCACTCGATCAGGAGGCGGCCCTGTAGCGAATGGCCGCAGCCAGCCCCCCATGGGGCGCCCCTCACCCATGCAAGGGGGCTCGTCCTCAGGAACCGCTGGACGCGCAGGGGGCGGGACGCAAAACCCCAATGCCGGCCGTTCTGGCATTACGGGCGGCAGGCCAACGCCAACAAACCGTGCAGGAACGCCAGGAGCCACCGGTCCGCGTGCTGGCAGAGGCGGCATCGTAGGTGGAACACCGCAGCGCGCCGTTCCGGGCGCGGGTGCCCCCGGCGGAGCGCGCGGAGTTCCGCACGGCACGGTGATCGGAGCAGGCGGAGCGAACAACGCGGCACGCCCCACTGGGCGAGGCACTCCCAGCACCAAGGGAGTCGTGGGCACACCCCGTGGAGGCGCCGTGCGCCCCGGCGGAGGGGCAAAGGGCTTCACTTCCGGTGGCGCGGGCCTTGTGCGTGGCCCTGCAGGTCGCAAGGACTCCGGAGACGAGGACCAGGACGACGGCACGCAGCGTCCCGACTACCTGACGGAGGACAGGGAGACCTGGGAGGCCGGCCGACGCGGATCCGCACCGCCGGTGATCGAGTAGGTACAGGGAAGGTTCGGAAGTCAGGATGACAGCAGGAATGAGCCAGACCCGGAAGCGTCGTGTGTCTCTCGGACAGAGAGGACGCCTGCTCGGCACGATGGCTGTGGCCGCTGCCTGGACCGTGGGATTCGCAGGGGCAGCTCCCTCCGCAAACGCTGCAGACACGCAGTCGAAGCAGTGGTACCTCAGGGCAATGCAAGCCGAGGAGATGTGGGAGACCACCACGGGTGAAGGCGTAAAGGTAGCTGTTATCGACTCTGGCGTGAACTCGTCAACCAAATCCCTGAAGGGGCAGGTCCTGAAGGGATTTGATGCTACGGGTGCGGAGGGGGATGAGTACGACGACTATCGCGGGCACGGCACCACCATGGCGGAGCTGATTGCTGGAACGGGAAAGGGCGAGGGACTGCAGGGCCTTGCGCCTGGCGCGAAGATCATTCCAGTGCGGATCACCGACACGGAGTTCCAGAATGAACATTCAGTGAATGCTCATGACACTGCAGATGCCATTCGGGCGGCGGCGGATAGTGATGCGCAGATCATTAGCATGTCATTTTCTAGCGATTTCGCCGACGATAGGGAGCGGGAAGCGGTCAAGTACGCAGAGGGTAAGGGGAAATTGATCTTTGCGGGAGTGGGAAATAATGCAGAGGAAAGGAACAAGGATCAATATCCTGCTGCGTACCCACAGGTAGTCGGCGTCTCTTCAGCGGACCGGGATGGCAAGGTTGCTGAGTACTCTCAGAACGGGAGCGTTGTAGATATTTCCGCCCCTGGAAATGATATTCCGCGGTGGTGCGACTCGGATTTCCAGGGTTACTGTGACGGCGACGGAGGGACCAGTGCGGCAACGGCTATCGCTTCCGCTTCCGCAGCCCTCGTATGGTCCGCACACCCGGACTGGACCGCTAATCAAGTCCTCAACGTACTTTTTGACACTGCCAGTCGGGACTGGGACAAAGACACGCTCAGCAAGTACCTCGGTCACGGCCTGATCCGTCCTTCCATGAACATCCTGAAGGGCAAGGGGACCCCTGGTGACCCGGACATCAGTCCCCTCACCAACGAGAAGACGGCCGGATCCACTGCCTCGCCTGCCGCATCCGCATCAGCTTCGTCACAGCCTGAGAAGACGGACAAGGCCGACGACGCCGCTATGGCAGGCTCAAGCACTGAGAAGAACGACGACAGTCAACTGGGCCTGATTCTCGGCGGAGTTGCAGTCGTGCTCGTGCTCGGCGGAGGCGCTTTCGCGCTTGTCCGCAAGCGCCGTACCGCCTGACCGGCCGTAGTCCTCATACGCATCCCGGCAGCAACGCTGGGACCGAACAAGAGCACCAGGAAGGAAGCCAGCACCATGGCAGATCAGAAGCTCTCAGATGACATGCTCCTCAAGCTGGAGAACGAACTCGGCACGCGGTTCGACTCCGTGAAGGCCCAGGTCAAGAACCTGCAGGCCACGATCGACAGCCTGGAAGGTGCCTGGAAGGGTATCGGGGCCAACGCGTTCAACGGCAAGCAGGACGAAATCAACAAGAGGATGGGCAACATCGCCGTCCGATTGGCCAACTACCAGGAAGCCATCAAGGCGGCCCGGACGATCTCGGGCAACAACGAGGACGAGATCAGGCAGGCGCTCCAGGGCGTGGACGTCGTCGACGGCTACTCGGCCGGCGCGGAGGCCAAGACGTCAGCCATCAACTACCTCTAAACCTTGCCGTACCCGTACCTCGTACGGGTCATCACACCGAACTGGACTGAAGGGGAGGATCGTATGCCGACCAACGACGGCACGATGGTTGTCACTTACGCGAGCCTGGAGCAGGCTGCCGGGGACATCGATCGGCAGAGCAGGCAGCTCGACGAAGACCTTGCGGCCATCAAGCGGGTGGTTTCCAGCGCGTCCGAACTCTGGCAGGGCGAGGCCAAGTCGGCGTTCGACACCTCGAAGATCAGCTGGGACCGCGATGCCAAGGGGATCCACGCCGCCCTGACGGAGATTTCTCGCAAGGTGCGCGACGCCAGCTCGTCCTACCACGCTGGTGACAAGCGGGCGAGGGCCAACTTCGACTAGGACTCGCCGAAGAGCAACAGGCCAGGGTGGGCACGCACGGGAGGTGCCCACCCTGACGTGTGTCGTGGTGTAGTCCTGTGACCGAGCAGGCGCAGGGAGGGTTCGGAAGTCAGGATGACAGTAGGAATGGGCCAGACCCGGAAGCGTCGTGTGTCTCTCGGACGGAGAGGGCGCCTGCTCGGCACGATGGCTGTGGCCGCTGCCTGGACCGTGGGATTCGCAGGGGTTGCTCCCTCTGCGGTCGCTGCCGATGCGCAGTCGAAGCAGTGGTATCTCGAACCTATGCATGCCGAGGAGATGTGGAAGACGACCACAGGGGAAGGCATCAAGGTTGCTGTCATCGACACCGGGGTCAACCCAACCACGCCGTCTCTCAAGGGGCAGGTCCTCAAGGGGTTTGATGCCACAGGGGCAGACGGCGATGAGTACGACGACTACGACGGCCACGGCACGTCGATGGCTGAGCTTATTGCCGGAACCGGCGAGGGCGGGGGTCTGAAGGGTCTCGCGCCAGGCGCGAAGGTAATCCCGATGCGGATCACTGATACGAAGTTTCAGAATGAGAATTCAGTAAATGCGGATGATACTGAAGATGCAATCCGTGCTGCGGCAGATAGTGATGCGCAGATCATCAGTATGTCGTTTGCTAGCGATTACCCAGGGAGGGGAGAGCGAGAAGCTGTCGCATACGCCGAGAGCAAGGGGAAGCTCTTCTTTGCAGGTGTGGGAAACAATGCGAAAAAGGGAAACAAGGAGCAGTACCCTGCTGCGTACCCACAGGTTGCTGGCGTTGCGGCTACGGACAGCAGCGGTGCGGCCTCGGCTTACTCCCAACATGGAAAAATCGTAGACATTGCGGCCCCGGGTGACGGAATTCCGCTGTGGTGCGACTCGAAATTTCAGGATTACTGCGACTCTGAAGGCGGCACCAGTCAAGCCACGGCCATCACGTCAGCAGCCGCTGCCCTGATCTGGTCGGCCCACCTGGAATGGACAGCTAACCAGGTCCTCAATCTTCTCTTCGACACCGCTGGTCGAGGTGACTGGGAAAAGGGCACGCTAAACGACTACCTCGGTCACGGTGTCATCCGTCCGGCGGTCAACATCCTCAAGGGCACGGGAGATCCCGGCGACCCGGACATCAGCCCCCTCACGCACGAGAAGACGTCCGGCTCCACCGCCTCGCCCGCCGCAACCGCCTCCGCCGAACCCGCAAAGAGCGCGGGGGCCGATGACGCCGCTATGGCGGGCGCGGGCAGCGAGAAGGAGCAGGGCAGCAGCACTCAACTGGTCCTGATCCTCGGCGGAGTTGCAGTGGCGGTCGTGCTCGGTGCCACCGCTCTCGCCCTCGCCCGCCAACGCCGCAGAGCCTGAGCACCTGGCAGCGGACGTGGCGCCATCAGGAATGAGCGAGCTGCGTCTGGGCGGGCAGGCACGACGACGTTCGCGGCGCCCGCAGCCCCGGCTTCGGCCCACGGCCGGCTTCCGCGACACTGAATGCGCACCGCCGAGCCTCTCCTACCTCACGGAAGCCGACCGAGCGCGGCCTCGGAAGGGCTTCCGGGCGTCGCCTGGTAGACGATGATGACCTGCTCCTCGGCACCACCCACGGTGAGCGCCTGCCGCCGCAGGGACAGCTCCCCGACCACCGGATGCGCGAACCGTTTGAGCTCGTCGCGTGAGGGCCGCGCGTCGTGCCGCGCCCACAGGCGGCGGAAGTCGTCGTCCGCCTCCAGTTCCGCGACGAGCAGGACGGTCCTGGGGTCGCGAGAGTCCGCCTCGGCACGCAGGGCTGCTGCGGTCTGAGCGGCGATCTCCGCCCAGTCCGGGAGCAGTTGACGGACCTCGGGGGCGAGGAACATGTCCCGGGCCAGGTTGTGCCCGGGTTCGTACATCGGGGCGAGCGCACGTGCCCGCTTGTTCGCGGCCAGCACGTCGAACCGCCGATTGCGTACGTACGCGGGACTGTCCGCCCAGGCGTCGAGCAACTGGTGCACGTCCCGCGTGACCTCGGTCTCCGATACCCGTACCGGACCCGGGGCGGCGAGTGCCAGGACGTACGCCGTGGTGTCCGCGTCCAGCTCCAGTGCCCGCGCGAGCGCCCGCAGTACCTGCGGTGACGGGTGCCGGTCGACGCCCTGTTCCAGCCTGGTCAGGTAGGGCTCGCTGATACCGGCCAGCTGGGCCAGTTCCTCCCTGCGCAGCCCCGCGACCCGGCGCCGGCCAGGGATGGGCCGGCCCGCGTGGGAGGGCGGAACCTGTCCCCGCCTGGCCTTCAGGAACTTCCCCAGGACGTTGTCGGTCGCCATAGCCGGAGGGTAACCCTTCCGGGGTGCTGGCTGCGGACCGGCGGGGAGCACAGGATCGATGCATGAAGAAGACCTGGTTCATCACCGGCGCGTCCCGCGGCTTCGGCCGGATCTGGGCCGAAGCCGCCCTCGCCCGCGGCGACCGCGTCGCCGCCACAGCCCGCCGCCCCGAGTCCTTGCGAGCCCTCGTCGACGCCTACGGGGACAGCGTCCTGGCGCTCCGCCTCGACGTCACCGACCGGCCCGCGGTCACCGCCGCCGTGCAGTGCGCCGCAGATGCCTTCGGCCATCTCGACGTGGTGGTGAACAACGCCGGCTACGGCCTGTTCGGCATGGTCGAGGAGACCACCGAGGAACAGGCCCGGTCCCAGATCGACACCAACCTGCTCGGCCCGCTGTGGGTGACGCAGGCCGCACTGCCGTTCCTGCGTGCCCGGGGGAGCGGTCACATCGTGCAGGTCTCCAGCATCGGCGGCCTCGCCGCCTTCCCGACCCTCGGCCTGTACAACGCGTCCAAGTGGGCGCTGGAGGGGATGAGCGAGGCACTCGCCCAGGAGGTCGGTCCGCTCGGCATCCGCGTCACGATCGTGGAGCCCGGCCCCTACGGCACCGATTGGTCCGGTTCGTCCGCGGTGCACACGGAGCCCATCGCCGCGTACGAACCGGTCCGCGAGGCGCGCCGGGCCGGTGCCACCGCCCGCGCACCACAGGATCCGCAGTCGACCGCAGACGTCATCCTCCAACTGGTCGACACCGAGGAACCGCCTCTGCGGCTGTTCCTCGGTGAGTATCCCTATCCCGTGGTGGAAGCCGCCTACCGACAGCGACTCGACACCTGGAACGCCTGGCGGCCTCTCGCCGGCCGGGCCTGAGAGGCGTCAGGGCGAATCACGCGGCAACGACAGTTCCCTTATCCAGTGCGAAGCCCCACACCGGGGGAGTGACTCGGACGTGACCGAAGGCCCACAGGGCCCGCCCTGATACAGAATCCGTTGTATGGGTTGACCGCGCGGACTGGGTGGGTAGCTGCCCGTGACCATGGGGGGCGTCAGCGTTGTACCAGGCAGCACGGTCGGGTCCAGCGCTGAGCGGGCACGGGTACGGGCACGGAAGGGTGGACGGTGGCTATGCGGTCGGACAACGGGGCCGGGGACGCGGCCAGCAGCGAGCCGGAGCTGTCGGACAGCCTCAAGACGTTCGGGGCGGTGCTGAAGGCGCTCCGGGACGAGGCTCACCTCACCCAGGAGCAGTTCGCGCCGCTGGTCCAGTACTCGGCGGCGTATATCGCCAAGATCGAGCAGGGGAAGCGGTTCCCCCCGAGGGACCTGCTGGATCGCTCGGAGGGGGTACTGGGGGCAACGGCGGCGCGGGTGTTGGTGGCGGCGGCGAGGAGCCTCACGCGGAAGGTGGGGCTGGCGTCGTGGTTCCGGCAGTGGGCTGGGATCGAGGAGGACGCGATCACCTTGTACGCGTACGAGTGCCGGGCGATCCCGGGGCTGCTGCAGCCGGAGGCGTACATCAGGGCGATCTTCGAGCGACGGTTGCCGCCGGTCACCGAGGAGCAGCTGGAGCGGGAGGTCACTGCCCGACTCGACCGGCAGCAAGTCATCCAGCAAAAGCCCAACACTGCGTTCAGTTTCATCATTGAACAGGCCGTCCTGGAACGGAGCTTGGGCGGCGACGAAGTCACACGGGCCAGCATCGATCATCTCTTGTCCGTTGGCAGGCTGCGCAACGTCGAGATTCAGATCATGCCCCTGCGGCAGGAGGACCACTGCGGAGTCGACGGGCACATGTACTTGGCCGAGACCCCTGAGCACCAGTGGGCCGGATACACCGAGGGGCAGCGGTCGAGCAGCCTGCTCACGGCACCGAAGGACGTAAGCGTTCTACTCCAACGCTATGGCAAGCTGCGTTCGCAGGCCCTTGACTGCAGGGCCACGATCAGCCTGCTGGAACAGATGCGAGGAGCGCTATGAACACCGCCGAGCGGGAATGGTTCAAGAGCAGCTACAGCGGGAGCGAGGGCGACAACTGCGTCGAAGTAGCGGCACACCACGCGACCGTCCTCGTCCGGGACTCGAAATGTACGCAGACGCGTCCACTGGCCGTATCCCTGGGTGCCTGGTCGGCATTCACCACGCTTGCAGCTGGCTCATCGGTCTGAACGAGAGCGGCGGGGCAGCCTCCTGGCCCGCTCCTTGCCGCCGCCCACGGGGAGCGCCTGCCGGGGAAGCCACCGCAACTAATCCGGTACGGCCGACAGCCTGCTGGCCGTACCGAACGAGATGACGTCGAGCCTGCGGTGACTAGTCCTTCACGAGATCCCACCACCAGGCGATGCTGGCGATCGGCAGAGGCTGGTCCGCTTCCCGCTCCTGGAAGGGTGCGGCGGCGCTGCCGGCGGGAAGGTCGGCTGGGTTCTCCGGATTGACGTAGCGATTCGTGGTCAGGGACCAGTCGTAGTCGGCGCGGATCCAGGAGTCGCAGTCCGTGATCCAGCGTTGCAGTTCAGGGCCGGCGTCCCGCAGGATCTGGTCGCGCAGGCGGAGGTAGAGCGCCATGGCGCGGGTGTGCATCATGGCGGTCTCGCTGACCGCCTCATCGAGCGTGCATCCTTGCTCGTACGCGATCAGGTCGACGATGTTGCCGTAGCCGTCCTGGCTGCGTTCGCGTTCCTTGTGGTACGAGACCAGGTCGTTGGACCAGCCGATGATCGAGGCGAAGACCTCGACGAACCCACGGATGTCGTGGCGTTCGTAATCCGCCGCCGGGAGGTCGTATCCGTGGATGATCTCGCTGAGGGTCGAGAAGATCTTGACCCCGGAGGAGTCGAGCCGGACAGCCAGGTGGTCGGAGAGGGTGGGCACCCGCCCCTGGGCGCTGTTGGCGGCCATCCAGATCTGGCCCTGGAGGTAGGCGCGGAAGCCGGCGGACCAGCGGGCGGTCTGTACGGGCGTGGTCAATTCGTCGAGTCGCAGACGTAATTCACGCAGCGCCGCGCTGTAGTTGTCGTCGGTGGGCGCCGCCCAGGGGACCTCGACGATGCGCTGGAGCTTCGTGATGATGAGCAGCGTGGCGTCCGGGGAGGCCGCGACCGGCCCTTCGTCGCAGAACTCGTCGTCGAAGGCGAAGAGCCACATCAGGAAGTCCGAGGTCCACTGCAACGCCGGCACACGTCCGGAGGGGGCGCCGCGGCTGGTGATCTCGCCCACGGAGATCCGTGTCAGCCGATCGCGTTGCGCTCGGTCGGAGTAGAGGCCGAATCGGTCCAACCAGGCGGCCGAGCGTTCGTCGATCTCGCGCCAACTGGGATGGATTCCCGAGGGGAGCGGAACCCATAGCTGAGGGATCTTCGGCGCTGGAGCTGGGGAGGTCATGTACCGCCCTTTCGCATGTGCTTTTCAATGCCTCTGAGACCCGGAAGTTAGCAAGGTGTAGGGGGAACGGGTACAGCGGTTTCCAGCCTGGTTGGCTCGTGAACGACAGTCCTTTCCAGCCTGGGGACAGGTGTCCAGCTGGGTTCCCGGCACGCGTGAGAGGTGCGGAAGCGGTTGATTACGCAGTGTTCGTGCTTGATCGATCTCGTCGCGGAGTTGGCCCGAAAGCGCCTCTTGCTAGTTCGAGTTTCACCTGGCCCCCGGGTGGAGCGTGCAAGTGCGGGGGCGACGCAGGCCCCAGGACGGCCGAGCACACCGTTGCGGACGGCGAGGTCGGCTCGCCAGGCCCTTCGGGCTTCGGGGGGCCGGTTCATCGCCGTGCGCTTCGCGCCGTACGCGATCGATGGAGCCGCGAGGGGATGGCCATTGGGGCGACGGCGGACGACTGGCGAGGCTGCCGCACCCCTTCCGGGTCCGGTGCTCTCGGCTGCCGGGAGCCTCTGCCAATGAACTTGAACGCGTGATGTCGGGCTTCGTGGCCGATGGAGTGCTCCAGTAGCCGCGACCATACGGCAGAGTGATGCTGAGGGTCGGTACGCTTTGGCCATGCGTGATCGATTGGGCGCCGACGGAGACAGTGTCGGGCAGGCCAGGGGAACCGCTGGGTATGCGCGAGCGGCGGACGTGCTGGCGGTGCAATACGAGGAGGTCACCTTTGGTGAGGTCCACCGTGACGTGCTGAGCCTGGTGCCCGCCGGGCATGCACGGATCCTCGACATCGGTGCAGGCACGGGGCGTGATGCGGCCGCGTTGGCAGCCCTGGGGCACAGTGTTGTGGCCGTCGAGCCGACGGCGGAGCTACGGGTGCATGGGCAGCGAATCCACGCAGGCAGTGCAATCGAGTGGGTTGACGACGTTATGCCCACCCTTGCGCTTCGCCAGTGCCCAGGCCGGTTCGATGCGGTCTTCGCTACTGCGGTATGGATGCATCTGGATGCTGAGGAACGTGGACAGGCGATGGCCAGGATCTCAGCCTTGCTGATGCCTGACGGCCGATTCTTCGTCAGCCTTCGCCATGGTCCTGTGCCTGATGGGCGCCACATGTTCGACGTGTCCGCTGCTGAGACAGTCGAGCTGGGTGCAACACACGGCTTGCGGACGCTCCTGAGCAGTGAGCGTTCCGATCTCCACGGTCGGGACGGTGTCCGGTGGAGTTCTCTCGTGCTCCAGGCACAGGACTCCCGCAACGCACCCGACTGAGCGCGGAGTCCGGACGACGGCCCTGTGTCCGTCAGCCGAGGGTCATGCCGGCGCCGGCGAGGCAGCCGTCGATCAGATGCGGGCGGTACTGGATCATCTTGAGCTTGCGTTTGACGGCTCGGGTTACCTGATTGAGGTTGGCGGCGGCGAGGTTGCCGATGTCGCGTTTGACCAGCGACCGGATCCCTGGCGGCGTCATCGACTGGCCGGCTTCGTCCTCGAAGACCACCCAGGCGTTGTTCACCGGCGGTGCTCTTACCCGCGGCCAGACCACCCGCCGCCACAACTCCACCGCGTCGTCATCGCGCTCGATCGCGCGGCGGGCGGGCTGCTGCCAGGACAGCCGTGCCGCCGCAGCAGCTGCCACGTGCCCTCCAGGTGTACGAAACGTGGAACATGCGGCCGACCAGCGTCTGCACCCGGGCCAGCGTCCACCGCTGGTCGGCCCACCCATGGGCCAGCGGGCCACGCTCCAACTCACGCTCCAACTTGGACATCTACGCGTCGGAAAGCCGAGGCCGGCCAGGTGAGCCCTTCGACACGACCCCGGCCGGTCCCTCCTCGCGCCACTGGCGCCGCCAGCGTTCCACCGACCGCTCCGAGACCCGCAACGTGGCAGCGATCTCCCGGTTCTTCTCGCCAGCCTCGAAGCCAGCCACGGCCTGGACCCGGACCCGCTCTCGCAAAGCTCTCTCGGCGTCGGTCAAGCCGCCGCCCTGCGGATATCTCACCCCACCAGGACTACCGAAGCCACCAGCACGATGTTCGGTGAACAGCCCGACATCACCGGATCAAGTTCAGTACGAGCAGTGGTCGGAATTTTTGAGCTTCTCTGTGTACTCGCGAATAAGATCTTTGAGTGCCTGGGAATTGGGCTTCCCACCCGAAATTCTAATACTTGCGAACACTCGCTCGCCAGGTGTCGGGGGCGTAGAGCATACAACCTCCCCCACCGCCCCCGTGGCCGAGTAAATGTAGTTCCCATCTGCTGTCTTCTTGTCGTTGAGATCGACGCCGTTATTTGCCATGGCGGCGACATCGAGCAATGACTTATCCTTGCTGAGCCATTCTGAGCTTGCTGACAGAACCTCCTTATCATCCACGTAGACGCGACACCTTCTGATTCCTTCTGTGGTATTGCGCGACACTACGGACACTTTATCCCCAGGGGGCATGAGGGGATCTAGAAGATCGCGAGAAACGGTTTTACCGCAGAGTGAGGACGGCGTCTCGTATGACTTTTCGGGCACTGAGCAGGACGAGCTGAATACGGCAACGATTGTTGCCCAAAAGATTGAGTAGAGAAATCTTCGGCTGATGAACCTGTCCAGTGGTGATATTTCCATGTCAAGTCCCTCGAGTGTGGAATGTGGGAACGCGGTAGACTGATGCAATGATTTTCCAAATTGGGTAATTGCTTTTTTTGTGGTTACGTGGGTATGTCGGTTTCGAGATCGTTGGCCATCTGTCGGCCCGCCGTGGAGGCGTCATTGAATCCGTCCCGCGTGCCTTCTCGTGTCCACTCTGAGAATTGGTCTATGTCGGTCGATTTGTGTGTCTTGCCGGCGCCGTCTGCTGCAATCCTGGCAAGCTCAGTGTTTCTCTCCGTGCTGTCTTCCCAAAGCTCCCCTACTGTTTTTCCTGCCTCTTTCATATTTTCTGGCTCGGTATCTTTGAAGAGCTGTTCCAGGACTGCCCCGCTCACAGTCCCTGCCGCTCCTCCCACTGCCGCCCCCACGATCGGGCTGGCGATAAAGCTGGTCCCGACACCCACGCCAGTGCCAATGACGCCTGAGGCGATTCCCTTCTTTTGATTTACTGCATGCTCGAAGTCGCCGTCAGCCTCGTTCGCTTCGCCCAGTACAGCCTCCTGACGTCCGATGGCGAGAGTCCCCCCGATCTCACCTGATCTGCGAGTAATTTCCTTGATTGTTTCCTCTGTGGAGTGTGGGTACTTCTGGTCATCGGGGAGGTCGGGATTCAGGTGGTAGTCGAGGAGGCTGGCCATATACGATTTCTGGCCCACTTCGACAGCGCTGTAGCCTTCCGGGTTCTGCCCCAGGCTCACCAGCAGGCGAGTTACATCCGTGTGTTCCAGATCCGCTGCGTGGCCAGCGATCGGGAAGAGTTTCGGAACACTCGTGTTCTCTTCGCCGGCGTCGGTGGTCGCCCTGTTGATGTCAGGTAGATACTCAGACACAATCTGGCCGACGCTGTCGGACATGTATCCACGCTCGGTCAAGCGTTCCGGATCTTCCGAGATGGAGGCGGTGAGATCCTCCATCAGCTTTGCTTGACTCGCGTTATGAGCCGGCAGGCCCGCCGCTGGTATTTCCCCTGCAGGGTGCCCGGTCGTCGCCGCTTCCAGGGCCAACGCCATGGCATTCTGGCCGGCGATGCTGTCGTCTCCCTTGTCGTTCTGGTCCTCCGGCCAGTCGCGCTCCTCGAAGAGATAGTCGAAGTTGCTGAGCTCCCTCATCTCTCTTTTCCCGTTCCCATCAGCATCTTCCTTGAACTCGTGATCCTCATCCTTCGTCACGAAGGTGTCGTTGAAAAATTCTGTAGCAGCGTCAGGGCTGTTCGACAGCGCTTCCATGAAGCCGGTCATCGGGTCCGACCCCGAGTCGGATCCCGTCCGGTTGAGGAGAGGATCCATCCCCATGGGCGTCCAGGCGCCGTGACGTCCGTTGTCGGTGAACTTCTTCTCGGTCTTGATGAGCTCGTTTCCGTAGTCGTCGAGGAACTTGTTGTCATAGTTTCCCCATCGCATCAAGTTGCTCATCACCTGGAAGCCCAGAGTGCCGGAATTCTTGGAAATCGGCTGGCTGCCGAGATCCACCATGTCGCGCTTCCAGTTCGTCATTCCCTGTGTATCGCTCTGACTGGCGGTCGCCAGAGTGAGGCTCAGGTTCTTCTGAAGATCGTCGTACTGGTCGACCCTCTGCCTGCCGATGTCCATGGCGTGATGGGGATCGTTCAGCCCAGCCCAGAAGTCCAGCGTCCCCTGGGCCCCCAGGTTCTCTGCGAAGCGGGCGGCGAACAGCTCGTCGCCCGCCATCTTCTCCAGCCCGGCGTTGAGTCGGTCGAACTCCTTGACCGTGAGGTCCTCCGGGTCCTTCTTTGCGATACGTGACAGTTCGTCGGCTTCTTCGATCGCGTGGGCCGCAGCGTCCCGGTCCTTGTACTCGGCGCCTGTGAATCCGAGAGCGGCTTGGTCCGACAGGGCCTTGAGGGCCACGGAGCCCGTGTGGTCGCTCTCGGTCGCTTTGTCGAGGATGTTCTGGATCTCGTCGCGGAGGGCGCTGACGTCACTCTCGCCGACGTTGGAAACGGCCGCTCCCGTGCTGCTGGGGCCGATGCGCATCGAGACAGTGAACCCGCCTCCGCCAGTCGTGGTCACCGTGATGTTCTTCTTCAGTCCGCGTTCCATGGCCTCGTTGAGCTGCCCCTGGTACGCCTTCAACTCGCTGCGTGTGTCCTTGAGGATGTTCCACAGCGACTTGGCCTGTTTGTGGGCGTCAGTGAACTCGCGCACCGTCTTGTCCACGAACCCTTTGGTGACAGTGGCGTTGTCGCCCGACCAGTCGGCTTTGTCGGCCTTTGCCTTGAGGCCATCGCGGGCGTCCCCTTCCAGGACAGCGAGGTTGCTCACCATGGTCGACCAGTCGGTGACGGCAGAGTCCAGTTGTCCGAACGTGGCGAAGCGCAGGGTTTCCAGGTCCATCAGTTGTCCGCCTTGTTCTTCTCGCCCTTGGGGGCGTTGTCGTCGTCGAAGGCCTGGTCGAGCGTGGTGATGCTGCTGACCCGGCTTCTCACGTACTGGTCGTCCCCCTGGTGTATGTACTTCGTGAAGTCCATATGGTTCGAGATATGCCCACAAGCATCCATTAGGGATTTGAGCTGGACGTCCCACCGGCTCGCCACGTGTCGGAGAGCACCGCCGAGTTCGAACCCCTGAGTGGTGAGGTTGCCTGCGGCCGTTTCACTGGTCGGCACCGCCACTCGGGCCTCTTTCCACAAGCGATTGTTCAGCTTCGAGGCCTCGTCACGGACGTCCGAAAGGTGGGTCTGGTTGACGGCGAGGTCGCCCTTCTTGGCCCCACTGCCTCCAGGCTCGGCCTTGTTGAGCCGCATCTGCGTGTCCCCGCCCCTGTCGGCTGCATCTGCCTTCAACTGCTCCCACTCGGCCCATGCCATGCGTGGGACCCCCTTCAGCCAATACTCGCGATGCCGGAATTTCGGAATCTATTCTGCTCGGCCCTCGCCGCACACGCCGAAGCGGGCGGTGACAGTGGCGCGTAATCGCCTGCTGTCACCGCCCGCCCGGTCCTGCGCGCAATACACGCGGTACACGCGATGCGCCTACCGGTCCCCGTCCCCGTCCATGAGCCCCGACTGCACCAGCGGATTCCCGCGGCGCCGGGTGACGAACACCCCGCGCCCCGGCGGCATCGGGCGCGGCCGTACGTTGCCGAGGATGTCGCCCTCGATGGGGTCGCCCGAGAGCATCAGGCCCTGCGCGCCCAGCTCCAGGATGCGTTGCATGAAGGGCTCGTACAGGGCGCGGCTCGCGCCCGCCGTGCTGCGGGCGATGATGAACCGCACGCCGACGTCACGCGAGAACGGCAGCATCTCCGTCAGCTTCGCCAGCGGGTTCCCGCTGGACGTCGAGACCAGGTCGTAGTCGTCGACCACCACGTACACCGACGGGCCGCTCCACCAACTGCGCTCGCGCAGCTCCCGGGCCGTGACCTCGGACGAGGGGGTGCGGCGCTTCATCAGGTCGTACAGTGCGTCCGCGTGGTGCTCCATGTTGTTGGACATGGGCACGTACTCGGCCAGGTGCGTCGCCGGGGTGACGTCCAGCAGCGCTCGCCGGTTGTCGATGACGAAGAACTTGGCCTCGTTCCCCTCGTACCGCTCGGTCAGCTGCTTGATGAGCAGGCGCAGCAGATTGGACTTGCCGGACTCGCTCTCGCCGAACACCAGGAAGAACGGGTCCCGGTCGAAGTCCAGGAAGACCGGCTCCAGGTTGTTCTCGTCGATACCGAACGCGATGCCCCGCTCCGGCTGCGCATAGCCCGCCGGCAGCTCATGCGCCGGAAGCTGACGCGGCAGCAGTCGCACCGCAGGCGCCGGCGCCGCGGTCCAGTGCCGGGCGACCTCCTGGTTCATGGCGGCCGTGGCCTCGGAGAGGTCACTGTCGGACTTGATGCCGTCGATCCGCGGCACCGCGGCCATGAAGTGCAGCTTCTCCGGGGTGAGACCGCGGCCGGGGACGCCCGCGGGCACGTTGACGGCGGACTTGCGGTCGAGCTCGGAGTCCATGACATCGCCGAGCCGCAGCTCCAGCCGGTTCATCAGGTGGTCCTTGAGGTTGGCCCGGACCTCCATGGAACGTGACGCCGTGACGATCAGGTGGATGCCGTAGCCGAGGCCACGCTGCGCGATGTCCACGGCGGCCGGTTCCAGGGCCTCGTAGTCCGTGCGGAAGTTGCCCCAGCCGTCGATGAGCAGGAAGACGTCACCCCACGGCTGGTCCGTCACCGAGATCTCGCCGCGCGCCCGCAGCCTCCGGAAGGTGGCGATGGAGTCGATGCCCGCGCTGCGGAAGTACTCCTCGCGGCGCGCCATGATCCCGAACACCTCGGCGACCGTACGGCGTACCCGCTCGGGGTCCAGACGGGAGGCGACCCCTCCGACATGGGGCAGCCCCGAGACCGAGGCCATACCGCCGCCGCCGAAGTCCAGCCCGTAGAACTGGACCTCCTGGGGGGTGTGGGTGAGGGCGAAGCCCGCGATGAGCGTGCGCAGCAGCGTGGACTTGCCCGACTGCGGGCCACCGGTGATCTGCATGTGGCCCGCCGCGCCGGAGAAGTCCCGGTACAGCGTGTCGCGGCGCTGCTCGTACGGCTTGTCGACCACACCCAGCGGTACGACGAGCCGCCCCGATCCCTCGAACCCCGGCTGGGTCAGCCCGCGGCCCTCCACCGCCGAGAGTCCCGGCAGGATCTCGTCCAGCGACGGCGGATTGTCCAGCGGGGGCAGCCACACCTGGTGCGCGGAGGCCCCTCGGCCCTCAAGACGGCGCACGATCACATCGAGCACCGTGTCGGCCAGGGCGTCGTCCTCGGACCTACGGGCATCGGGCACGCCCGCCTGGGCCGTCGGCTGCACATAGCGCACCGGCACCGGAGCCGCCGTGAAGACCACGGGCCTGCGGTCCACCGGCAGCGGCCCGGAGGACACGGCGGGCTCGGCACCCGAGCGGTACACCCCGGAGACGTACGCGGCCTTGAAGCGCACCATCTCGTCCGTGCCGTACTTCAGATAGCCGGAACCGGGAACATTGGGCAGGTGGTAGGCGTCGGGCACGCCCAGCGCGGACCTGGACTCGCCCGCGGAGAACGTCCGCAGACCGATCCGGTACGACAGATAGGTCTCGAGCCCGCGCAGCCGCCCCTCCTCGAGGCGCTGCGAGGCCAGCAGGAGATGGACGCCCAGCGAACGGCCGATACGGCCGATCTGCACGAACATCTCGATGAAGTCAGGCTTGGCCGTGAGCAGTTCGCTGAACTCGTCGATGACCAGGACGAGGGACGGGATGGGCTGCAGGGGTGAACCCGCCGCGCGCGCCTTCTCGTAGTCGTGGATGTTGGCGTAGTTGCCCGCGTCGCGCAGCATCTCCTGGCGGCGGTTGAGCTCACCGCTGATGGAGTCGCCCATGCGGTCCACCAGCGTCAGGTCGTCCGCGAGGTTGGTGATCACCGCGGCCACGTGGGGCATCTGCGCCATGCCTGCGAAGGTGGCGCCGCCCTTGAAGTCGGCGAGGACGAAGTTCAGCGTCTCCGAGGTGTGGGTGACGGCGAGCCCGAGTACGAGCGTACGGAGCAGCTCGGACTTGCCCGAGCCGGTGGCGCCGACGCACAGACCGTGCGGCCCCATGCCCTCCTGCGCCGCCTCCTTGAGGTCCAGCATCACGGGGGCGCCGTCCTCGCCCACGCCGATCGGGACCCGGAGCCGCTCCGCCTGCGAGCGGGCCCGCCAGGTCCTGCTGACGTCGACCGATGCGGCGTCACCGAGATTCAGCAGATCGGTGAACTCCAGATTGGCGAGCAGCGGTTCGTCGTCGTCCCCGCCCGAGGCCACGTGGAGAGGGGCCAGCTGCCGTGCCAGGGCCTCCGCGGCCTCGATGCTCAGCAGGTCGGGAAGGCCGTCGTACACCAGGCCGTGCCCCGACTCCAGCTGGAGGGAGCGGGGGTCCACCACGATGGAGAGGCCGCCGCGCGCCCCGGTGACCTCGCCGCCGACGATCTCGACGACCGAGACGCCCTGAAGGCCCTCCGCCGACGCGAGCGCGGACGTCGGCGGTACGGACTGGCCGTCGAGCACGACCACGACGTGCGGCTGGTCGAGGATGGGCTGGCCGCCGGGCTGGAAGCGGGGGCGCCCGTCGAGGCGGCCCGCGAGCAGCTCCTCCAGCTCGGCGACGCTCGTGGTGATCAGACGGCGGCTGCCGGCGCCGTCGATGGCGCCCGGCACCTGGAGGTGCGGGAGCCACTTCGTCCACTCCCAGCGCGGAGCGGCCTCGCGGCCGGTCGCGACGGCGATGATCAGATCCTCGGGCGAATGCAGCGAGGCGAGCGCCCCGACCATCGCGCGGGCCGTGGCCCGCGCGGACTCCGCGTCGCCACTGATCGTCAGGTGGTAGAAGGCGCGGAGCGAGACCGCCATCGGCAGCCCGTCCAGCGTGCTGTGGGTCGTCAGGAACTGCTGCATGGCGCCCGCCGTCAGCGGTTCCAGCTCATCGACCGGCGCGGTGTCGGGCACGACGAGCGGCGTGGCGAGCTCCTGGCTGCCCAGCCCGATGCGTACGTGCGCGAAGTCCGCGTCCCCGACGCGGCGCTCCCACACCCGGCTGCCCTCGGCGACGAGCGCCCACAGCTGCTCGGGGGACGGGTGGAGGTAGAACTGCGCGTCGCGCTGCTGCCTGGCGGTCCTCAGCACGGCCCGCCGGGTCTGCGTCAGATACTTCAGATAGTCGCGCCGCATGTCCGCCAGCTGGCCCTGGGTGCCGCGCCGGAAGCGGATGACCATCGAAATCGCCATCGCGACCGTCGACGCGATCATGACCATGCCCATGATCCGCATGATCGGGTTCGGCGTCATGAAGAAGAAGACGACGGAGCCACCCATGCCGAGCATCGGCAGCAGCTGCATCATCACGCCCTCCTGCTGCCCGCGGGGCAACTCCGGCGGAGGTTGCAGTTGCACCTGCTCGCCCGGAACTTCGGAGGGGAGGGCCCGCGGTGGGCGCTTGACGACAATCTGGCTCACAGCTCACCAATTCCCTTGCCGGACGGAACTGTTCCTATCGACGCCCCCGTGGCGACGGGCTCCGTCCGCGGGAGGATCCTACTGGCGTACCCGGCGACCGTACCCGGCGACCCGAGGGCGGTAGGGTGTCGCGACGCGTGTACGCATCCGCTAACTACCGCAAAAAAACGGGTCATTCGGGACGCTGCGGAAGCCCGCGATCCAGGGGTGCGTGCCACGGGAGGTCCAGGAGAATCATGAGGGGGAGCAGCACGTGACTACGACGGCCCAAACGGCGGCCACCGGATCAGGCCGGCCGGGTCCCGGAGTACCCGCCGGCAACGCGACCGGCTTCTGCCGCGTCACGGTCGTCGCGCCCGACAGCCGCGTCGATGTGGCGCTGCCCGAGGACATCCCCGTCGCCGACCTCTACCCGGAGATCCTCCGGCTGTCGGGGCAGAGCCCGGCCCAGGACGCCCCGGTCGGCTATCACCTGGTGCGCCGTGACGGCACCGTGCTCGACAGCGGGCGCACCCTGGCCGGCCAGCGCATCCTCGACGGCGAGCTGCTGTCCCTGCGGCCCTTCGCCGAGTCACTGCCCCCCGCGGTCTTCGACGACGTCTCCGACGCCGTGGCCACCGCCGTCGCCCGGGACCGCACCCTCTGGGGCGACAGCCTCATGCGCTCGGCCGGCCTCTTCGGCGGTTCGGTCCTGCTGGCCCTGCTGAGCTTCGTGCTGTGGACCTCCGACATCCGGCACGACATGCACGGGCTGCCGGGCATCCTGGCCGCCGTCACAGCCCTGCTCCTTCTCGCGCTTGCGTGCGTACGCGCGCGTGTCTACGCGGACCGCGGGTCGTCCATCGCGCTCGGGATCGGCGCCCTCACCAGCACCGCGGTCGCCGGTGCCGGGCTGCTGCCCCTCAGCGCGGGCCAGGGCATCGGCAGGCTCCAGTTCCTGCTCGCCTGCGCCGCCGTGCTGGTGGCCTCGGTGATCCTCATGATCGCGGCGCCCCAGGGCGACGGCACCTTCGTCGCGTTCGTGTTCGCCTCCGCCATCGGCGTACTGGTCACCTTCATCGCGATCATGACCGGCATGGCCCCGGCCGAGACCGCCGCCGTGTGCGCGCCCCTCTCTGTGGGTCTCCTCGCCTTCCTCCCCGGACTCTCCACCCGCTTCGCCCGCCTCCCGATCGGCTTCGAGCCGCCCCGCACCACCGCCGGTGACTACGGCACGTCCGAGCCGGCCCCGCAGGGCCCCGTCGACGCCGACCGCATCACCGCTCAGGCGCGGCGCGGCCACGAACTGCTCCTCGGCCTGGTCGGCGGATGCGCCCTGGTGGCCGTGGGCGCCGCGGCGGTGCTCGGCTTCTCCGACAGCGTCTGGGGCCAGCTGCTGGCTCTCGCCACCGGAGCCGCGATGCTGATGCGCGCCCATCTGTTCCGCTACACCGCGCAGGTCGGCTGCGCCCTGGGGGCCGGCCTCGCCGCGCTCGTGCTCCTCGGCCTCGGGCTCTCGCTCAACCCGCCGGTCGAGCTGTTCCGGGACGCGCTCAGGGGCGACAGCGCGGGACTCGACATCCGTACGATCTGGCTCACCGCCGCGGTCGCCGGCGTCGCCGCGCTCATCACCGCCATCGGGCTGATCGTGCCGCGCAAGGGGGTCACCCCGTTCTGGGGGCGCTTCCTGGAGGTCGCCGAGGCCTTCGTGCTCCTGACGCTGCTGCCGCTCTGCCTCGCCGTTTTCGACGTGTACCACTCGATCCGGGCGCTCACCAGCTGAGGCCCGTCGGGGGCGCCCCGAACGACTGGTACTCTGACCAGTGGCCGTTTGTGTACGCGTCCCCGGATCATCCTGGGGGCTGCGCTCATCGGACCTTCGCCTCCGAGTCATGGAAGCTCCCCTGAGATCAAGACCAGGGGCACTCGTGGGCGCATCGAACACCAAGAGGAGTACGCGTGCCGCTCGACGCCGCTACGAAGAAGCAGATCATGTCCGAGTTCGCCCAGAAGGAGGGTGACACCGGATCCCCCGAGGTCCAGGTCGCCATGCTCTCCCGCCGGATCTCGGACCTGACGGAGCACCTCAAGACGCACAAGCACGACCACCACTCCCGCCGGGGTCTGCTGATCCTCGTCGGCCAGCGTCGCCGTCTTCTGCAGTACCTGGCCAAGAAGGACATCCAGCGCTTCCGTGCGCTCGTCGACCGCCTCGGCATCCGCCGTGGTGCGGCCGGCGGCGCCAAGTAAGGACGCTGTGGGAGGGAGCGGTACCCCGATTCCAGGGGGCCGCTCCCTTTGCTGTACGTGTACGTGCGTGACCCGGGCAGTGCTCAGTAACCTGGACGCACGACAACAGAACGAGGAGAGGCGCCCCACGGCCGCCGCCGGTCCTCGGTAGTGGCCCCCGGGGCAACGCCCGGGAGCTTCGATCGAAGACCGGCCCGCACACAGGGTGCGCTTCTCCGCACCGTCCTCCGCCACACGGGCGGCAGGACGAAAGACGACGAGTATGGAGAAATCACTAGTGGAGAACGAGACCCACTACGCCGAGGCCGTTATCGACAACGGAACCTTCGGCACCCGCACCATCCGCTTCGAGACGGGCCGCCTGGCCAAGCAGGCCGCCGGCTCCGCCGTCGCGTACCTGGACGACGACACCATGGTGCTGTCGGCCACCACCGCTTCCAAGCGGCCCAAGGACCAGCTCGACTTCTTCCCCCTCACGGTGGACGTCGAGGAGCGGCAGTACGCGGCCGGCAAGATCCCCGGCTCCTTCTTCCGCCGGGAGGGCCGCCCCTCCGAGGACGCGATCCTCACCTGCCGTCTGATCGACCGCCCGCTGCGCCCCTCCTTCAAGAAGGGCCTGCGCAACGAGATCCAGATCGTCGAGACGATCATGGCGCTCAACCCCGACCACCTGTACGACGTGGTCGCGATCAACGCCGCCTCCGCCTCCACGATCCTGGCGGGCCTGCCCTTCTCCGGCCCGATCGGCGCCACGCGTGTCGCCCTGATCAAGGGCCAGTGGGTCGCCTTCCCGACGCACACCGAGCTCGAGGACGCCGTCTTCGACATGGTCGTCGCCGGTCGCGTCCTCGATGACGGCGACGTCGCGATCATGATGGTCGAGGCCGAGGCCACCGAGAAGACCATCCAGCTCGTCAAGGACGGCGCGGAGGCCCCGACCGAAGAGGTCGTCGCCGCCGGTCTGGAAGCCGCGAAGCCCTTCATCAAGGCGCTCTGCAAGGCCCAGGCCGACCTCGCCGCCAAGGCCGCCAAGCCCACCGGCGAGTTCCCGGTCTTCCTCGACTACCAGGAAGACGTCCTGGAGGCGCTCTCCAAGGCTGTCAGCACCGAGCTCGCCAAGGCGCTCACCATCGCCGGCAAGCAGGAGCGCGAGGCGGAGCTGGACCGCATCAAGGAGATCGCCGGCGAGAAGCTGCTCCCGGCCTTCGAGGGCCGCGAGAAGGAGATCTCCGGTGCCTACCGCGCGCTGACCAAGAAGCTGGTCCGCGAGCGGGTCATCAAGGACAAGGTCCGCATCGACGGCCGTGGCGTCACGGACATCCGTACGCTCGCCGCCGAGGTCGAGGCCATCCCGCGCGTGCACGGCTCGGCGCTGTTCGAGCGTGGCGAGACCCAGATCCTGGGCGTCACCACCCTCAACATGCTCCGCATGGAGCAGCAGCTGGACACCCTCTCCCCGGTGACCCGCAAGCGCTACATGCACAACTACAACTTCCCGCCGTACTCCGTCGGTGAGACCGGCCGCGTGGGTTCGCCCAAGCGCCGCGAGATCGGCCACGGCGCGCTCGCCGAGCGCGCCATCGTGCCGGTGCTGCCGACGCGCGAGGAGTTCCCCTACGCGATCCGCCAGGTCTCCGAGGCGCTGGGCTCCAACGGCTCGACGTCCATGGGCTCGGTCTGCGCCTCCACCATGTCGCTGCTGAACGCCGGTGTGCCCCTCAAGGCCGCCGTCGCCGGTATCGCCATGGGCCTGATCTCGCAGGAGATCGACGGCAAGACCCACTACGTCGCCCTCACCGACATCCTCGGTGCGGAGGACGCCTTCGGCGACATGGACTTCAAGGTCGCCGGCACGAAGCAGTTCGTGACCGCGCTCCAGCTCGACACCAAGCTCGACGGCATCCCCGCCTCGGTCCTGGCCGCCGCGCTGAAGCAGGCCCGTGACGCGCGCCTCCACATCCTCGATGTGATGAACGAGGCCATCGACGTCCCGGACGAGATGTCCCCCAACGCCCCGCGGATCATCACCGTCAAGATCCCGGTGGACAAGATCGGTGAGGTCATCGGCCCGAAGGGCAAGATGATCAACCAGATCCAGGAGGACACCGGCGCCGACATCACGATCGAGGACGACGGCACCATCTACATCGGTGCCCAGCAGGGCTCGCAGGCCGAGGCCGCCCGCGCCACGATCAACGCCATCGCCAACCCGACCATGCCGGAGGTCGGCGAGCGTTACCTGGGTACGGTCGTCAAGACCACCACCTTCGGTGCGTTCGTCTCCCTGATGCCCGGCAAGGACGGTCTGCTGCACATCTCGCAGATCCGCAAGCTCGCCGGTGGCAAGCGCGTGGAGAACGTCGAGGACGTGCTCGGCGTCGGCGCCAAGGTCCAGGTCGAGATCGCGGAGATCGACTCCCGCGGCAAGCTCTCCCTCATCCCCGTCATCGAGGGTGAAGAAGACGAGAAGAAGGACGACGCCGACAAGTGACGTCCCGTAGTTCCGTGACGACGGCCCGCCCCTCATCGAAGGGGCGGGCCGTCGCCCGTACCCAAACGCTTCTCAAGGGCAGCAACGGCATCGGAACCGTCCGCCGAACCGTCCTCCCGGGCGGTCTGCGGATCGTCACCGAGACACTGCCCTCCGTACGCTCCGCCACCTTCGGGATATGGGCCAACGTCGGTTCACGCGACGAGACACCCACCCTGAACGGCGCGACGCACTACCTCGAACACCTCCTCTTCAAGGGCACCGCCAAGCGCAGCGCCCTCGACATCTCGTCCGCGATCGACGCGGTCGGCGGCGAGATGAACGCCTTCACGGCGAAGGAGTACACCTGCTACTACGCGCGGGTCCTGGACACCGACCTCCCGCTGGCCATCGATGTCGTCTGCGACATGCTGACCGGCTCCCTGATCGCCCCCGAGGACGTCGACGCCGAGCGCGGCGTCATCCTCGAGGAGATCGCGATGACGGAGGACGACCCGGGCGACTGCGTGCACGACCTGTTCGCGCACACCATGCTCGGCGACACCCCGCTGGGCCGCCCGGTCCTCGGCACCGTCGACACGATCAACGCGCTGAACCGGGGCCAGATCTCCCGCTTCTACAAGAAGCACTACGACCCCACGCACCTGGTCGTCGCCGCCGCGGGCAACGTCGACCACGCCACGGTCGTGCGACAGGTCCGCAGGGCCTTCGAGCGCGCCGGCGCACTGGACCGCACCGACGCCGTCCCCACGGAGCCCCGCCAGGGCTCCCGCACACTGCGCGCCACGGGCCGCGTCGACCTGCTGAACCGCAAGACCGAGCAGGCCCACGTCATCCTCGGCATGCCGGGCCTCGCCAGGACCGACGAGCGCCGCTGGGCACTCGGCGTCCTGAACACCGCGCTCGGCGGCGGCATGAGCTCCCGCCTCTTCCAGGAGGTACGGGAGAAGCGCGGCCTCGCCTACAGCGTCTACTCGTACACCTCGGGCTTCGCCGACTGCGGACTCTTCGGCGTGTACGCGGGCTGCCGGCCCAGCCAGGTGCACGACGTCCTCAAGATCTGCCGCGACGAACTCGACCGGGTGGCGACGGACGGTCTTGGCGACGAGGAGATCGGCCGCGCCGTCGGCCAGCTCGCCGGTTCCACCGTCCTCGGCCTGGAGGACACGGGCGCCCTGATGAACCGCATCGGCAAGAGCGAGCTCTGCTGGGGCGAGCAGATGTCCGTGGATGACATGCTGGCGAAGATCGCGGCGGTCACCCCCGACGAGGTCCGCGCGGTCGCCGCCGACGTCCTCGGACAGCGGCCCTCGCTCTCGGTCATCGGCGCGCTGAAGGACAAGCAGGCGGACCGCCTCCAGGAAGCCGTCTCCTAACCACCCGTAAGGAAAGAGCACATGAGCAAGCTGCGCGTGGCCGTTCTCGGAGCCCAGGGACGCATCGGTTCCGAGGCGGTGCGGGCCGTGGAGGCCGCCGACGACATGGAGCTGGTGGCCGCGCTCGGCCGTGGCGACTCGCTGGAGACCCTCACGGACAGCGGTGCCCAGGCGGTCGTCGAGCTGACCACACCCGCGTCGGTGATGGACAACCTCGGCTTCTGCGTCCGCCACGGCATCCACGCCGTCGTCGGCACCACGGGCTGGACCGACGAACGGCTCGCGCAGCTGAACACCTGGCTCGCCGGCTCCCCGGAGACCGGTGTGCTCATCGCACCGAACTTCTCCATCGGCGCGGTCCTCACGATGAAGTTCGCGGAGAAGGCCGCCCGCTACTTCGAGTCGGTGGAGGTCATCGAGCTCCACCACCCGAACAAGGCGGACGCCCCCTCCGGCACGGCCACCCGCACCGCCCAGCTCATCGCCGCGGCCCGCGAGGAGGCCGGGGCCGCGCCGCAGCCCGACGCCACCGCCACCGCACTCGACGGGGCCCGCGGCGCGGACGTCGACGGGGTCCCGGTCCACTCGGTCCGGCTCCGCGGCCTCCTCGCCCACCAGGAGGTCCTGCTGGGCGGCGAGGGCGAGACCCTCACCCTGCGCCATGACTCGCTGCACCACAGCAGCTTCATGCCGGGCATCCTGCTCGGCGCCCGCCGCGTGGTCACCACTCCCGGCCTCACCTTCGGCCTGGAACACTTCCTCGACCTGAACTGACTGGGCCCACCCCATGCGCGCAAAGCTCACCTACGTCGTCACCGCCGCCGTCCTGGTCTTCTACTTCGTCCTGGCCGGCAGCCGCGGAGTCCTGCTCATCCGGCACGGCACACTGCTCACGGTCACCTTCGGCGTGGCGGTGCTGATCCTGCCGGTGATCGGCGTCTGGTTCCTCTGGAAGAACACCCAGTTCGTGCGCAGGGCCAACGCCCTGGCCGCCGAACTGGACGCGGAGGACGGCCTCCCCGTCGACGAGCTGGTGCGCACCCCGTCCGGGCGCATCGACCGCGACTCCGCCGACGCCGTGTTCGCACGGCGCCGGGAGGAGACCGAGGACAGCCCGGACGACTGGCGCTGCTGGTTCCGCCTCGCGGTCGCCTACCAGGACGCGAGGGACACCCCCCGCGCCCGTAAGGCGATGCAGCGCGCCATCGCCCTGCACATGAACAAGCCGGTACGCGCCTGAGTGGCGCCGTACCGGCTTGTGGGGTGGCACAGCGGCCCTCCGGGGGCCCGTGCCGTCAGCTCCGGCGGTATTCGTCGGCCCAGGCCTCGATGGAGTCCGTGGCACGCTCGAACGCCTCGGCGCGGGACAGGAAGTCCGCGTTGTGGTCGGTGACCAGCGGGGGCAGCTGCTCGCCGCCCCTGCGCACCACGACCAGGGCCTGTCCCTGGACGGTGCGTGGGAAACCGAGCCACTTCACCGGCTGCTGCACCGTGCGGACCACGGAGGTGTCCCGCCACCGCACGGTGGTCGTACGGAAGAAGCCGACCCGGCGCACGCCGTGCAGGCTCACCCAGGCACCGACCCGAAGCAGCCGCAGCGCTCCGGCGATCACCAGGGCGGCGAGCACGAAACACACGGTTGCACCGGACAGGGACCCGGCGAACGTGATGATCATCGCGGCGAGCAGGACGAAGGACGCCAGCAGCAGCAGGGTGGCTGCTGCCGCGACCCGCCACGGGCCGGGGCGGTAGGGCCGCCGCCAGCTGTCGTGGTCGTCGAACGGCAGCGCGATGTCCTCTGCGCCCGCGTCGAATGCGCGGTCGGCCGTCAGGAAGGGCAGGGGCACGACTGATCCTCACTCACAAGCACGCTCGATTGCTGTGCCCGGTGAGGCTACCGAGCAGCCCCGCGGCCGACCACCCCAGGGGGCCCGTACGGGTCAGTGGTGCTGCGAGGCCTCGGACGTCTGGCTGTGCGGGGGCGTCTGATCGGTGTCCAGAGCGGGCAGGCCGAAGAGCAGCGAACCGGCGAAGCCGGCGACCAGGGTCATGCCCAGAAGCGAATGAGTGGCCAGCTGGGAGCGGCTGGCGCGACGGCGGGGAGGCGGAGTGACGTTACTGCGGAATCGGTCGGCCTCGGCAACGAACGAGAACGGGACGGACTCACGCCGGCGGAACATGAGGAAGCTCTCCTTGAACTCTGTGACGGGTGCTGCTAATGAGTCAGACGTACGAGAGGCCCGATCCGTGCCCCGAATCGCCGAACCCGTCCAGATTTTCCCACCGGCAGAGGCCGGGCCCGCGGCCCGTAGAGTGGACGCCGCCCGAGCGACGCCATTGGAAGGACCCCGTCGGTGACCGACACTCCCGAGCCCACGAAGGCTCATTTCCGCAGCGATGTCACCGTTGACCTGGTGAAATCCGCCGCCGGCGATTCCGACGTGCTGTTCGCCGCCCGTGTGTCGACGGCGGGGGAGCAGTCCCTCGAAGAGGTCGCGAAGGACCCGGAGCGCTCGAAGGGACTCATCAACTATCTGATGCGGGACCGCCACGGCAGCCCGTTCGAGCACAACTCGATGACCTTCTTCATCAGCGCCCCGATCTTCGTGTTCCGAGAGTTCATGCGGCACCGCGTGGGCTGGTCGTACAACGAGGAATCAGGCCGCTACAGGGAGCTCGAACCGGTCTTCTACGTCCCGGGGGAGTCGCGCAAGCTCATCCAGCAGGGCCGCCCCGGCAAGTACGAATTCGTCGAGGGGACCCCGGAGCAGCACCAGGTCACCAGCCGCGCCATGGAGGACTCCTACCGCCAGGCGTACGACGCCTACCAGGAGATGCTCGCCGCCGGAGTCGCCCGCGAGGTCGCCCGCTCGGTGCTCCCCGTCGGCCTGTTCTCCTCGATGTACGCCACCTGCAACGCCCGCTCGCTGATGCACTTCCTCGGACTGCGTACGCAGCACGAGCTTGCCAAGGTCCCGTCCTTCCCGCAGCGCGAGATCGAAATGGTCGGCGAGCAGATGGAAGAGCACTGGCGGCGCCTGATGCCGCTCACTCATGCCGCCTTCAACAAAAACGGACGGGTAGCCCCGTAGGCGGTGTCCGTATTGCGGCCTTTCGTGAAGTTCATCTAGGCTGATCAAACGGACCCGGCACTGCTTGAACCCCCGAGCAGGCAGTGCCGGGCTCCTCTTCCTCGTCCCCCGAGGGGACACGGCGCCCCGAGCAACGAGTAGCGTGTTACCCATGGCTCCGATCTCCACTCCGCAGACCCCCTTCGGGAGGGTCCTCACCGCTATGGTCACGCCGTTCACGGCGGACGGCGCACTCGACCTCGACGGTGCCCAGCGGCTCGCCACCCATCTGGTGGACGCAGGCAATGACGGCCTGATCATCAACGGCACCACCGGTGAGTCGCCGACCACCAGCGACGCGGAGAAAGACCAGCTCGTACGGGCTGTGCTGGAAGCCGTAGGAGACCGGGCCCACGTCATCGCAGGCATCGGGACCAACGACACCCGGCACAGTGTCGAGCTGGCCCGCACCGCCGAGCGCACCGGCGCCCACGGCCTCCTCGCGGTCACGCCGTACTACAACAAGCCGCCTCAGGAGGGCCTCCTGCGGCACTTCGGCGCCATCGCGGACTCCACGGAACTCCCGGTCATGCTGTACGACATTCCGGGCCGCAGCGGTGTGCCGATCGACACAGAGACGCTCGTGCGACTCGCCGAGCACCCCAGGATCGTCGCCAACAAGGACGCCAAGGGAGACCTGGGCCGCTCCAGCTGGGCCATCGCCCAGTCGGGCCTCGCCTGGTACTCGGGTGACGACATGCTCAACCTGCCCCTGCTGTCGGTCGGCGCCGTCGGATTCGTCTCCGTCGTCGGCCACGTCGTCACCCCGGAGCTGCGCGCGCTCATCGAGGCCCACCTCGGCGGCGATGTACAGAAGGCGACGGAGATCCACCAGAAGCTGCTCCCGGTCTTCACCGGGATGTTCCGCACCCAGGGTGTGATCACGACCAAGGCCGCGCTCACCCTCCAGGGCCTGCCCGCCGGCCCGCTGCGCCTCCCTCTGGTGGAACTCACCGCACAGGAGACGGCCCAGCTCAAGATCGATCTGGCTGCCGGTGGGGTACAGCTCTAACCACGGACTTCACAACTGAATACGCGAGGACACTCGCGACGGAAACACCACCTGACAACAGCAAGTGCACGATCGACATGCGCGCCACGTGCCCTCAGCGGTACGTGGCGCGCGTGGTAAGGAGAGTCTTTTGAGTCATCCGCATCCTGAACTCGGTACCCCGCCGAAGCTCGCCAAGGGCGCCCTGCGGGTCACCCCGCTGGGCGGCCTGGGCGAGATCGGCCGCAACATGACGGTCTTCGAGTACGGCGGCCGCCTGCTCATCGTCGACTGCGGTGTGCTCTTCCCTGAGGAGGAGCAGCCAGGCATCGACCTGATCCTTCCGGACTTCACCACCATCCGGGACCGCCTGGACGACATCGAGGGCATCGTCCTCACGCACGGCCACGAGGACCACATCGGGGGTGTCCCGTATCTGCTCCGGCTGAAGCCGGACATCCCGCTCATCGGCTCCAAGCTGACCCTCGCGCTCATCGAGGCCAAGCTCCAGGAGCACCGGATCCGTCCCTACACCCTTGAGGTGACCGAGGGGCAGCGCGAGCGCATCGGCCTGTTCGACTGCGAGTTCGTCGCGGTCAACCACTCGATTCCGGACGCCCTCGCCGTCGCCATCCGCACCCCTGCGGGCATGGCCGTGGCGACCGGTGACTTCAAGATGGACCAGCTCCCGCTGGACGGCCGTCTCACCGACCTGCACGCCTTCGCCAGGCTGAGCGAGGAAGGCATCGACCTTCTTCTCTCCGACTCGACGAACGCCGAGGTCCCGGGATTCGTCCCGCCGGAGAAGGACATCTCCAACGTCCTGCGCACGGTGTTCGCCAACGCGCAGAAGCGCATCATCGTGGCCAGCTTCGCCAGCCACGTCCACCGCATCCAGCAGATCCTGGACGCCGCTCATGAGTACGGCCGGCGGGTGGCCTTCGTCGGACGCTCCATGGTCCGCAACATGGGGATCGCCCGCGATCTGGGCTACCTGAAGGTGCCCGCCGGTCTGGTCGTCGACGTCAAGACCCTCGACGACCTGCCCGACGACGAGGTCGTGCTGGTCTGCACGGGATCCCAGGGTGAGCCGATGGCCGCCCTCTCCCGGATGGCCAACCGTGACCACCAGATCCGGATCGTTCCGGGCGACACGGTGATCCTGGCGTCGTCGCTGATCCCGGGCAACGAGAACGCGGTCTACCGCGTGATCAACGGCCTGACCCGCTGGGGCGCGCACGTCGTCCACAAGGGCAACGCCAAGGTCCACGTCTCGGGCCACGCCTCGGCCGGCGAGCTGCTGTACTTCTACAACATCTGCAAGCCGAAGAACCTGATGCCGGTGCACGGCGAATGGCGCCACCTCAGGGCCAACGCCGAACTCGGTGCGCTGACCGGCGTGCCGAAGGACCACATCGTCATCGCCGAGGACGGCGTGGTCGTCGACCTCATCGACGGCAAGGCGAAGATCGTCGGCAAGGTCCAGGCCGGCTACGTGTATGTCGACGGCCTCTCGGTCGGCGATGTCACGGAGACCTCGCTCAAGGACCGCCGCATCCTCGGTGACGAGGGCATCATCTCGGTCTTCATCGTGGTGGACAGCTCCTCCGGCAAGATCGTGGGCGGGCCCCACATCCAGGCCCGCGGCTCCGGCATCGACGACGGTGCGTTCACCGCGGTGGTGCCCAGGGTCGAGGAAGCGCTCAACAAGTCGGCGCAGGACGGCGTGATGGAGCCGCACCAGCTCCAGCAGCTGGTCCGGCGCACGGTGGGCAAGTGGGTGTCGGACACCTACCGCCGGCGTCCGATGATCCTTCCGGTCGTCGTCGAGGTCTGACCCGACGGTCACCGTCAGGTGCCACCGTAAGGTCGGCAACCAGGAGCGGGGCGCCCCGATTTGCATCGGGGCGCCCCGCTCCAGTACGTTTGCCATTCCGCCCGAACGGGAAGCCCTCCGCGCACACGTGCGCCGGGAGCCCTTCGAGGAGGCGGGAAATCCGGCTCAGAATCTCTGATAAAGTCGGGTCCGCCGAAAGGCAAAGGCCACTCCATAGGCCACCGGAATCAAATTCGGACCGGAAACGGGACGAAAAAGAGTCTGGTAAAGTTGGAACCGCCGGAAAGGGAAACGCGAAAGCGAAGAACTGGAAAGCGAATCGGTGGTAATTTACTGCCGAGCAGGAACTGCAGGATCCCGCTTCGACCGGGAATCGGACACGAAAGAGTCTGATAGAGTCGGAAACGCAAGAACAGAAGGGAAGCGCCCGGAGGGCCCCGGTGAAACGGGACCGAAGGAAGCGTCCGTTCCTTGAGAACTCAACAGCGTGCCAAAAGTCAACGCCAGATATGTTGATACCCCGGCCTGCTTCGGCAGGTTGGTGGTTCCTTTGAAAAGTCCTACCGGTCCTTCGGGTCGGGTAGGCAACAACAGCGAGGACGCTGTGAACGACCGGTCTTATTCCGACCTGGTTGTTCCGCTCTCGTGTTGTGATCCCGATTACGGGAAAACATTCACGGAGAGTTTGATCCTGGCTCAGGACGAA
>NZ_JBEZIH010000013.1:0-196278 GCF_040650935.1 Streptomyces sp. NPDC048565
GCCTCTGACCGAGGCCGCCCGACAGGCTCTCCACCCGCGGACCGGCCCCTTCGGCGGGCCGGTCCGTTCGTGCGCGTCCCGTGTACATCCGGTGTACGTCCAGCAGTCGGACAATGGGTTCGGTCCGGGCACCTCGCGCCGGTAGGGTGGCGGGGATCCAAACCGGACGACGTGGTCCGGCGTCGGCCCACGTTGCAAAGGTTTCCCGGGCAATGCGAATTGGTGTGCTCACCTCCGGTGGCGACTGCCCCGGCCTCAACGCCGTCATCCGCTCCGTCGTGCACCGCGCGGTCGTCGACCACGGCGACGAGGTCATCGGCTTCCACGACGGCTGGAAGGGCCTCCTCGAGTGCGACTACCGCAAGCTCGACCTCGACGCGGTCGGCGGCATCCTCGCCCGTGGTGGCACGATCCTCGGCTCCTCCCGTGTCCAGCCCGCGCATCTGCGTGACGGCGTGGAGCGCGCGAAGGGCCATGTAGCCGATCTCGGGCTCGACGCGATCATCCCGATCGGCGGCGAGGGCACGCTGAAGGCGGCCAATCTGCTCTCCGAGTCGGGCCTGCCCATCGTCGGTGTGCCCAAGACCATCGACAACGACATCGCCTCCACCGATGTGACCTTCGGCTTCGACACGGCCGTCGGCGTGGCGACCGAGGCGCTGGACCGGCTGAAGACGACGGCCGAGTCGCACCAGCGGGTGCTGATCGTCGAGGTCATGGGCCGGCACACCGGCTGGATCGCGCTGCACTCGGGCATGGCGGCAGGCGCGCACGCCATCGTCGTACCCGAGCGGCCCTTCGACATCGACGAGTTGACCGCACTGGTCGGCAAGCGCTTCTCGGACGGCAAGAAGTTCGCGATCGTCGTCGTGGCCGAGGGCGCCAAGCCCCGGGAGGGCTCCATGGAGTTCAACCAGGGCAAGACGGACATCTACGGCCATGAGCGCTTCGCCGGTGTGGCGACGCAGCTCTCCGGTGAGCTGGAGCAGCGTCTCGGTAAGGAGGCCCGCCCGGTGATCCTCGGCCATGTGCAGCGTGGCGGGACCCCGACCGCGTACGACCGTGTGCTGGCCACCCGCTTCGGCTGGCACGCGGTGGAGGCCGCTCACCGCGGTGAGTTCGGCATGATGACGGCGCTGCGCGGCACGGACATCACGATGGTTCCGCTGGGGGCGGCCGTGGAGACCCTGAAGACGGTGCCCGCCGAGCGCTACGCCGAGGCGCAGGTCGTGCTCTGACCGTCTCGACACACCCTGGACCGCCCCCGGCCGCACCCGCGGCCGGGGGCGGTTCTAGTCTGGACCGGACAACCGGCACGAATCGGGGATGTCCCCGGCGGGAGTGAACAGATGGATCACGGCGGGCACGGCATGAACATGGATCTGCCGCCGTTCACACTGGGACGCGGGCTCGAGTTCTCCGCGGACCCGTTCTTCCTGATCGGCTGCGTCCTCGCGCTCCTCCTGTACGGCTACGGGGTCGCCCGGCTGCGCCGCAGGGGCGACGGCTGGCCGGTGAACCGGAGCGTGTTCTTCGTCATCGGTGTGCTGTCCATCGCCCTGGTGATGTGCACGGGACTCAACGACTACGGCATGGTCATGTTCAGCGTGCACATGGTGCAGCACATGATGATCAGCATGGTGTCGCCGATCCTGCTGCTGCTGGGCGCCCCGGTGACGCTGGCGCTGCGGGCGCTGCCCGTGGCGGGGCGCGGGCGTACGGGTCCGCGCGAGCTGCTGCTGAAGCTGCTCCAGAGCCGCTACATGAAGATCGTCACGCATCCCGTCTTCACGATCCCGCTCTTCATCGCGAGTCTGTACGGGCTCTACTTCACCCCGCTCTTCGACTTCCTCATGGGGTCGAAGACGGGCCACATCGTGATGATGGTGCACTTCCTGGCGGTCGGCCTGGTGTTCTTCTGGCCGATCATGGGGGTCGACCCAGGACCGCACCGGCCCGGTTACGTGATGCGGATGCTGGAGCTCTTCGCGGGGATGCCGTTCCACGCGTTCTTCGGGATCGCGCTGATGATGGCGAGCCAGCCGATGGTGAAGGCGTACGAGAACCCGTCGGCCTCGCTCGGTATCGATGCCCTGGGCGACCAGTCCGCGGCGGGCGGCATCGCCTGGGCCTTCAGCGAGATCCCCTCCGTGCTGGTCCTGATCGCGCTGGTCTTCCAGTGGTACAGCTCCGAGCAGCGGACGGCCAAGCGTTCCGACCGCGCCGCCGACCGGGACGGCGACCAGGAGCTGAAGGCGTACAACGCCTATCTCGCCTCATTGCAGGCGCGCGGGCGGTAGCGCTGGGCACCCCGAAGGGGTGACCATGGCTTCACCGGCCGTGCGGCCGGGTGAGGAGCGTGTGCTCATGCCTGGATCCACGAAGACCATGGGAGTGCTCACGGTCGGCGCGCTGGTCGCGGTGACGGCGTACACGGTGGCACTGGGGAGCAACGGCTGGCTCTGGTTCGGCTGGGTGGTGCTCGGGCTGGCCACCCTGGGGATGGTCGCCGCCCGAGACACCTGAGCCCGAGACACCCGAGCCGCCGTGCATCACGGCGCGGGCGGAGCCCCCCAGGGCGCCTCCCGCTCCAGCTGTGCCGCCAGGGCGAGCAGCACCCCTTCTCCGCCGAGGGGCGCGGCGAACTGGACACCGACCGGCAGACCCGCGCGGTCGCGGTCCAGGGGTACGGACATGGCCGGCATTCCGGTCACGTTGTGGACACTGGTGAAGGCGGAGTAGACCGATGCGTGCCGGTAGATCGACTCCGGGACCGTGGTGTCGAGGGTGCCCAGCAGCGGGGTGGGCCGGGCCAGCGTCGGGCAGAGCAGGACGTCGAAGCGGTCGAACGCCGCGCCGACCTCCCAGCCGATCTCCTGCGCGCGGCGCAGCGCGCGACTGACGTCGGGTGCGGGCAGCGCCCGGTAGAGGTCGTACACGACGCGGGTGAAGGGTTCGGTGTCGTCGTCTGCCAGTGGCCGTCCGAGCCGGTCGAGCCGGGCGTCGATCTGGGCGACGAGGTCGGCGCCCATCAGGACCGCCGAGGTACGGGCCACGTCGTCGGGCCGGTAGCGGGCGGTGGTCCTGGTGACCTCGTGACCGAGGCGCTCGCAGAGCAGACCGGCGGCGCGTACCGCCTCCTCGCAGTCGGGGTGCACCTCGGGGCCGTCCGGGAGTGCGGTGAACAGTCCGATCCGCAGCCGGCCCGGTTCACGGCCGACCAGTTCGGCGAAGGGCGCGGACGGCGTCGGTGCGGCGTACGCGTCGCCGGGCAGGGGGCCCGCTGCGACGTCGAGGAGCAGTGCGCTGTCCCGGACGGTCATGGTCAGGGCGTGGTGTCCGGAGACGAGCCCCGAGAGGGTCGTGGGGCGGGGCGCGGGCGAGACACGCCCACGGCTCGGTTTGAGGCCGAACAGTCCGCAGGCGGCCGCCGGGATACGGATCGAGCCGCCGCCGTCGCTGGCGTGCGCGACGGGGACCATCCCGGCGGCCACCGCGGCCGCCGAGCCGCCGCTGGAGCCGCCCGGTGAGTGGGCGGTGCTCCACGGGTTACGGGTGGGTCCGGTGAGAACCGGTTCGGTGGAGGCGTTGAGGCCCAGCTCGGGGGTGTTGGTGGTACCGAGCACGACGGCCCCCGCACGCCGGTAGCGGGCCACGAGTTCGCTGTCACGGCGGGGGATCACTTCGGCGAAGAGGCGGCTGCCGCCCGCCGCCGGCAGGCCCGCGACCTCGGTCCCGAGATCCTTGACGAGCATGGGGACGCCCCGCAGCGGGCCGTCGGGCAGGCCCGCCGCGACTTCGGCCCGGGCGGCTTCGAACCGGGTGTGGATCACCGCTCCGAGGCCGGGGTCGAGCTTCTCGATGCGGGCTATCGCCTGCTCGGTGACGGTGTGCGCGTCGCTCGTGCCTTCCCTGACGGCCTGGGCGGTGGCGACGGCGTCGGGGCCCCTCATCCGACGTACCCGGCGGGCGTGCCCCAGGTCTCGCGGCGGGTGGTGCCGCTGTCGACCAGCACACAACGGGTGCCGGTGAAGTTGGTCGGCATGCACTTGTTGCAGTGGATGCACAGGGACGGGGTGGCGGTGTCGTCCCGCACGCGGTTGATCAGATCGGGCTCGCGCAGCAGGGCGCGGGCCATCGCCACGTACTCGAAGCCCTCCCGCATCGCGAGGTCCATGGCCGGCCTGTCCGTGATGCCGCCGAGCAGGATCATCGGGAGCTTCACGGCGGCCCGTATCTGCCGGGCGTCCTCCAGGAGATAGGCGTCCCGGTAGGGGTAGCTGTGCAGGAGGCGCTTGCCGACCAGCTTCACACCGAGCTTGATCGGCTGCGGCATGATCGCGGCGAATTCCTGGAGCGGGGCGTCGCCCTTGAAGAGGTACATCGGGTTGAGCAGGGAGCTGCCCGCGGTCATCTCCAGCGCGTCGACGGTGCCGTCCTGTTCGAGCCACTGCGCCACCGGGATGGCCTCGTCGAGCCAGAAGCCGCCGGGCACACCGTCGTCCATGTTCATCTTGGCGAGGACGGCGATCTTGCCGCCGACCGCGTCGTGGACGGCCCGCATGATCTCTCTGGCGAACCTCGCGCGGTTCTGGAGGCTGCCGCCGTACGCGTCGGTGCGGTGGTTGATCTTCGGGCTGAGGAACGAACTGGCCAGGTAGTTGTGGCCCAGGTGGACCTCGACGGCGTCGAAGCCCGCGTCGACGGCACGGCGTGCGGCCTCCGCGTGGGCCTCGGTGATGCGCCGGATGTCCGCGATCGTCGCCTTCTGGGCCCAGCTGGTGGTGGTGGCGTGGAAGTGCCTGGACGGGGAGAGGGCCGGGGCTCCGTTGCCCTTGGGGTTGGCGACGGGTCCGCCGTGGCCGATCTGCGCGGAGATCGCCGCGCCCTCCGCGTGCACGGCCTCGGTGAGTACGCGCAGGCCCGGCATGGCCTCGTCGGTCCAGTGGATCTGGTGCCGGTCGGTCCTGCCCTCCTTGGCGACGGCGCAGTAGGCGACGGTCGTCATGCCGACGCCGCCCCGTGCGTAGCCGACATGGAAGTCGACCAGGTCCTTGGTCACCAGCGAGTTGTGGCTGAGCCCCTCGTACGTCGCGGCCTTGATGACGCGGTTGCGGAGCTTGACCGGGCCCAGCTGGGCGGGGGCCAGGACATCAGGGGTCTGGACGGTGGTCACGAGTGGTTACTCCTCGGTTCGGGATGGTGGCAGGTGACCCGGTGCCCGGGGCGGAGCTCCCTGAACAGGGGCTCCTCCTCGGAACACCGGGCGGTGGCCGGCGGGCAGCGGGTGCGGAAGCGGCAGCCCGACGGCGGTTCAGGGGGGAGGCGAGTTCGGCGTCAGGTCCGGTGGGCGGGGCTGAGGCTCCGGGCCTCGGCGTGGTCCGCGATGTTCAGGGTGCCGCCGCGGACCGGTTTGCCGGCCTTGGGCTGATCGCCGATGAGGCCGAATTCGTCGTGTGTACGTTCGCCCTTGCCCTGATTGCCGCCGGCCTCGTCATCGGCTGAGGCGCATGCCGAGGAGAGCAGCGCCGCGGCGGCCAGGACTGCCGCCGGGCGGGCTCTCCCGCGTTGTGCTCGCTTCACTTCTTCCTCCAGTTGTCCGGCGCGGGAAGCGGAGTCGTCCGGTGCGGGAAGCGGCGAGGACATGGGTGCCGGATCAGATGGGGGGACGCTACGGCCGGCGAAATCGGGCCCACGTGACGCATCCCACTCACCGGGAGCCGTGGGGGCGCGGCCCGAGCCCGTGGGACGGCGGCTCCGGCTCCGTCTCGGCCCTGCCCGCCCAGTCCCGGTGACCGGAACCGGCGGGGAGGCGGACCCCCGGTGCTGTCCGAGACTGGCGCCGACCGCGATGCCCAGTGGAGTTCACGACGCCCAGGAGAAACCCTGATGCCCAGCGAAACGGATGACCGCACCACCCCCACGGCGACCGGGCTCACCGGCCCTGGCGGCCGGTTCGAGCTTTCCGACGACGACGTGCTGGGCACCCGGCTGCCGGTGTTCACCCACCGGCAGCGGGCTCTGCACGAGGTGCTGCACGCATCCGTCGCACACGCCGACCGCGACTTCATCGTCACCGAGGACCGCCGGATCACCTTCGCCGAGCACGCGGCGCAGGTCGCTTCACTGGCCAAGGTGCTGCGCGAGGAGTACGGCATCGCCAAGGGTGACCGGGTCGCCATCGCAGCGGCGAACTCCCCCGAGTGGATCTTGACGTTCTGGGCCACCGTGTCGATCGGCGCGGTGACGGTCGGCTTCAACGCCTGGTGGTCGGCACGCGAGATGGCCCATGGTCTGAGCAACGCGGAGCCGACCCTCGTGGTGGCCGACGCCCGGCAGTCGGCGAAGCTGGCCGGCTGTACGGTTCCCGTGCTGTCCATGGAGGGCGACATCGGCCGCTGCGTCACGGCCCATGCCGACGCGCCGCTGCCGTCCGCCGACGTCGACGAGGACGACCCGGCCGTCATCCTCTACACCTCGGGTACCTCGGGCCGCCCCAAGGGAGCCGTACACACGCATCGCAACCTGCTGGCGGTCGTCGAGTACCACCGCATGAACGACGCCCTGTTCGAGGAGTTCGGCGACCCGCTGGCCTCTCAGGACCGGGTCTATCTGCTGACGCTGCCGCTGTTCCACATCGCGAGCCTGCACAACCTGGCCGTGCCACGGCTCGCCACGGGCAGCCGGATCGCCCTGCACCAGGGCTCGTTCGACGTGGACAAGATCCTGGGCATGATCGAGCGGGAGCGTGTCACCAACTGGGGTGCGGTGCCGACCATGGCCCACCGGATGCTCGAACACGGCGGCGCCGACCGGTACGACACCTCCTCGCTCACGGCGTTCGCGCTGGCCTCCGCCCCCTCGTCGACCGAGTTCAAGGAGCGGCTGCGGCAGAGCCTGCCGTTCGCCAAGGACTCGCTGGTGGACAGCTACGGTCTGACGGAGACCTGCACCGGGGTGGCCGCGGCGAGCCCGCAGGAGCTGGCGGCCGCTCCCGGTACCCTCGGCCGGCCCGTGGCCGGCGTGGAGATGGAGATCCGCGACCCCGCGGGCGAGGTGCTCGGCGAGGGCGAGGACGGCGATGTCTGGGTCCGCAGCCAGTACAACATGCTGGGTTACTGGCGCGATCCCGAGGCCACCGCAGGCGCCATCGGCCCGGACCGCTGGCTGCGCACCGGGGACCTGGGGCAGCTGCGTGAGGGCCGTCTGTATCTCAGCAGCCGCCGCTCGGACCTGATCATCCGGGGCGGCGAGAACATCTATCCCGCCGAGGTCGAGACCGTACTCGCCGCGCACCCGGACGTCCGCGAGTGTCTGGTGCTCGGGGTGCCGCACGCCGACCTCGGTCAGGAGGTCGCCGCCGTCGTGGTGCTCGCGGCGGGCTCGACGGCCACCGAGGAGACGCTGCGGGAGTACATGAAGGACGAGCTGGCCTACTTCAAGGTGCCCAAGCGGTGGCGGCTGACCACGGACGAGCTGCCGCGCAATGCGACCGGCAAGGTGATCCGGCACGGGGTGCGCGTCTGAGGCGGGGTCTCCGGCCCAGGCTTCACGCGAACCCAGGCTTCACGTGAACTCGTGCTTCAGGTGGAAGTGCCCCGGTCGCGTGCGGGAAGCGGCAGCCGGGGCACTCCGGTGCGTCTCAGAAGTCCGCGGGTCCGCGCAGGGTCGCCTCGGCGCCCCCGTCGACGTACACCACCTGCCCGGTGATGTGACTGTTCCCCGGGGAGGCGAGGAACAGCACGGCCCGTGCGATGTCCTCGGGCTGTGCGTAGCCGTTCAGCGGCATCGGAACCGCCCGGTCCATGATCTTCTTCATCTCCGGGTCGTCGAAGATCTCCGTGGTCATCGGGGTGAGGACGACTCCGGGCGCGACCACGTTCAGGGGGATTCCCGCGTCCGCCCAGCCCTCGGCGACCGCGGTGCGCCGCGCCCACTGGGCGAGCGCCGCCTTGGACGAGGGGTACAACTGCCGTGCGCGGCCCTCGGCGACGGCCCGTTCGGCGTGCTCCAGGGCCGTGGTCTCGTCGTCGGCCAGGCAGGCCGTGATGACGTCCGGGTCGCTGGTCTGGGTGCCGGATATGGAGCCGATGACCACTACGCGGGGCTGCTCGGCCTTGGCGAGGGCGGGCCGCAGCGCGGTCAGGAACTCGGTGGTGCCGAAGTAGTTGACGGTCACCATCGCGGTTCCCGGCACGGAGGTACCGGCGCAGGTGACGACCACGTCCACCACTCCGCCGGCCACCTCACCGGCCGCCGCCGCGGCGGCGGTGCGGCCCTCGGGGGTCGACAGGTCGGCGTCGATCTCGCCCCCGCGCAGATCCACCCCGATGACCCGGTCGCCCTGGGCGCGGAGAAGAGCGGTGAGTGCGGCACCGATCCCTGAACCGGAACCGGTGATCACAACAGTGCGGGGCATGGCTACTCCTCAGTTCGGCCGATGGGTCCAGGACGCACCGTAGGGATTTCGCCCCGGGCGGGCGGGCGCGGTCCCGGTGACCGGGCAGTCGCCCATGGGCTGTCCCGCACGCCGCTTCCCCACCCGGTTCCCGCCCACCGGGACGGGGCCTGTGCGGGAGCGTCGGGGGAACTTTGATGGCCACTTCGCCTCGTGTTCCTTCCTGACCGAGAGAGGTCCTCCCATGCGGCTCGGCATCAACAGTCCCGTCGTCACGGCCGTTCCCGGCGTGCACTCCCCCTGGGAGCGCACCGCCGGAATCGAGGAGCTGGGGGCGGTCGCCGAGGCCGCGGACCGGCTCGGCTTCGACCATCTGACCTGTTCGGAACATGTCGCGGTGCCGGTGGACATCGCGGAGCAGCGCGGCGGAACCTACTGGGATCCGCTCGCCACCTTCGGCTATCTGGCCGCCCGTACCCGTCGTATCCGCCTCGCCACCCAGGTCCTGGTGCTGGGCTACCACCATCCACTGGCGCTCGCCAAGAGGTACGGCACGCTCGACCGCGTCTCGGGCGGGCGCCTCGTCCTGGGGCTCGGTGTCGGCAGCCTGGAGGAGGAGTTCCGGCTGCTGGGTGCCGAGTTCGAGGGCCGGGGCGCGCTCGCCGACGACGCGATAGCGGCGCTGCGGGCCTCTCTGTCGACGCCTGAACCCGCCTACCACGGTGCGCACTTCGACTACGAGGGGCTGGTGGTGCGACCGTACGCGGCGCAGGACAGGGTGCCGCTGTGGATCGGTGGCCGTACCCCGCGTTCGCTGCGCCGGGCGGTGGCGCACGGGGACGGCTGGGTGCCGTTCGGGCTGCCGCTCGACCGGCTGGCCGAGATGATCGGCGCCGCCGCCCCGCTCCCGGAGGGCTTCGAGGTGGTGCTGAGCGCGGGCCGCCCACTGGATCCCTCCGGTGACGCGGAGGGGGCGGGGTCGGCGCTGAAAAAGGTGTCCGAGGCGGGCGCGACACTGGTCAGTGCCTCGCTGCGGGCGGAGTCGATGAGCCACTACCTCGAACAGCTGGAGGCGCTCGCCACGCTCGCGGGCATCACGGCGGCTCCGGGGGCTGGCGCATGAGCGAGGACCGGCCGGTGGCGGTCGAGACACGGCTGGCGGCGGTCGAGGCACGGCTCCGACTGCTGGAGGACGAGCGCGACATCGCCCGCACGATGGCCGCGTACGGGCCCCTGGTGGACGGCGGCGAGGCGGACAGCGTCGCGGCGCTCTGGGCCCCTGACGGGGTGTACGACATCGACGAGATCTTCCTCGCGGGCAGGGAACAGATCCGCGGGATGGTGCGCTCCCCCGCGCATCAGGGCTGGATCCGGCAGGGCTGCGCGCATGTCGTGGGCCCCCCGCACATCACGGTCGAGGGCGACGAGGCGGTGGCCGTATGTCACTCGCTGATGGTGGTGCAGGAGGCGGGCCGGTACGTGGTGCGCCGGGCCACCGCCAACCACTGGCGGCTGGTGCGTACGGAGTCGGGCTGGCAGGTCGTCACCCGGACCAACCGGATCCTGGACGGCCGCCCGGAGTCCCCCGCGCTGCTGGTAGCAGGGGTGCGGGGTGAGCCGGCCGACTCCTGAAGGCTCGTACGCGCACGGCGTGGTGACGTGGCGTCATCACGCCGTGCGCGTGCGGTGCCGTGTCAGCGCGCCCCGTACACCGGCTGGGGCGTCTCGGCCGCGGCGAGCAGCCCGGACACCGCGGCCCCGGCCTCGGCCGGGCTCCAGCGGGCACCCTTGTCGGTGGTCGGGCCCGGCCGCCAGCCCTCCATCACGGTGATCCGTCCGGCCTCGGCCTCGAAGACCCGGCCGCTGACCCCGGCGGACGCGGCGGAACCCAGCCATACGACGAGCGGTGAGACGTTCTCCGGGGCCATCGCGTCGAACGCGCCCTCCGCAGGCGCGGCCATCGTCCCGGCGAAGGTCTCCTCGGTCATCCGGGTGCGGGCGGCCGGGGCGATCGCGTTGACCTGTACCCCGTAGCGGCCCGCCTCGGCGGCGGCCACCAGGGTCAGGCCGACGATCCCGGCCTTGGCGGCGGCGTAGTTGCCCTGGCCCACGCTGCCCAGAAGTCCGGCGCCCGAGCTGGTGTTGACCACGCGCGCCTCCGGCGTACGGCCGGCCTTCGCCTCGGCCCGCCAGTGCGCCAGCGCGTGCTTGAGCGGCAGGAAGTGCCCCTTGAGGTGGACGCGCATCACCGCGTCCCAGTCGTCCTCCTCCAGGTTCACGAGCATCCGGTCGCGGAGAAATCCGGCGTTGTTGACGAGGGTGTCGAGCCGGCCGAAGGAGTCGAGCGCGGTCGCGACGAGGGAGGCCGCGCCTTCGGCGGTGGCGATGTCCGCGTTGTGCGCGACGGCCTCACCGCCGACCGCGCGGATCTCCTCGACGACCTGCTGCGCGGGTCCGTCGGCGGCACCGGAGCCGTCGAGGCCCACGCCGAGGTCGTTGACGACGACCTTCGCGCCCTCGGCGGCGAAGGCCAGGGCGTGGGCACGGCCGAGTCCCCGGCCCGCGCCGGTGACGACGGCGACGCGTCCGGCGCACAGGGCGATCGGTGAGGTCATGACGAGTGTCCTTTCGATGGGCGGTGGACTGCGGGCGATGAGCGGCGGGCGACGAGCGGCGGGCCACCCGGGGGACGGGGCGCCGGTACCACTGAGTGGCACGACGCTCTCCCACGGCGTCCGCATCGCTGCTACCTTCATGCCAAACAAACGTTTGGTGGAAAGGTAGCTGATCTGCTCATGGGTGTCTCCACCTCCGCCCCGGAAAAGGGTGTCGCCGTCGTCACCGTGGACTTTCCCCCGGTCAACGCCCTGCCCGTGCAGGGCTGGTACGACCTTGCCGCCGCCGTGCGAGCCGCCGGGGCCGACCCGGACGTGCGGTGCGTGGTGCTCACCGCCGAAGGCCGCGGGTTCAACGCGGGCGTGGACATCAAGGAGATGCAGCGCGCGGACGGGCCCGAGGCGCTGATCGGTGCCAACCGGGGCTGCTTCGAGGCGTTCGCCGCGGTCTACGAGTGCGAGGTCCCGGTGGTCGCCGCGGTGCAGGGCTTCTGCCTGGGCGGCGGCATCGGCCTGGTGGGCAACGCGGACGTGATCGTCGCGGCCGGCGACGCGACCTTCGGCCTGCCCGAGCTGGACCGGGGCGCGCTCGGCGCGGCCACCCATCTGGCCAGGCTGGTCCCCCAGCACCTGATGCGGGCCCTGTACTACACCTCGCGCACCGTGTCGGCCGAGGAGCTGCACCGGCACGGCTCGGTGTTCAGCGTCGTCCCGCGCGAGCAGCTTGCGGGGGCGGCCCTCGATGTGGCCGGGGAGATCGCCGCCAAGGACGGATATCTGATCCGGCTGGCCAAGGCCGCCATCAACGGCATCGACCCCGTCGACGTACGCCGTAGTTACCGCTTCGAGCAGGGCTTCACCTTCGAGGCCAACCTCAGTGGAGTCGCCGACCGAGTGCGCGACACCTTCGGCACGGACAAGGAGCAGGCGTGACCCAGGACAAGACGATGACGCCCGAGGACGTCGTCGGCCGGCTGGAGAGCGGTATGACGATCGGCATCGGCGGCTGGGGCTCGCGCCGTAAGCCGATGGCCCTGGTCCGGGCGCTGCTGCGCTCGGATGTCACGGATCTGACGGTGGTGTCGTACGGCGGTCCTGATGTCGGGCTGCTCGCCGCGGCGGGCAGGATCCGCAAGCTGGTCACGGCGTTCGGGACGCTCGACTCGATACCGCTGGAACCGCACTTCACGGCCGCCCGGCAGCGCGGCGCGTTCGAGATGGCCGAGCTCGACGAGTCGATGATGATGTGGGGTCTGACGGCGGGCGCGCAGCGGCTGCCGTTCATGCCGGTGCGCGCGGGCCTGGGATCGGACCTGATGGAGGTCAACCCGGCGCTGCGTACGGTCACTTCGCCGTACGAGGACGCGGAGGAGCTGGTCGCGGTCCCGGCACTGCGCATGGACGCGGCCCTGGTCCACCTGAACCGGGCGGACGCCCAGGGCAACGGCCAGTACCTGGGCCCCGACCCGTACTTCGACGACCTCTTCTGCGAGGCCGCGGACCAGGCGTACGTCTCCTGCGAGCGGATCGTGGAGACGGCGGACCTGCTGAAGGAGCACGGTCCGGGGACCCTCCTGGTGAAGCGGCTGTTCGTGGACGGGGTCGTGGAGACACCGAACGGCGCGCACTTCACGTCCTGCGTGCCCGACCACGACCGGGACGAGGCCTTCCAGCGCGCCTATGTCCGGGCCGCGCGCGACCCCGAGGCCTGGCCCGCCTTCGTCGAACGGTTCCTGACCGGGGACGAAGCCGCCTACCAGGCCGCCGTCACCGCGTTCCACCAGGAGGAGCAAGCATGAGCGGCACCGAGACCAGCGGCATCACCACCAGTCGCGCCGAGTACTGCGTGGTGGCCTGCGCCGACGCCTGGCGGGACGCCGGCGAGATCCTCGCCAGCCCCATGGGCAACGTCCCGACGATCGGGGCGCGCCTCGCGAAGCTGACGTTCTCGCCGGAGCTGCTGCTGACCGACGGGGAGGCGCTGCTGATGGGCGACACCCCACCGGTGGGGTCGCGGCCGGGAAGCGTGGAGGGGTGGCTGCCGTTCCGCCAGCATCTGACGCTCACCGCCACCGGCCGCCGGCACGTGATGATGGGCGCCAGCCAGATCGACCGGCACGGCAACCAGAACATCTCCTGCATCGGCGACTGGGCCCGGCCCACGCGGCAGTTGCTCGGGGTGCGCGGCGCGCCCGTCAACACCCTCAACAACCCCACGAGTTACTGGATCCCCAAGCACTCGGCGCGGGTGTTCGTGGAGCACGTCGACATGGTCAGCGGGGTCGGGTACGAGCGGGCCGCGGCCGCAGGTCCTTCCGCGACCCGCTACCACCGCATCCCCGAAGTCGTCAGCAACCTGGGTGTCTTCGACTTCGAGACACCCGGCCGCACGATGCGGCTGCGGTCCGTGCACCCCGGTGTGAGCATCGAGCAGGTCACCGAGGCCACCGGGTTCACTCTCGCGATTCCGGACGAGGTGCCGTACACCCGTGAGCCCACGGAGTCCGAACTCCGGCTGATCCGCGAGGTCATCGACCCGAAGGGACTGCGCGAGCGGGAGGTCCCGGCATGACGGGGCCCGCTCCGTTCTCCACCGCGCTCACCGAACTGACCGGGGTCCGCCACCCGATCGTGCAGACCGGGATGGGGTGGGTGGCCGGCCCGCGGCTGGTGTCCGCCTCCGCGAACGCGGGCGCGCTCGGCATCCTGGCCTCCGCGACGATGACCGTCGAGCAGCTACGGGCGGCGGTCCGCGAGGTCAGGTCCCGTACGGACGCACCGTTCGGTGTCAACCTCCGGGCCGACGCGGGCGACGCGGGCGAGCGAGTGCGGATCATCATCGACGAGGGAGTGCGGGTGGCGTCCTTCGCGCTCGCCCCCTCCAAGGACCTGATCGCCCGGCTCAAGGACGCCGGAGTCGTCGTCATCCCCTCCATCGGGGCCCGCCGGCACGCGGAGAAGGTCGCCGCATGGGGTGCGGACGCGGTGATGGTGCAGGGCGGCGAGGGCGGCGGACACACGGGGGACGTGGCCACCACGGTGCTCCTCCCCCAGGTCGTGGACGCCGTGGACATCCCGGTGATCGCGGCCGGCGGCTTCCACGACGGCCGCGGACTGGTCGCAGCGCTGGCCTACGGGGCGGCCGGCATCGGGATGGGGACGCGCTTCCTGCTCACCTCGGACAGCACCGTCCCCGACGCGGTGAAGGCGAAGTACCTGGCCGCCGGCGTCAAGGACGTCACGGTCACCCACCAGGTGGACGGACTGCCGCACCGCATGCTGCGTACGGCGATGGTCGACTCGCTGGAGCGCTCAGGCCGTGTGACCTCGACGCTACGGGCGCTGCGGCACGCCTCGGCCTTCCGGAAGGAGTCCGGGGCGAGCTGGCCCCAACTCGTCCGGGACGGACTGGCGATGAAGCACGGCAAGGAACTGACCTGGAGCCAGGTGCTGCTGGCCGCCAACACCCCGATGCTGCTCAAAGCCTCACTGGTCGAGGGCCGTACGGACATCGGGGTCATGGCCTCCGGCCAGGTGGCGGGCCTGATCGACGATCTGCCGTCCTGCGCGGAACTGGTGGAGCGGATCATGACCGAGGCGGCAGCGGCACTGAAGGCACTGCCGGGGGCGAGCTGATCCGCACGGGGTGGCCCGTCACTTCGGACCACCCCGGCGGGGCGCAGGACAGCGGCCGTCATTCCGTGGCGCGCCTGCCGAGCAGGTACTCCGCGGTGACCGCGACCCCTCGGTCCTCGTCCTGCGACAGCTCCTCCAGAGCGCGAGCCGTCGTGGCGCCCGGGATGTCAGCGAGGGCCTGGGTCAGCCGTCGGCGTACGGCCGACCCCGCGCCCGGGCGGGCGAGGCGGCTGACCAGGCCGTCCGTGATCCGGTCCGCCAGCTCCGGGCAGTCGGCCAGCGCGCTCAGCGCGTCGGCGGCGTCGACGTCCCTCATCTCCTCGACGATCATGTCGAGGAGCGTCGGCACCACCTCGGCCACCCCGCGCGCCCCGAGCTCCAGGGCCGCGTAACCACGGACAGCGGGGTCGTCGCCGGCCAGAGCCCTCCGCAGCAGCGGGGTCACCTCGTCCCCCGGCATCTCGACGAGGCTCTGCACCGCGCGCTTGCGTACCTCGGCGACGGGTGAGGCGAGCCCTTCCGCCAGCAGCTCAGGGCCACCGGCGCCCGCCTGCGCCAGGGCCCATCGAAAGGCACCGGCCACATGCGGGTCCGCCTCGCTCAACGCCCCTTCGACCAGTGCTTCCACCGGCACCCCTTCGTCGACCGCCGACAGGGCCGCCCGCTGACGCTTCCCGGCACTCTCCGAGGTCAGGCCCTGGAGGAGCGCCACGGTCCGCAGGACGTCCTCCCAGTCGCCGGGCCGCGCGGCACCGATCCTGCCCAGCCGTGTGAGCAGCTCCGTCTCCCGTGCGATGCGCTCCCGGGTCTCCTGGATCAGGCCGTCGACGAGCGCGGATGGCCTGAAGCCGGGATCGTCCAGGGCGCGGCCGACGTCCCTGAGGGACAGCCCGAGCGAGCGCAGGCTCTCGATATGGAAGATCCGCCGGATGTCGCCCTCCGCGTACTCCCGGTAGCCGCCCCCGGTACGCTCCGTCGGCCGCACCAGGCCGAGCGACTCGTAATGCCGGAGCATGCGGGCGCTCACCCCCGACCGCCGCGCCACCTCACCGATCAACACGGCCTGCCGTCACTCCTGTCCATCCGTACCGCCGAGGGCGACCACGCGCTTCGCCTCCTCGATCGCGAACTCGAACCCGGCCTCGGGGTCCTGCAACAGCCGTTCCGTGGCCAGCGCGTGCGCACGTACGCCGGGGTCCGGGTCCGCTGTCGCCGTATGCAGGGCCGGCAGGATCACCTCACCGAGCGCGACCAGCGCCCGGCTGAGGCTCAGCTGCGTCTCCCGTACTCCCCGCCCGAGTTGCGTCGTCAGAGCGGCTGCCAGCTCTGGTTCCTCCCCGGACGGCACCAGGACGACCGCCGCCCTCCAGGCACTCCGCGCCACCTCGTCGTCGGCATCGGACAGCAGATCCCGCGTGACCACCGGCCAAGCGCCCCGGTCCCCGATCTTGGACAGCGTGTGCAGGGCCTGGCTTCGCGCCTGGGCACGCTCCGAGCGGACCTCACCGAGAAGCCCGGGGACCGTCACCGAAGCCGAGTGGCGGGTCAGCGCCCAGGTGAGCATCTCACGCACCTGGAAGTCGGGTTCGACCGCGCAGCGTTCGAGCAACCTCGCGACGAACCTGGCATCGGGCGTCGTGCCGACCGCCATCGCCGCCCGCAGCCGCACCGCCGAGCGGTCGGCCTCCAGCCCTCGAAGGGCACGGGTCACATCGGTGTCCTGTATCGGCAGGGTCATCGGTACCACCTCCTCGGCCCCACTGAAGACCTTGCCACGGTGACAGGGTCAAGCCGGGGGCCGACGCGTGCACCCGGCCCCGTAGGCCGCCCCGGTCGAGGGAGCACTCAGGGGGCAGCGGGGTTCTCCGAGTACGAGGGGAGACGGCACAGCCAGGATGCCGTTACCGAATGCGCATCGGCCGGTTATGCCTTTCGCAAGATCAATCCCCCGCGTGAAGGCGATCCCATGACCATCAATATGACCCCTGCTACCGCCGCCGGCCGGAGTCTTCTGACGGTGGTGTTCGCCACCGCGCTCGCCCTCGGTGCCGGGCCCTCCGCGGCCGGCGCGCCCGACGACGGCTGGAAGGGGGAGGGCGGCCTCACGCTGAGTTCCGCCGACAACGCCAAGGTCGACGGCTACGCCGAACGGGTGGAGCGGGCCGAGCCGTCGATCAGCGTGGACGTGCGTGCCGCCGCGCTCGCGTCAGGTGCGGAGATGGTCGGCTTCGACCACCGTCTGAAGACTCCTGACTCTCTCAAGCGGAAGGTCGCCACCTCTCTCAAGGAGCACCCCGGGCAGAACGTGGACACCGTCCTGCGGGGCGTGGGCGACGCCGTTCGCTACACCCTCCAATGGCCGGACGGTGCCTACACGGACGGAGTGTCCACGGCTTCCACGCAGCTGTCCGCCTGGGCCAACGACAGCACGAAGTGGTCCAACACCTGGGGCCGGGACAGTGGTTACAAGGGCCTCAACACCGGGTGGCGGGCCCCCGGCTACGGACAGCTCTTCGAAGTTCAGTTCCACACCCCCGCCAGCAAGCACGCCCAGGAGGTGACGCACCTCCTGTACGAGGAGCAGCGCCTGCCCTCCACCACCCCCGCCCGGAAGGCTGAGCTCCAAGCCCAGCAGAATGCCGCATTCGCCGCCGTTCCCGTACCGCCCGGTGCCGACCGGCTGGCCGGGCCCGTCCCGCTTCCGGTCCCGGTCCCGGTCCCGGCGAAGAACTGAGGACCGAGCCCGCAATCCGCAGCCGCGAAGATCGTTTGCCCCCACCGAGCGTGAGTCCGGCGGGCGGATACCGCACCGTGGCCTCGGCCCGGGGCCTCACTCTGCCCGCCGGCGGCACGATGCTGCTGCACCGCCACCTGGGCCGCGCATAGGCACCGCCACACCAGCAGATGACAACACCCGGCGCGGCTTCGAGCACTGTTGAGGGCGGTCAGGCGTGTGCGCCCTGCCAGCCGCTGCATTTGACCCGGGTGTAGGACCCACCGCTGTGCTTCTTGGTGTAGCACGCCCTGATGTACACCGGTGCACCCTCGTTGATGAAACTCAGGCTCCGGTAGTGGTAGGTGTTGTACCCGCAGGACGAGACGGTCCAGTAGTCGGGCTGATTGGTGATCATCAGCTCGGCCGTCATGCAGTAGCCGTCCTTCCGCAGGTCGTAGGCGTCGATGTAATCACCGTCGGCGGTGAAGGTCACCTCTCCCCCGGCGACGTCGATGCGCTCGTCCGTCCCGGCGTACGCAGCGGTGGCGCCCACGAGGGTCATCGTGGCGGCGAGCGCGACCACTCCTGCACCGGTGGCGAATTTCCGCTTGTTGAACATGTCGTTCCTTTCTGCTGAGAGATGACGGAAGTCGGCGATGATCGTCGAAGTCGCACGCGGCGTCAACCGCCTTTTCCCCACTCAGGAGTTGCCGATGGACCGGACCGAGCCACCACCCGCCGCGCGTGTGTCCGCGTCGGCGGCCGTGGGAGCGCAGCTCTCCCTGCTCAGCGACCGGCGGCTCGGCGATGCGGTGGCTGCCGGGCCGGCACTCGGCTCGGGCATCGGCGGCAGACGGGCCGAGATGGAGGTCGCGGGGGTACCGGTCTTCGTCAAGCGGGTCCCGCTGACGGACGTCGAGTTACGGCCGGAGCATGTGCGCTCGACCGCCAACCTGTTCGAGCTCCCCCTCTTCTACCAGTACGGAGTGGGGTCGGCGGGGTTCGGGGCCTGGCGTGAACTGGCCGCGCACCTCATGACCACGGCATGGGTTCTGCGGAACGAGTACACGGGTTTCCCGCTGCTGTACCACTGGCGGGTCCTGCCGGACCGGCCCCCGGTCGACTTCGCCGATGAGTTCGGAGGCATCGCGGGAGCCGTCGCGCACTGGGAGGGATCGCCTGCCGTGCGTCGGCGGCTGGAGGCCGTCGGCAGGTCCTCCTTCAGCCTGGTGCTCTTCCTGGAGCACGTACCTCAGACACTCGGGGCCTGGCTCGCCCGTACCCGTGATGCGGCCTGGACGGAGCCAGGAGGCGACTCCCCCTACCTGTGGGCGGAGGACGCGCTGCTGAGGGGGACGGAGTTCATGAGCTCACGCGGGCTGGTCCACTTCGACACCCACTTCGACAATCTGCTCACGGACGGTCAACTGGTGTACTTCGCGGACTTCGGGCTCGCCTCCAGCCGCGACTTCGAACTCTCCCCGCCGGAGGCCGCCTTCCTCACCGACCACCTCCTGTACGACCGCTGCTACGCACCCGGACACCTGCTGCGCCACCACCTGCCCGAGGCCGTGCGCGGTGGCACGGAACACGAAGCGTTCCTGCGCGAGTGGCTGGCAGGGCGCCGCCCCGACGGCGTTCCTCCCGGGATCGAGGCGATCATTGATCGCCATGCCCCGCACGCCGTCGTCCTGGACCGCTTTCACGATCGGCTGATCAGGGAAAGCAAACGAACTCCCTTCCCCACGGTCGAGGTGCGGCAGGCCCTGGCCCGCACGTCCACGTCCACGTCCATGTCGGAGTGCTGAGCCGGGCACACCCGAGGCCCCTCCGCGGCGCCGCGGCAAAATCCGTTGCGGTGCCGCGGCGCGGGGCCGAAACTGTGCCGGTGCTGATCCGACGCGAAACGCCCTCCGATGTCCCCGCCGTACGCGCCGTCACCGCGGCGGCCTTCTCCAGACCGGAGACTCCGCTTCCGGTGGAGGTGACCCTCCTGGACGAGCTGCGCCACTGCGAGGGCTGGCTGCCGGAACTTTCGCTCGTGGCGCTCGGCGACAAGGACGAGGTGGTCGGCCACGTGATCTGCACCCGGGGCCATGTCGGCACGGTCCCCGCCCTGGGCCTCGGCCCGCTCAGTGTGCACCCCGACCATCAGCACCGCGGCGTCGGCCTCGCCCTGGTCCACACCGCGCTCGGCGCGGCGGACGCCCTGGGCGAGCCCTTCGTCGCTCTCCTCGGCAGCCCCGCGTACTACGGCCGCTACGGCTTCCGCACCAGCACGGAGTACGGCATCACCGCGCCGGATCCCTCGTGGGGCGAGTACTTCCAGGTCCGCACCCTGGCCGCCCACGACCCGGCGCTGCGGGGCGTCTTCACGTACGCGGAGCCGTTCGAGCGGGTCTGAGCCGGCCGGGCCTACTTCGGTGGCTGGAAGCCGCCCATGCTCTCCTCCAGCAGTTCGGCCAGTTTCAGCGGGGTGCGGTCCTCGTACATCGGGCCGATGAGCTGCACCCCCACCGGAAGGCCATCGGGGGTCCGGCCGGCGGGTACGGCGGTGGCGGGCAGGCCGGGCATGGTGGCCAGACCGGCCCAGACGAGCTGGTCGAAGAACGGGTACTCGACGCCGTCGATGTCGATCCGGCGTTCCAGCAGATCAGGGTTGTGGTCGTGCGGGAACGCGGGAGTGGGCGTGATGGGACACACCACGGCGTCGAACTCCGCGAACAGCCGCCGCCAGCCCTGGCGGTGGAGCTCGCGGCGGTTGTTCGCCTCGACCCAGTCGCGGTGGCTGAACACCATGCCGCGCAGCCGGGTCGCGGAGAGGCTCCGGTCCTCCGCGCCCAGCCCGGCGGCGGTGGTCCGCAACTGCTCGTACGCCTCCACGGGGAAGCGTGCGGTGGAGCCCGAGAACATCAACTCCGTGTAGAGCAGCCCGGCTTCGGTCAGGTCAGGCAGCAGGGCGCTGTGCCGTACGACGCGGGCGCCGCCGTCGTCGAGCGCGTCTGCCACCCGGTTCACGCCCGCCCGCACCTCGGAACCGGTCGGAATCAGCGGATGCTCTTCGAGGACCAGGACCCGGAAGTCGCCGAGACGCTCATAACGCGCGGGCGGCAGCCTCACGTCGTACGCCACACCGTGCGTCAGCGGGTCAGGTCCCGCCATCACGTCGAGCAGCAGCGTGAGGTCCCGGGCGGTACGCGCCATCGGACCGACGACGGCCAGGTCGAGGTCGACCGGCAGTGCCGGGTCGGACGGCGGGACCATGCCGCGGTTCGCGGCCAGCCCCAGTGTCGGCTTGTGCGCGTAGACACCGCAGAAGTGCGCGGGGGTGCGCAGCGAACCGCCGATGTCGGAGCCGATGGACAGCGCGCCGAACCCGGACGCCAGGGCCGCCGCCGATCCACCGGAGGATCCGCCCGAGGTACGACCGTGATCCCACGGGTTGTTGGTGGTGCCGTGGATCTCGTTGAAGCTCTGGAGATCTTGCAGCCCCAGGGGCACATTGGTCTTGCCGAGGATCACGCCGCCCGCGTTCTTGAGACGTGACACCTGCACCGCGTCCTCGGCAGGCATGTAGTCCCGGTGGAGCGGCATGCCCCAGTTCGTGGGCAGCCCGGCGATGTTGTAACTCTCCTTGACCGTGACCGGGATTCCGAGCAGCGGCCGGTCCTCACCACGGGCGCGTGCCAGGTCGGCCTCGTGCGCGGAGACCCGCGCACGATCGAAGTCCGGCACACAGATCGCGTTGATCTCCTTGTCGTCGTGCTCGATACGGGTGATCGCCTCGTCGGTCAGCTCCGCCGAAGTCACTTCACCGGCACGCAGAGCAGCCACGAGTCTTTCGGCCGACTGAAGATTCCATTCCATGAAATCGGACCGTAGTGGCCTCAGGGTTGAGTCATAAAATGTTATTTCGCGCAACGAGATGGCGGCCTCAGGTGTTGTCACCCAGGGTTGAGGCGCCGGCTGCTCGCACCTCGCCGAGTGTGCGCCGTGCCACCTCGGTGAACTCCTCGGTGCCGGCCGCGTCGCTCCAGCGCTCGTACGTGATCTTCATGACGAGCGCGCCCACCTCGGCGGCCACGCGTGAGGTCAGCTCGGGAACGCCGCGCTGCCTGAGCGCTTCGGCCATCGAGGCGGTGAGGCGCAGCCCCTTCAGCGCCTCGCGTTCCCGCAGCTCCGGATTGGCGGTGATCACCGCCTGTCTCCGGGCGGTGAACGCACGGCGCGAGGGCACGAAGACATCCCTCCCGACCTCGTCCAGGGCATGAGCCACTGCTTCGAGCGGCGTGGCCGCCGCCGGCGCCGCAGCGATCCCCTCGGCGAGCAGTCCGGACATCCCGTCCCCGCCGAAGAGGACTTCCCGCTTGTCAGGGAAGTGCCGGAAGAAGGTGCTCTTCGTGAGCCCCGCGCGCTCCGCGATGTCGATCACCGTCGTGTTCTCGTAGCCCCGCTCCGAGAACAGGTCGAGGGCGGCGACCACGAGTCGCTCGGGTGCATTGGGTTGCCAGCGGGCCATGGGACCAGCTTACGGCACTTGGTCCCGTCACTCATGTACGGTGATAGGACCAAGTCCCATCACTTGTCTGCTGGAGGTCTGTCATGAGCCGAGCCGTCATCTACGAAGCGTTCGGAGGCCCCGAGGTCCTGGAGCTGCGAGAGGTCCCGGAGCCGCACGCCGGTCCCGGTGAGGTCCGCGTCCGGGTGACGGCCGCCGGGCTGAATCCCATGGACTGGATCCTCGCCTCGATGCCCGAGGCGGCCGAGCAGTTCGGCGTCACCCTGCCCTCCGGCTTCGGACACGACTTCGCCGGCGTGGTGGACGAGGTCGGCGCGGGCGCCCAGGGTTTCACCGTGGGTGACCGGGTGCTGGGAGGCGCACTGGGCAGGGCCGCCGCCGATTTCCTGGTGGCCGAGGTGCCCACACAGGCACCCGACCTGCTCGCCCACACGCCGGACGGCATCAGCGACGAGGTGGCGAGCACCCTTCCGGTGGCCGGCATGACCGCCGCCGCCGCTCTGGCCGCGATCGGTCTGCGCTCCGGTGACACCGTCCTGATCGGCGGCGCCGCCGGCGGCGTGGGCGTGTTCGCCGTACAGCTCGCGAAGCTCGCCGGCGCCCGGGTGATCGGGACCGCCTCGGAGCGCACCTTCGACTTCCTGCGAGAGCTGGGCGCCGAGCCCGTGGCATACGGCCCCGGGCTCGCCGGCCGGGTGAAGGCCCTGGTCCCCGAGGGTGTGACCGCGGCGACCGACCTGTTCGGCACCGAGACCGCCGAGACCGCGCTCACGCTCGGCGTACCGCCCGAGCGGATCTCCACGATCGCCGCAGGACCCAACCCTCCCGGCGGAGTGCGGGCGACAGGCGGCAGCGAGGCGGAGCCGGACGCCCTGCGGCGGATCACCGACGCGATCCTGGCCGGCACCCTCACCGTGCCGGTCGCCGCGACCTTCCCGGTCGAGCAGACCCGCGACGCCGTGGCACTACAGGCCGGACGCCACGTCCACGGCAAGGTCGTCATCACTTTCTGAGCCGCACCTCCGCCCAGACGCACTTGGTGTACGCGTCGCGGACGCCGCTCCCCCAGCGGGCCGCATAGGCCTCGACGAGGAGCAGGCCCCTGCCGGAGGCGGTGGCGGGCAGAGTGCGTTCGGGACGGGTGTCGGTGACCTCGATGCGGACCGCCTCCGCCAGGAGCCGCATGGTCAGCCGGAAGTCGCGGCCCGGCAGGCGTCCGTGCGTGATCGCGTTCGAGGCGAGTTCAGCCGTGACGTGCGCGACCGCACGGGCGCCGTCGGAGTCGTACGACCGCCCGGACCACTCGGTGAACTGCTGCACGGCCAGGGTCCGCGCCAGGCGCGCACCGCGCGGCGTGCTGCTGAACCGAAGGTGCAATTCCTGTGGTTTCACGACGCCATGGTCGACCACCGAAACCTGCCCCGACCAGGGGAAACGGCCGTACGAGGCGGGGCAGTACGGGACTCGCCCGACCCACCGAACCGCGGTTGTACGGGTCTTGTACGGGCTCTGTACGCGTAGGCGGCCGTGCCCTGGGTGATGTCACTCCCGTTGATGTATGGAGGGGCGTACGCACCGGTGGCCGAGGGGACGTGAGAGCTGTGCGGGAGACCAGGAAGGACCGCGCGACGAGCGCGAAGGCGGAGGCCGACAACGACCTGCCGGGCGCCTGGGTGGCCTACGGGACACTCCTGCAACATCTGCGCAAGCGGGCCGAGTTGAATCAGCAGGCCCTGGGCGAGGCCATCGGCTACTCGCTGGAGCAGGTCGCCTCGGTCGAGCAGGGCCGTCGCCCGGCGAAGGAAGCGTTCACCGAAGCCGCGGACAGGGTGCTGGACGCGCGGGGAGTACTGGAGGTACTCCAACCCGGCGTGGACCGGGCGAAGCTGCCCCGGTTCTTCCGCAACTTCGCGACCATCGAGGCGGAGGTGCTGAGCCGGTTCTCGTACGATCCGCTGCTGGTACCGGGCCTGTTGCAGACCGAGGCGTACGCGCGCGCGGTGTTCGCGGGCCACTGCCCGCCGTTCAGCGAGGAGATCGTGGACCGGCACACGGAAGCGCGGTTGGGCCGGCAGAAGTTGCTGACACGGGACCCGATGGCAGAGCTGTCGTTCATCATCGGCGAGGAGGCGTTGCGGAACCCCACAGGTGGGGCGGCAGTGATGCGGGAGCAGTGGCAACACCTTTTGGAGGTCGGCACCTTGCGCAATGTGGAGGTGCAGGTGATGCCCGACCGAAGCGGCTTCCACACCGGCCTGGACGGCCCGTACGTCCTGATCGAGACGAAGGAGCTCCGGCGCCTCGGATACATCGAGTCCCAGGAGATCGGCTGCATCGTCAGTGATCCGGCAGACGTCAGCGGCTTCGCGCTGCGATATGGCAAGCTGCGATCGCAGGCCCTCAACGCCCGGGAGTCTGCGCGGCTCATCGAACGGCTGGTGGGAGAGACATGAGCGTGGAGCAGGTAACCGAGAGCGTGGACGAGCTGCGCTGGTTCAAGAGCAGTTACAGCGGATCGGGCGGCGGTGACTGCGTCGAGGTCGCCGTGGGCCGCGGCTCGGTCCACGTACGGGACTCCAAGGCCGCAGGCGACGGCCCGGCCCTGCGCATCGGCCGCGACGGATGGGCGGCGTTCGTCTCGCACGCGGGCGCGTAGCGCGGCGGTTCGGGCAGCCGGTGGACGTCAGCCCTTCGGCTTCCGGTGCTTTTCCCAGGCGTCCCGGACCTCCAGAGGGATCCGCCCCCGGGGCCGCACGTCGTAGCCGCGGGCCCGTGCCCAGGAGCGGATCGACCCCGTGTCGGCGGGGCTCGCGGGAGTGAAGCGGGCGGACTTCTCGCCGAGGTCGTCCGGGAACAGAGGAACCTCGGTGCTGCCGTCGAGGACGGCGGCGAGGAAGGCCGTCAGGGTTCCGTCGTAGGTGAACCAGCCCGGTCCGCGGGCCTCGTTGACCGCGATGCGCCAGCGGTCGGGGTCCCCTGCGGGGTCCGTGATCCAGAAGAGGTTCTCCCCGTTGTCGGTCACGGCGCACGCGAGGAGCGTCTCCGGGGCGTACGGGACGGGGTGCGTCCCCTGTTCGTGGTCCTTGCTCAGCTGCGCACGGAGTCTGCCGGGCATGGGGCCCGTGAGGTCGACGTACTCCGTCGCGCCGTGCGGGTGGTAGACGTGGACGTAGTCGTTGAACGCTCCGGGCCCGTATCGCTCGGCCAGCTGTTTGTAGTCCTGCGGCAGCGGCGTGCCGAGGTTCGCCTCGATGGTCTCCCAGCGAGGTTTCGTGGCGCGGCCCGGAGGCGGGCAGAGCTTGGTGAGAGCGGTCATTCCAGCCATCGGCCCAGTGTGGCGGACGAACGGGAGTGGTCGCACGAAATATGGGGCTATGGAGCCCGAATGAGAGTTTAGGCACGTGGCGGGACCCCGCACAGCTCGTGAACCCGCACTTCATTGACGGACATCTGACGTCTTATGTACGGTCACGCGTGGGCCCGTGGGGGTTCCGGGCGCCGCACGCCGGATCCGGCAGGTTCCGGAGACCGGCGCCGGCCAACCGAGAGGAACGTATGCGCACCGACGCTGCCGCACCCCAGATCCGACTCGACGCCCGTGGTGGCGCGGCCGAACTCGTCGCCGACGCCCGGACCCTCGCCCTCGCGGCGGGCGACGCGACGGGAACGCTCCAGGTCGATGTGGCGACGACGATCGACGGTCCGCTGCTCTCGATCCGGGGTGAGCACGGGTCCATCACGCTCACGGTGACCGAGGGCCGCGTGGACGGATGGATCAGGTGCCAGGGGGAGGTGCGCCACCTGGACGCCGAGGACACCGTCGGGATGGACGACGGACGGGTGCACAGCGTCGCACTCACGGTCGACGCGACCGGTACCCACCTGTTCGTGGACGGCTACGAGGCATTTTCGGCCACCACGACAGCATGGTTCGCCGCCCTCGGGCTGACCTCGATCGAGGTCGACACCCAGCGCATCATGACGCCGTCGCGCCTGACCGTCTGGGACGCGCCCCTCACGGCGAACGCCGTGGTCGCACAGTCCGTCGCCGAGAAGCCACTCGTGGAGTTCGCGGCGGCCGAGCTGTCGCCCCGCGACGCCCGGCGTCTCGGCTCCCTCGGCGAGGGCTCGATCCGCGCGCGCTGCCGCACCCGTGGCCTGGGCCAGGGAGGCGTCATCCTCCAGGGCGGCGGTACGACCGGCACCCTGACCCTCGCCATCGACGACGGAGACCTCACCTTCGCCGTGACCGCCGACGGTGCCGAGGTCGCGGCCATCCGCGCCCCTGGGCACTGGGACGACGGCAACTGGCACGACGTCGTGCTGGTCAGCGGCCACGGCGCCCTCGACCTGTACGTCGACGGCTTCCAGGTGCTGCACGCGGCCGGCACCGCCTTCTTCCAGGACATCGGCCAGGTGGAGCGCGTGGTCGTGGGGGCCGATCTCGCGGGCACCCGTCTGTTCGGTGAGGCCCGGACCGCGGCGATCCATGAGGCGGTGCTCTCCGACCACCAGGTCAAGCGGCTCGCCTCGGTCGAGCCGCTGGAGACCCGGGCCTTGTTCGACACGGGCATGGAGGGCTCGATCAGCTACCGCATTCCGGCGCTGCTGACGCTCGGATCGGGTGTGGTCCTCGCCTGCGCCGACCAGCGTGTCAGCATCGCGAACGACTGTCCCAACGACATCAACCTCGTCGTGCGGCGCAGCCTCGACGGCGGGCGGAGCTGGGAGCCCGTCCGCACCGTCCTCCGTTATCCCGGCAGCGGTCGTCTCGGAACGTCCGTGAGCGACCCCGTGATCGTCCAGGACCGCGAGAGCGGCCGGGTGACCGTGCTGATCGACCAGTTCCCCGGTGGGTACGGGCAGCCCAACGCGGAGGTGGGCACCGGCTACGACGAGCGCGGACGGATGATCCTGACCGACCGGGACGGCGCCGTCCACCTGCGCGAGGCGGACGGCGGTGTCGTCACGGCGGACGGGGAGGAGTCGCCGTACCGGGTCGCGGACGACGGGACGGTCACCCGGGCGGGGAAGGCCGCGGGCAACATCCATCTCGCGGCGGGTGTGGACCCCGATGAATCTCTGCTGAGTGTGCGCACCGCGTACTTCCAGATGATCTGGAGCGACGACGACGGAGCGACCTGGAGCGGCCCGGAAGACGTCACGCCGCAGGTGAAGGAGAGCTGGATGCGGTTCTTCGGGACCTCCCCGGGCAACGGGATCCAGCTGGCGCGCGGCGAGCACCGGGGCCGCGTCCTCATGCCCGTCTACTACAACCACGAGGAGGGCCGGACGTTCTCCTGTGCCGCCGTGCTGAGCGATGACGGGGGCAGGACCTGGCGGCGTGGCTCCTCACCGAACGACGGTCGGGTGCTGGACGGCGTCGAGCTGTCGTCCCGTGACCTTCCGGACGGCCGGGCTTCGCTGTACGAGTCCGTCCTCGTCGAGGGCGCCGACGGCTCGGTGCACCTCTACGCGCGCAACCAGCATCCTTCGGGACGGGTCGCGCACGCGTCGAGCACGGACGGTGGTGAGAGCTGGGGCGAGGTCGGGTTCGAGTCGCAGATTCCCGAGATCTTCTCGCAGCCCAACGCGATCGCTGTGACCCTCGACGACGGGCGCGAGGCGACGGTGTTCGCCAACGCCTCCCAGCTGTTGCCGTTCCGGGGGCGGGGTGTGCTGCGGATGTCCTTCGACGACGGCCGGACATGGCCGCACAACCGGGTGCTCAATCCCCGTCACCATGTCTACCAGTCGATGGCGCAGCTTCCCGACGGACGGCTGGCCGTGCTGTGGGAGCGTGAGTGGCAGGGCCTGTTCCTGACGGTCCTGCCACTCTCGTGGCTCACGGCGTCCCGGAGCACCGACAGCTGAGACCGTCGGCCTCGGAGTCGTACGGTGGCCCCGGCGGACCGGGAGCCGGGGCCACCGGGCGCGAAAGGGCCTTAGGGCAGGAGTCCCATGACGTGGCCCACGGCGGTGAGCCTCTCGTCGACCGTGGCGTCGCCCGGCACCTGGATCTTCGCCCCCGCGTAGGAGTACGCCCCTTCGGCCGCCCGGAGACAGCGGCGCACCTCGTCGGCGTCCATGAGGGAGGCGGGCTCGTCCTCGGTGAGGGGAAGGTGCGCGTCCGCCCACGGACCCCCGTACCTGTTCGCTGTCGGGCCCGCGCCGGAGAACATGACGCCCTCCAACAGGCCCTCGGACACGAGGCGTTCGATCTGGGCGAGCGGCCGGGCCCGGTCCTGCGCCTCGATCGCGGAGCGACCCCAGTTGACGGTGATACCGATCCCCGCGTCACGCGCGAGGGGGATTTCGTCCTCCAGTGACAGGAACCGCTTCTCGCCGGGGACGTCCGGCGCGTACGCGTCGCAGTGCTCCAGGACGAGCCGGGTGGACCAGGCGCCGTCGGCGGGTGCGCTCGCCGCGATCTCGTCGAGAGAAAGAGCGAACATCTCCCCCACGGCGGTCGTCGAAGGCGCGGTGTGGATGTGGATGGCGGAGACCGACTGCTCGCCGGTGAGCTGGTTCAACTCCTCGGCGGCGACGCGGGCTTCGCGGAGGAAGGCGAGCGCCGCCTGGCGGCCGTCGTGGTCGCCCGATGCGAGCCCGAAAGTGCCCGAGGCACCCACCCGCGCCATCGTGCCGGGGATCAGGGTGATCACCGAGCGGGTGAAACGGCCGCGTGTCCGTGCTGCGAGCCACGGTATGTCGTCCCCGAGCCCGTCGCGGAGGAACGGGATCTCAAGGCCGTCGGCGATCCCCCGGCCGGCGAGCTCCTCGTAGAAGCACTCCTGGTCGGCGCGCGGGGAGGGCAGTGCCGCGTACGCGCCCACCAGGGCGGCGGGCCGTGCTGTGGTCATGGTGCCGAGTCTCCGGTGGTCGTGGGGTCCGTCACGCCGAGTGCCTTGCCGATGGGGTCGTAGTGAGACGTGAGCGCCGTGTGGAAGGCGAGGACGTCGCCCGCCTCGGCCGCGTCGAGCATGAGCCCGTGCGCCCGCGCCGTCTGAACCATGTCGGCCGCGACGGAGAGCCCCAGGGTGGGCACCACGACGGTGTGCACCTCCCAGAACGCGCTGACGAGCTGTCCGATCAGGGCGTTGTCCAGCCGTGCCAGCAGTCCGGTGTGGAACGCGCGGTCCTGCTGGGGGAAGGTGTGCCCTTCCCCGGCCACGGCGACCATCTCGTCCACCAGCGCGTGCAGGTCCGGGTTGGAGGTGCCCGCCAGACTCGCCACGATGCGGTCGGCCATGCCGTGGTCGAGTGCCTGGCGGATCTCGACCACGTCACGCAGTGCGCGCAGGTCGTCGCCCGGGCTCAGCACACCGCGGAAGACGAGCATCTCGACCAGGGCGTCGAGCGACATGGCGCCCACATACGTGCCGTGGCCGTGGCGGACGTCGACGATGCCGAGCGTCGACAGCGTACGAACCGCTTCCCGCACACTGGAGCGGGAGACGTTGAGACGCTCGCAGAGCTCGGCCTCCGTGGGCAGCAGGTCACCGGGGCGCAGGCCCTCGACCAGGATGAAGTCCTTGATCTGGCCGGTGGTGGTAGCCCGCCGCGAGGCGCTCGCCCCCCGCGGCGCCTCGGGCGCGAGCTCCCTGAAGCTCCGCTGTGCTGCGGCCATCGTTCCCCCTCGGTTCGCCGTCCTGAGGGGGATCCTACCTAAGATCAGACGTCAGATGTTCTGATCGGCGCCACCACGGTCAGAGGCGCTCGATGATGGTGACGTTGGCCTGGCCGCCGCCCTCGCACATCGTCTGGAGGCCGTAACGGCCGCCGGTGCGCTCCAGCTCGTGCAGCAGGGTCGTCATCAGCTTGGTGCCGGTGGCGCCCAGCGGGTGGCCGAGCGCGATGGCGCCTCCGTTGACGTTGACCTTGGCCGGGTCGGCGCCGGTCTCCTTCAGCCAGGCCAGCACGACCGGTGCGAACGCCTCGTTGATCTCGACCAGGTCGATGTCGTCGATGGACATCCCGGCCTTCTTCAGCGCGTGGGCGGTCGCCGGGATGGGCGCCGACAGCATGCGGATCGGGTCCTCACCGCGCACCGAGAGGTGGTGGATACGGGCCCTGGGCGTGAGGTTGTGTTCGGCGACCGCGCGCTCGGATGCGATGAGCAGCGCGGAGGCGCCGTCGGAGACCTGAGAGGAGACGCCCGCGGTCAGCCTGCCGCCCTCGACGACGGGCTTGAGGCCGGCCATCTTCTCCAGGGAGGTGTCGGGGCGCGGGCCCTCGTCCACGGTGACGTCCCCGTAGGCGACGGTCTCGCGGGCGAAGCGGCCCTCGCCGATCGCGTGCAGGGCCCGCTGGTGCGAGCGCAGGGCGAACTCCTCCATGTCCCGCCGGCTGATGTCCCACTTCTGTGCGATGAGTTCCGCGCCGTGGAACTGGTTGACGGGCGCGTCGCCGTAGCGGGCGCGCCATCCCTCGGAGCCGGCGTACGGGCCGTCGGTGAGCCCGAGGGGTTCGGCGGCCTGACGGCTGGCGAAGGCGATCGGGATCATCGACATGTTCTGGGTGCCGCCGGCGACGACGAGGTCCTGGGTGCCTGACATGACTCCCTGGGCGGCGAAGTGGACGGCCTGCTGGGAGGAGCCGCACTGCCGGTCGACGGTCGTGCCGGGCACCTCCTCGGGGAGGCCCGCGGCGAGCCACGCGGTGCGGGCGATGTCCCCGGCCTGCGGGCCGACGGTGTCGAGGCAGCCGAAGACGACGTCGTCGACGGCGGCGGGGTCGATCCCGGTGCGCTCGACCAGCGCCTTGATGACGTGTGCCCCGAGGTCGGCGGGGTGGACGGCGGAGAGTCCGCCCTTGCGCCGGCCGACCGGGGTGCGGACCGCTTCGACTATGTAGGCCTCGGCCATGACTGCTCCTTGGTGAGAGGGTGCGATCGGAGGGGGTCAGGTCCTCGGGGTGATGCCTTCGAGAACCATGGACAGGTACTGGCGGGCGATCTCCTCCGGGCTGTGGGTACCGCCGGGGCGGTACCAGGAGGCGGCCACCCAGACGGTGTCGCGGACGAACCGGTAGACGAGACGGACGTCGAGGTCGCTGCGGAAGACCTGCTCGGCGACGCCGCGTTCCAGGGTGCGCAGCCAGGCGTTCTCGAACTTCGCCTGGGAGTCGGCGAGGTAGCCGAAGCGCGGCTGGACGGAGAGGTGCTTGGACTCCTTCTGGTAGATCGCGACCGCGGGACCGTGCCGGTCGATCTGCCGGAAGGACTCGGTGACGAGCGCCTCGATGGTCTCCCGGGGGTCGTACCCGGCCGCGAGTACGGTGTCGTACCCCGCCCACAGCTCGTCCAGGAAGGCCGAGAGGATCTCGTCCAGCATCGACTCCTTGGAGTCGAAGTGGTAGTAGAGGCTGCCCGCGAGCAGCCCGGCGGCGTCCGCGATACGGCGGACGGTGGTGGCGTTGTAGCCCTGGTCGGCGAAGACTCCGGCGGCGGTGGCCAGGAGTTCGGCGCGTCGTTCGGCGTTGGCGTTTCCGGTCATGTGCTCATGCTCTCTGGCTGCTGACGGAGACGGTCTCCCCGGTCATGTACGAGGAGTATCCGCTGGCCAGGAAGACGATGACATTGGCGATCTCCCAGGGTTCGGCGTAGCGGCCGAACGCCTCGCGTTCGGTGAGGTCGGCCAGCAGTTCGGGGGTGGTGACCTTCACCAGGTGCGGATGCATGGCGAGGCTGGGGGCGACGGCGTTGACGCGTACGCCGAAGTCGGCGGCCTCCAGGGCGGCGCACCGGGTCAGGGCCATGACGCCGGCCTTCGCGGCGGCGTAGTGGGCCTGGCCGCGCTGGGCGCGCCAGCCGATGACGGAGGCGTTGTTGACGACGACGCCTCCGGTGTTCTGCTCCTGGAGGCGGCGCATGGCGGCGCGAGTGCAGCGGAAGGTGCCGTTCAGGGTGACGTCGATGACCTTCGACCAGGCCTCGTCGGTCATGTCGACGAGGTCGGCGGTGCCGCCGAGGCCGGCGTTGTTGACGACGACGTCGAGGCCGGCGTGGCGTTCCGCGGCGAGCGCGAACAGGGCCTCGACCTGTTGTTGGTCGGTGACGTCACAGGGCAGCGCGGCGACGTTGTCCGCGCCGAACTCGTCGGCGAGGGCGGCGGCGCTCTCCTTCAAGCGGCGTTCATGGGCGTCGCCGATGACGATCCGGGCACCCTCCTCCAGGAATTTCCGGGCGGTCGCTCCGCCGATCCCGGCGCCTGCCGCGGCGGTGATCACCGCGGTGCGTCCGTCCAGCAGGGAATGCCCGGGCACATAGGACGGCTGTCGGTTCACGGGCGGACCTCCTTGGGCAGGCCGAGGACGCGCTCGGCGATGATGTTGCGCTGGATCTCGTTGGATCCGGCGTAGATGGTGTCGGAGCGGGAGAAGAGGAACAGCCGCTGCCAGTCGTCGAGGTCGTACGGCTCCCCCGGCTCCCCCGCGGCGACCGTGCCGCCGGCGCCCAGGACGCTCATGGCCAGCTCGCCGAGTTCCCGGTGCCAGGTGGCCCAGAAGATCTTCCCGATGGACGCCTCGGGCCCTGGTGCGCCGGCCGCCACCCCGTCGAGCATGCGCAGGGCGTTGCACCGGATGGTCTCGAGTCCCGTCCAGGCCCTGGCCAGGCGGTCGCGGATCAGCGGGTCGTCCGCCGCGCCGTTGCGCCGTGCCAGGCCGATGAGGGCTTCCAGTTCGCGCCGGAAGCCGACCTGCTGGCCGAGGGTGGAGACGCCGCGCTCGAAGCCGAGGGTGGCCATGGCGATCCGCCAGCCGTCGCCGGGGGCTCCGACGATGTGTTCGGCCTCGGTGCGGGCGCCGTCGAAGAAGACCTCGTTGAATTCGCAGGTGCCGGTCAGTTGCTGGATCGGCCGGATCTCCACGCCGGGCTGGTCGAGCGGGACCAGCAGGTAGGAGAGCCCGGCGTGTCGGGTGGAGCCCGCCTCCGTGCGGGCGACGACGAAGCACCACTGGGCGTCATGGGCGAGTGAGGTCCAGGTCTTCTGCCCGGTGATCACCCAGTCTCCCCCGTCGTCCCGCTCGGCCCTGGTGCGTACGTTCGCCAGGTCGGAGCCCGCGTCGGGCTCGCTGTAGCCCTGGCACCAGAGCTCCTCGGCCGCGACGATCGGCGGCAGGAACCTGGCCCGCTGTCCGGGTGTGCCGAAGGCCACCAGGGTCGGGCCGAGCAGCTGCTCCCCGATGTGGTTGACGCGGGCCGGCGCGTCGGCCAGGGCGTACTCCTCGTGGAAGGCGACCTGCTGCTCGATGGTCGCGCCCCGGCCCCCGTGCTCCTCGGGCCAGCCCACACAGGTCCAGCCTTCGGCTGCCATATGGCGTTCCCAGGCGAGCCGTTCGGCGAAGGCCTCGTGCTCGCGTCCGGGGCCGCCACGGCCTCTCAGGTCCGCGAAGGCACCGGTGAGGTTCGCCGCCAGCCAGCCACGGATCTCGGTGCGGAACTCCTCGACGCTGCTCATGGGGGTACGTTAATCTACCAAACACTTGTTAGGGAAGGAGGGCACCATGTCCGATGCCCACGACGAACCGGTCCGCTACGAGAAGCAGGGCCCGGTGGCGACGGTGACGATGAACCGGCCCGACTACCGCAACGCGCAGAACTCCGCGATGACCTACGCCCTGGACCGGGCGTTCTACCGCGCGGCCGACGACAGTGAGGTGAAGACCGTCGTCCTGGCCGGGGCGGGCAAGCACTTCTCCGCCGGCCATGACATCGGCACACCGGAGCGGGACTCCCATCTGCCGTTCGAGCGCAGGGCGGGGCTCTGGTGGGACCACTCGGACAAGGAGGGCGCGGAGAGCCGCTTCGCCCGTGAGTCCGAGGTGTATCTGGGGATGTGCCGCCGGTGGCGGGAACTGCCCAAGCCGGTCGTCGCCTCCGTGCAGGGCGCGTGTGTGGCGGGCGGTCTGATGCTGGCCTGGGTGTGCGACCTGATCGTGGCATCGGATGACGCCTTCTTCGCCGATCCCGTGGTCCGGATGGGCATACCCGGCGTCGAGTACTTCGCCCACCCGTGGGTGATGCCGCCGCGGATCGCCAAGGAGTTCCTCTACACGGGTGACCGCATGAGCGCCGCCAGGGCGTACGAGGTCGGCATGGTCAACCGGGTCGTGCCGCGTGAGGAGCTGGCCGACCGCACCCGTGAACTGGCCCTGCGCATCGCCGAGATGCCGCGCCTGGGCCTCGCCCTGACCAAGCGTGCCGTCAACCAGGCCGAGGACCTCCAGGGTCTGCACACCGGCCTGGACTCGGTGTTCGGCCTGCACCACCTGGCGCACGCCCACAACGCCGAGACCGCACCGGACGCGCTCGGCGGCATGGACATCCGGGCGATGAAGAAGGCGGGCGGCTGATGGACATCGAATTCGACGCGGCCGACGAGGAGTTCCGCACCGAGGTACACGCTTGGCTGGCCGCTCACGTCCCGGCCTCTCCCCTGCCGTCCCTGGAGACCGCCGAGGGCTTCGCCGCCCACCGGGAGTGGGAGGCCACACTGGCCGCCGACCGCCTCTCGGCGGTCTCCTGGCCCGAGGAGTACGGCGGGCGCGGGAGCTCCCTGCTGCGCTGGCTGGTCTTCGAGGAGGAGTACTACGCCGCCGGGGCTCCCGGCCGGGTCAGCCAGAACGGCGTCAACCTGCTGGCCCCCACCCTCTTCGAGCACGGGACCCCCGGGCAGCGGGCCCGGATCCTGCCCGCGATGGCACGCGGCGAGGTCATCTGGGCGCAGGCCTGGTCCGAGCCCGAGGCAGGATCCGACCTGGCCTCGCTGCGTTCGACGGCCGCGCGGACCGAGGGCGGCTGGCTGCTGAGCGGCCAGAAGACCTGGTCCTCCAGGGCCGCCTTCGCCGACCGGGCCTTCGGGCTCTTCCGCAGCGACCCGGACGCGGACCGGCCGCACCGGGGGCTGACCTATCTGATGTTCCCGCTGGACGCCGAGGGGGTCACGGTGCGACCCATCGGGCGGCTCGACGGGAAGCCCGCCTTCGCCGAAATCTTCCTGGACGAGGTGTTCGTCCCTGACGAGGACGTCATCGGCGAACCGGGGCAGGGCTGGCGGGTCGCGATGAGCACCACGGGCAACGAGCGCGGACTCACCCTGCGCAGCCCGGGCCGCTTCACGGCCGCCGCCGACCGGCTGACCGCCCTGTGGCGCGAACACGGCGACCCGGCGGACACGGCCCTGCGCGACCGGGTCGCCGACGCGGTGATCGGGGCCCGCGCCTACCGGCTGTTCTCCTACGCGGGCGCCTCACACGTGCTGCACGACGAGGGCGGACCCGCGGGGGCCGCGTCCAGCCTCAACAAGATCTACTGGTCCGAGCTGGACATCGCCCTGCACGAGACGGCGCTCGATCTCCTCGGCCCGCACGCCGAACTCGCCGACCACGCACCCGAATCGCCCGCCCACGGGAGCTGGGCCGATGGCTACACCTTCGCCCTGGCAGGCCCCGTCTACGCGGGCACCAACGAGATCCAGCGCGACATCATCGCCGAGCGGCTGCTCGGCCTTCCGAAGGGACGCCGGTGATGCGCTTCTTCCTGGACACCGAGCAGCGGGACTTCGCCCGTTCGCTCGACGGTCTGCTCACCTCGTGCGACGTCCCGGCCGCGGTACGGGCCTGGGCGCGCGGCGACCATGGACCGGGGCAGGCGGTCTGGAAACGGCTGGCCGGGGCCGGGGTGTTCGCGCTCGCCGTGCCGCAGCGGCACGATGGATCCGGCGTACTTCCCGTCGAACTTGCCGTGTCCTTCAAGGAGTTGGGCCGTCACGCGGTGCCCGGCCCGCTGGTCGAGACGGTGGCAGCGGCGGCGCTTGTCGACCGGCTCGGCGATGACGAGGTGGCCGCAGCCCGGCTGCCGGGAATCGCCTCGGGCACGACCGTCACCACTCTCTGTCTCACCTCCCTCAGCCCGTACGCCCTGGACGCCGACGCCGCCGATCCGGTGTTCGTGGTGGACGGCGACACCCTGTCCGTGGCCGCGGCCCAGGGGCCCGTACAACCGTCGGCCGATCCGGGGCGGCGGCTGTCGCGGCCATCCGGCGGGACGGTCCTGGCCCGGGGTCCTGCCGTGACCGCGGCCGCCGCGTACGCCGCCGATGTGGCGGCGCTGGTCACCGCGGCGCAGGCGCTGGGGGTCGGCCGGGCGCTGCTGGACCGTACCGTCGAATACGTCACCGGGCGCACCCAGTTCGGGGTCCCCATCGGCTCCTTCCAGGCGGTCAAGCACCGGCTTGCGGACACCCTGGTGGCCCTGGAGTTCGCCGAACCGCTGGTGCGAGGCGCGGCGCTGGCGCTCGCCGTCGGTGACGAAGGAGCGGGCCGCGACATCGCCGCGGCCAAGGTCGCGGCTGGTGAGGCCGCCTACGGGGCGGCGCGTACGGCTCTCCAGCTGCACGGGGCCGTGGGCTACACGGACGAGCTCGACCTGTCCCTGTGGATCCGCAAGGCCCGCCCGTTGCGGGAGGCCTGGGGCACCCCTGCGGCCTGCCGGGCCCGCGTACTGACCGTCTGACATCCACCCGAGTCCGCACAGCGAGGGGAGCAGCCCGGATGAGGCTGACCGAGGAGCAGGAAGAGTTGCGGTCGGCCGTACGGTCGCTGCTGACACATCATCAGGGTGAGGCAGCCTGGGGGCCGTTGGCCACACAGATGGGCGCGGCCGCACTCGCCGTTCCGGAGGAGTACGGCGGGGTGGGCGGCGGCGCCCGGGACGTCCATGTGCTGATGGAGGAGCTGGGGCGGAGCCTGAGCCCGCTGCCGTGTCTGGGCTCGGCGGTCCTCACGGCCGGGGCGCTGCTCGCCTCAGGCGACAAGGAGGCCTGCGGGCGGCTGCTCCCGGGGCTCGCCGACGGCACATCCGTGGGCACGCTGGCCTGGGCCGAGGAGGGTTCCTGGGAGCCGGCCGCCCTCCGCACCGAGGCGGTACGCGGCGCGGAGGGCGGCTGGCTGCTCACCGGGGCCAAGGAGCATGTGCTGGACTGGCCGGGCATCGGCGTGCTGCTCGTCGCCGCCCGTACGGCCGCCGGTGTCACGCTCTTCGAGGTGGACCCGGGCGCCGCCGGGGTACGCCGGACACCCCTGCCCACCATGGACGGGACCAGGGGCCAGGCCCGTTGGGTCCTGGACGGTGCCGCCGGGCGCCTGCTGGGCGCGGACGGCGACGGCGCGCGGGTCCTGGAGCACGTGAGGGACCTGGCGTGCGCGGCGCTCGCGGCCGAGCAGGTGGGCGCCGCCGCCCGGTGTCTGGAGCTCACCGTCGCATACGCCAGGGACCGGGTGCAGTTCGGCCGGCCCATCGGCTCCTTCCAGGCCGTCAAGCACCGCCTGGCGGACGCCTACGTACTGGTGGAGTCGGCGCGCTCGGCGGCCCTCGGTGCCGCGTTCGCCGCGGACGAGGATCCGGGCGCGCTGCCGAGGGCCGCCGCCGTCGCGAAGTCCGTCTGCTCCGAGGCGTTCTCGGCGGTGGCCGGCGAGATGATCCAGCTGCACGGCGGCATCGGGATCACCTGGGAGCACGACGCGCACCGCTACTTCAAGCGGGCGCACGGGTCCGGCGAGCTGTTCGGCGCGCCCGCGCACCACCGGGCGCGGCTCGCAGCCGGGCTCGGACTGACCACCCACTGAGTACATCCCGGCAGACAGAGAAGGGGCGCAACGCATGGACATCGGCAACCCGTTGGACTTCACCTCACGCGTGGTGCTGGTCACCGGCGGCACCAAGGGAATCGGTGCCGCCATCGCCGGGGCGTTTCTCGGTGCCGGGGCGGACGTGGTGATCTGCGGCCGCAACACCCCGGACACCCTGCCCGCGGCCGGGGGCCGGGAGGCGGTCTTCGTCCCGGCCGATGTGCGCGATCCGGCGGCGGCGTCCTCGCTGGTGGACGCCGCGGTGGAACGCTTCGGCCGGCTCGACGTACTCGTCAACAACGCGGGCGGCTCGCCGGACGCCGACGCGGCGACCGTCTCGCCCCGCTTCGTCGAGAAGATCGTCGCACTCAACCTCCTCGCGCCGTTCTACGTGGCGCAGGCGGCCCACCGCGTCATGCGGGCCCAGGACGGTGGTGGGTCGGTCATCAACATCGGCAGTGTCTCCGGCCAGGACCCGCAGCCGGGCACCGCGGCCTACACGGCCGCCAAGGCCGGACTGCTGGCCCTCACCAAGGCGCTGGCCCTGGAGTGGGCGCCGGCGGTCCGGGTCAACCACATCACCACGGGGCTGATCCGCACCGAGAGCGCGGCGTCGGTCTACGGCCCGGACGGCGGTGCGGCGGTGGCGGGCGTCATCCCGATGGCGCGCATGGCGGTCCCCGGCGATGTCGCCCGCGCCTGCCTGTTCCTCGCGGGCGGTCTGTCCGGATACGTCAACGGGGCGGATCTGGCGGTGCACGGGGGCGGGGAGTTCCCCGCGCGCTATCTGGCGGCGAAGGCGCCCACCGGGCCGGGGTGAGCACCGCGGGGACCGGCTCCCGGTGACCGGGAATCCGGCCGTGCCCCGTGCGGTGTCGCGGATACGGTCGCTGCCATGAAGTTTGCTGTGATAGCCCCCGTCGGAGCAGGTACCACCGCGAGTCCGGAGTGGATCTCCGAGTTTGCCCGGCATGTGGAGGCCTGCGGCTTCGAATCGATCGTGGCCGTGGAACACGCCGTGGTCATCAGCCGCTACTCCAGCGTCTACCCCTATGACACCTCCGGGAAGATGGAGCTGGCGGACACCTGCGACATCCCCGACCCCCTCGATCTCCTGGCCTTCCTGGCCGGGCGGACCACCACCCTCGGCCTGGCCACCGGCGTGCTGGTGCTGCCCAACCACCACCCCGTCGTGCTGGCCAAGCGCCTCGCGAGCATTGACGCGCTCTCCGGCGGCCGGCTGCGGGTCTGCGCCGGCATGGGCTGGATGAAGGAGGAGATCGAGGCCTGCGGCACCCGCTTCGAGACCCGCGGCAGGCGCGCCGACGAACAGCTCGCGGTCCTCCGTGAGCTGTGGTCGGACACCTCGGAGAACGGCGTCGACCACCACGGCGAGTTCTTCGACTTCGACGGCGCCATGAGCTACCCCAAGCCCGTACGGCCCGGCGGGGTGCCGATCCACATCGGCGGGCACAGCCGGGCGGCGGCCCGGCGGGCCGGACGCCACGGCGACGGGCTCCAGCCGTTGGGTGTGGTCGGCGACGAACTCGCCGCCCTGGTGGCGCTGATGCGTGAGGAGGCCGAACGCGCGGGCCGGGACCCGGACGCGCTGGAGCTTTCCCTCGGTCACCTGGTCACCCGGATCAACCCCGAGCGCGCGGAGAAGCTGGCCGGGCAGGGCGCCGACCGGATCGTGCTGGCCATGCCGCCGACCACGGATCTGGCCGAGGCGAAGGACGCGCTGTCCGACTGCGCGCAACGGCTCGGCCTGTCGTGACGCTCTCCGCCGCGGACCGGATGGAGTTGCACGACCTGGTCTGCCGGTACGCCGCCCAGGTCGACGACCGCCGATTCGACGCAGTAGCAGGCCTGTTCACCGACGATGCGGTACTGGCCATGCCCGCGCCGCCCCGCGAGCTCGATCCCGTCGTCGAACACACCGGGCGCCTCGCCATCGAAGCCGCACTCGCGGCGCTCGACGAGGTCCCGCTGACGTGCCACGCCGTGCTCGGCGCGGTGTTCGATCCGGGCGCGACGCCGGACACCGCGGCCGGCCGGGTCACCGGCGTCGCCCATCACCTGACCCGGCGCGGGGAGCGCACCGCCGACCTGGTCTGGCACCTGCGCTACCACGACCGCTATGCCAGAGCCGGCGGGCGGTGGCGGCTTGCCCGCCGGGAACTGCACATCGACTTCATCCACACGCAGGACGTACGCCGGTCCCGCACCGACGACAACGGAGGTTCCTCATGAGCGCGGCCGGCCCCACCGTCCCCCGGGTCAGCGTCGTCACCGGAGGCGCGCTGGGAATCGGCGGTGCCGTGAGCCGCCGCCTGGCCGGCCTCGGTGACCTGGTCATCCTCAATGACATCGATGCAGCCGCCGCCGAGAAGACGGCGGCCGAGATCACCGAGTCCGGTGGCCGGGTGATCACGGTGATCGGCGACGTGGTCGAGGACCGGACCGTGGCCGCGCTCACCGAGGCTGTCGCCGTGCGGGGCCGCGTCGACGTGCTCGTCAACAACGTCGGCGACTTCCGTCCCGCCAGCCGGGACTTCCTGCACAGCAGGCCGGACCAGTGGCAGCGGCTCTACGAGTTGAACCTGCTGCACGTGCTCAAGGTGACCCACGCCCTGCTGCCCACGATGGTCGAGCAGCGCTCCGGCAGCATCGTGAACAACTCCACCGTGGAAGCCTTCCGCGGCATCCCCGCCAACGCGGCGTACTCGGGCTACAACGCCGGAGTCTCGGCGTTCACCAAGAGCCTCGCCGTCGAGACCGGGCAGTACGGGGTCCGCGTCAACGCGATCGCCCCGGACCTCGCCGACACCCCGCAGACCCCGCACGACGCGATGCTCCGCGGACGCGATCCCGAACTGCTGCGCAGCTGGATCCCGTTGGGCCGCTTCGGCCACGTCAACGACTACGCCTCGGTGGTCGCCTTCCTCGCCTCGGACGAGGCCCGGTTCGTCACGGGGCACACGGTCCCCGTCGACGGCGGCACCCTCGCCGCATCCGGCTGGTACGCCCGTGAGGACCGCAAGGGCTGGACCAATATGCCCAACCACCCCTGAGCGTCGGGGCGACGAGCACCGGAACGGGCCCCTGCCGGCTCCTGGGAGCCGGTCAGGGGCCCGTCCTCGTGGTGCGCCGGGGCGTCCCGTCCGCCGGACGGCAGCCTCGCCGTACCGAGGGACGCCCACCCGCCTCAGACGGCTGATCCCTTCGCCGGGACGTCCGACCCGTCGCGGGCGGCCTCGGCCGACCCGTCCTCGACGAGCCCTCCCATGGCGGGCTCGCGGCCGTGCTTCATGCGCAGGGTGATCAGCAGACCGACCACGCCGACGATCGCGGCGACCACGTAGGCCTGGCTGTACGCGGCATCGCCGAAGACGCCCGCCGGCGAGCCGGACGGCGTCTCCCGGACGTTCCCGGCCATGATCTCGCCGGTGATGGTGACGCTCAGTCCCGCGGCCAGCATCCCGATCATGCCGGCGACACTGTTGCCCGCGCCGCCCAGCCGTTCGGGCAGGGCGTCCTGCACCAGGTTGGAATTGGAGGAGTGGAGGAACCCGACCGCGCAGCCGGCGGCGCAGCTCAGGAGGCCCACCTGCCACTGCACGGTGAGCAGCGTCGACGCGACGAGCATGACGCCCACGTACAGGGCTCCGGACGTCATCATGACCCGTCGGGCCCCGACCCGCTTCGCCAGGTAGCCGCCGAGAGGGCCCATGATCATGCCCGTCAGCCCCATCGGTGCGGTCCACGCCGCGAGCTCCAGCGCCGAGAGTCCGGAGCCGTAGGTGTTGCCCGGGACGTGCTCCGCCCTGAGCAGAATCGGGTTCATGTACGAGTGGGCGGTCATCATGTACGAGATCAGCCCGAACGCGAGCACCGTGCACACGAACGGCGCGCCGGTCAGCACGCGTATGTCGACGAGCGGTTCACTCACCCGGAGTTCCCGGATCGCGAAGGCCACCAGCAGTGCGACGCCGAGAGCCAGGAGTCCGAGCGTGGCACCCGAGGTCCAGCCCCAGTCGCTGCCCTCCCCGATGACGTAGATGATGACGGTGAGGGAGATGCCGAACAGCGCCGCGCCGGGGAGGTCCATCGAGGACTTCGCCCGCACAGCGCTCTCCGGCACCAGCGAGGCATTCAGCGGCAGCAGCACACCGACGTAGATGATCATGAACCAGAACACACTGCGGAAGCCGAAGGCGTCGATCAGCCAGCCGGCCGCGAAGGGGCCCACGACCGCACCCATCCCGACCCCGGTGGCGAGCGAGCCGAGCGCGATCGGGACGTACCTGCGCGGGATGACGTCGCGCACCAGGGCGTAGGAGATGCTCACCACGCCGACCAGGCCGCCCTGCAGGATCCGGCCGAGGATCAGCAGTGCGTAGACATCCGTCGTCGCGCAGATGATGCCGCCCACGATGAAGAGGCCACCGAGGACCAGGATCGCCCTCTTCTTCCCGTACCGGTCGGCCACCTTGCCGGCCACCGGCAGGACCACCGCACCGGCGAGCGAGACCGCCGACACCACCGCGGCGACGTTCGCCGTGCCGAAGTGCGTCGCGATCGCGGGCAACGCCGGGTACACCATGAGGATCTCGAACGTGGCGATCTCGGACAGCATGATGATCAACGCGCACACCACGATGATGCGCCTTACAGGAAACACGCCATCGGAAGGCGTCAAATCGAGTGCCATGCCAACCCCTGTCTTGACGGAAGCAGACGGCCGGGTGGGCCGCCGGGGACTGTCGGCGCGCTGTTCCTCGTACACCGGGCGGGACACGACATCGAGTTCCCCGCCGGCGCCTCAGACCAGGTTGTCCTCGACCGTCAGGCCGAAGGCACCGCGCCCGTACATGGCGAGGGCGCGTTCCACGTCGTTGGCGACGTGGACACTCCCCGCGTGGGCGTCGCGCCAGGCGCGTTCGACGGGGTTGCCGCGCCGCAGCGCGTTGCCGCCGGCGGTCTTGAAGAGCAGGTCGATCGCGGCGACGGCCCGTTCGGTGCCCCGGACCTGGTCGCGCCGGGCGCGCAGCCTCAGCTCCATGGGGATCTTCTGGCCCGCGGTGGCGAGTTCGGTCAGTTCTCTCATGTTCCGGTCCATCTGGAGGACCGTCGCGTCGATGTCGGAGGCGGCGCGCGCGATGGCGACCTGGGCGAACGGGTCCTCGGCGAAGCTGCCTCCGCCCAGACTGAGCCGCACCCGCTCCTTCATCCGCGACACGTACGACGCGTAGCCGCCGGAGACGGCCCCGAGCACCGGCGCGGTGACAGCACTGGTGAAGATCGCGCCGAACGGCAGCCGGTACAACGGTCCCGGGTTGACCCGCTGTCCCGGCACCTTCAGCTGCGCCTGCTCGTAGTTGCGGAGCACCCGGTGGGCCGGCACGAACGCGGACTCGATGACGATGTCGTTGCTGGCGGTTCCGCGCAGCCCGACCACGTCCCACATGTCCTCGATGCGGTAGTCGGTCCGGGGCACCAGGACGGTGAGGAAGTCCACCGGCCGTCCCTGCGCACCGACGACGAGTGCGCCGAGCAGTGCCCATGAGGCGTGCTCGCAGCCCGAGGAGAAGCTCCACCGGCCGGTGAGCTCGTAGCCCCCGTCGACGGGGGTGAGCCGGCCCACCGGGGCGTACGACGAGGAGATGCGTGTGTCCGGGTCCTCGCCCCACGCGTCCTGCTGTGCCTGTTCGGGGAACAGGCCCAACTGCCAGGGGTGGACGCCCAGCACGGACGCCACCCAGCCCGTGGAGCAGCACACCGCGGAGATTTCCCGCACGACCCTGTAGAAGTCGACCGGGTCGCCCTCCAGGCCCCCGAACCTGGCCGGTTGGAGCATCCGGAAGACACCGGCCACCGCCAGCTCACGCACCGTGGCATCCGGGATGCGCCGCGCCTCGTCGGTGGCGGCCGCCCGCTTCCCGATGGCCGGCAGCAGACCGCGTACCGACTCCAGAACCTCGTTGTCCATCTGTCCGTACCTCCATGCCCCGGTCGGGCTCAGATCGTTCGCAGGGCGGACTTGTCCACCTTGCCGGTGGCGTTGCGCGGCAGTGTCCCGAGGACGACGACCTCGCGCGGGACCTTGAAGTTGGCCAGCCGCTCACGGCAGTGTCCGATGAGCTCCCCGGGGTCGGGCTCGGCGCCCGGGCGCGGGGTGACGTAGGCACGTCCGACCTCTCCCATCCGTGCGTCGGGAATGCCCACCACGACGGACTCGGCGACGGCTTCGTGTCCGGCGAGCACCTGCTCGACCTCGGCCGGGTAGACGTTGAATCCGCCGACCACGAACATGTCCTTGAGCCGGCCGGTGATGACCAGGTTGCCGTGGGGGTCGAGATGGCCGACGTCCCCGGTGGCCAGCCACCCGTCCGCGTCGACGGCCTCGGAGTTCGCCGCCGGGTCGTCCATGTAGCCGAGCATCACGTTGTAGCCGCGTACCAGGATCTCGCCGTCCTGACCGGTCGGCAGCGGGGATCTGTCGGTCCCTGCCACCCGTACCTCGACGCCGTCGATGGGGCGGCCCGCGGTCAGGGCTACGGTCTGGTCGTCGTCGTCGGTGGAGCACGCGGAGACGGTGCCGCAGCTTTCGGTCAGTCCGTAGGCGGTGAGCACCTCGGGAAAGAGCTCGGCACGCATCCGTCGGACCAGGGCGACCGGCACGACGGCCGATCCGGTGACCGCGAGCCGTAGGGAAGCCAGGTCGAAGCGGTCCCGGCCGGGTGCGTCCAGCAGTTCGGTGTAGATCGTGGGCGGGCCGGGCAGGACGGTGATCCTTTCGGCCTCGACCGTGTGAAGCACCCGCTGTACGTCGAAGACCGGGTGCAGGATCATGGCCGCGCCCCGCAGCAGGCAGGCGAGTACCCCCGCCTTGTAGCCGAAGCAGTGGAACAGCGGGTTGATGATCAGATAGCGGTCGTCGCCGGTCACACCGGTCCGGCTGCTCCAGGCCCGGTAGGTGGTGAGGTTTTGCCGGTGCGTGCTCAGAGCACCCTTGGGGCGGCCGGTGGTGCCCGAGGTGAAGAGCAGGTCCGAGGGGTCGTCGGGACGCACGGCGGCAGCGCGGGCGGTGGCTTCCGCGTCGGGCACGTGAGCACCGTGCTGGAGGAATTCCTCCCAGGGCAGGCTCCCGGAGGACGCGGTGGCGTCGAAGGTCACCACTCGTTCCAAAGTGGCCGGGGGGAGCGCCGGCCCTCCCTCGTCCCCGGTGGCCAGCATGGCCAGGTAGTCCTTGCCCAGGAAGCCGTTCTCGACGAACAACAGCCGTGCGCCGCTGCGTTCCAGGAGCCAGCGCGCTTCGGCGCCCTTGTAGCGGGTGTTGACGGGAACGAGCACCGCACCTGCCGAGGTGGCGGCGAGCGCGGCGACCACCCAGTGGTGACTGTTGGGCGCCCACAGGGCGATCCGGTCGCCGGGCCGTGTGCCGAGGGCGATCAACGACTTCACGGCCGACCCGACCCGGTCGCGCAGCCGCGCCCACGTCAGCCGTACCTCACCGTCCACGACCGCCTCGCGGTCGGGATGCAGGGCAGCGGCGTGGCCGAGGGCGCCGGGGATCGTGAGGGGGTGCTCGGTCTCGCTCATCTGCTCTCCGGAAAAGGATGGAACATGCGGGCGTCGACGGGAGGCTGACGGGACATCAGGACGAGGGCGGCAGCATCTTCCTGGAGGCTTCGTGGGCTGCCAGAGCAAGGTCGGCGCGGGGGAACCCGCTGCGCTTCTCGGCGGCTGCCGCGTTGCCGCCCGCGACCAGGACGGGGCCGTCGGCGAGGTGCTCCAGCCCCTCCCGGGCGACGTCGTCCGGCTCCGCGACGCGCAGTCCGGGCAGGTCCATGCGCAGTCCGGCGCGCACCATGGCGGGGGTCCGGGTCACGCCTAGGACGAGTTCCAGGACGTGCACACCGTGCGGACGCAGTTCCAGCCACAGGCCCTCGGCGAAGACCCGGCTGAAGGCCTTGGCCGCCGAGTAGACGCTGATCTGCGCCTGTCCGAGGTAGCCGGAGAGCGAGCCGACGAGCATGATGCCGCCCCGCCCCCGCTCCTTCATGAGCGCCCCGAAGTGGTGGGTGAGGGCGAGTTGCGCGGTGATGTTCAGGTCCAGGACGCCCTGGACACGGGCCAGGTCGCCGGAGACGAACTCGTGTCCGTAACTGTTGGCTCCCGCGTTGAAGATCAGCAGGCCGACCTCGAGACCGTCCGTGACCGCACGGACCGAACCCAGGGCGCCGGGGTCGAGCAGGTCGAGTGCGAGGGTGCGGACCTCCACGCCCTTGGCGCGCACCTTGCCGGCGGTCTCTTCCAGAGGGCCGGGCTTGCGGGCGATCAGGACCAGGTTGATCCCGGCGTCCGCGAGCTGGTGGGCGAACGAGGCGCCGACGCCCTCGGACCCTCCGGCGACGACCGCCCACGGCCCGTACACGTTCTTGTCGATCATCAAGTACCTCTCTTGTACTGGCCGGGAGTGCCGCGACCGTAGAACGCCGTTCCGGGGCCGCGCCCCGGACATCCCACTGGCCGGGATGCCCTGGGGCTCACCGGGTCAGGGGGTTTCGGTGGACTCCCCGGTCATGTGCCGGACGGCCAGCGAGGCGAAGACCATGGCCGTTCCGATGGGGACGCCGGGGCCCGGATACACGCGGCCCGTGAAGGACGCGCTGGTGTTTCCGGCCGCGTACAGACCGGGGAGCGGGCGGCCCTCGGTGTCGAGGACGCGGGCGTGGACGTCCGTGCGGAGTCCCCCCTTGGTGCCGAGGTCCGAGAGGACCAGCCGGGCCGCGTAGTACGGCGGGCGGTCGAGCGGCACCAGGCACGGGTTGGGCCCAGGGGCGTTCGCGGTGTCGGCGAAGAACCGGTCGTAGGGGTCCTCCCCACGGTGGTGGTCCTCGTCTGTGCCGCGGGCGGCGAAGCCGTTGAAGCGGCCGACGGTGTCCGTCAGGGTCCCCGCCGGTACGCCGATGAGCTCGGCGAGCTCCGGCAGCGAGTCCGCCCGTACCCAGGTGCCTGCCGCCAGGTGGTCCTCGGGGCGGACGGACGGCACGGTGATGGCGGGCAGCGCGCCGCCCTCGCGGGAGTCGAAGACAAGGTAGGTGGGCGACCGCGCTCCCCCGGCGGCGGCTATGGCGCGGCCCATGCGGTCGTACGGCAGTGACTCGTTGGCGAAACGCCGTCCCGAACCGTCCACGACCAGTCCGCCGCGCAGGCCGAGGGTGAACGCGGCTGATCCGTCGGGGAGCTCGGTCCCCGGGCACCACCAGGCCTCGTCCATCAGGCCGGTGGCCGCACCCGCCTCGACGGCGGCGCGCAGCACCTCTCCTGTGTTGGTCCCCCGGGGTGCCATGCTCCACGCGGCACCGCCCGGCACCTTGTGTTCGGCGCGCAGGGTCTCGTCACCCTCGAAGCCGCCTGCGGCCAGCAGGACCCCGCGCCGGGCCCGCATCCGGACGGTGCCGTCCGGCGTCCGCGCCTCGACGCCGGTGACCCGGCCGTCCTCGGTGACCAGCCCGGTGACGTGATGCTCCGTGCGGAACTGTGCGTTCGTGGTGCGGACGGCGGCGAGCAGGAGGCGGCCGATCAGGGCGCGGCCCGCGGTCAGCGGTGCGTCGGGGTGTCCCTGGCCCGCGCGGTCCCGGTCGATCGCCGGGCGTACGAGGGGCAGCAGATCGCCGAGAAGGTCCGGCGGGAGGTCGAGCGGGACGAAGGAGCGGCCGGCGTCCATCCGTCCGGGGGCGGCGACGTAGTCGGGGAAGGGACGCCATTCGAACTCGATGGCCGGGTCGTCCTCCAGCCGGGCGACCACTTCGGGGGCGTGCCGCAGGAAGGCGTCCCGGCGTTCGCCCTCGGCGTCACCGGTCAGGGCCCGCAGATAGTCTCCGGCCGCCTCGGTGGAGTCTCCCAGGCCGGCCCGTTCCTGCACCTGGGATCCGGGCAGCCAGCAGGCCGCCCCGGAGTAGGCGGAGGTGCCGCCGAGCAGCGCCGTCCGTTCCAGTACGACGGTGTCGAGGCCGTCCCTGGCAGCCACCAGGGCTCCGGTCATCGCTCCGGCACCGGACCCTACGACGATCACATCGTGGGTGGCGTCCCATTCCTGCCGGCCGTCCCGCATGGGGTGCTCCTCCTGCCGCTCGGTGGTGTGAAGTTTCAGCAGACCGTTTCCGGGGCTGCGGGGTGGGTCCTGTCCCGCTGACCGGTACGGCTGGTGCCTCGGCGCCAGGTGGGCGGCGGCTGACGCCGGGCCGGGCCCGGCGTAAGGTCGGAGGAGCTGTTGAAGGAATCACGGGGAGGGAAAAGGGTGCCCAGAATCGCCGAGGCCAGGGCGGGGGCCGAGCCCAGTTCGCCACGACAGCGCGAACGTCGTCAGAGCATCCTGCGGGTGGCGGCGGACCGCGCCGCCGCCACGGGTCTGGAGCAGGTGCAGATGCACGACGTGGCCAAGTCCGCGGGGGTGGCGATCGGTACCCTGTACCGCTATTTCCCGTCGAAGACCCATCTGTTCACCGCGTTGATGGCCGACCAGATCGAGGGCCTCGCGGCGCGGGTGCCGGAGCGCGACGCGGACACCTCGCCCGAGGACGCCGTCTTCGAGACGCTGCGCACCGCCACCCGCCGGCTCCTGCGCAGGCCGGCTCTCGCCACCGCGATGATCCAGTCGTCGAACGCCGCCCGTGCCACGTCCGTCCCGGACCTCGCACGGATCGACTCGGGATTCCTCGATCTGCTGCTGCGGGCCTGGGGCGTGGAGCAGCCGACGGAACACCACATCACCCGCCTGCGGCTGCTGATCCTGCTCTGGTACGGGGTGCTGCAGTCCCGGCTCAACGAGCGTCTCACTCCGGAGAAGGCCTACGCCGACCTGCGGATGGGGTGCCACCTCCTGCTCGCTCCCGGACCGGACGGCGGCTGACCCGGCCGACGACGACGGGTGTGCCGGCCGGGTGCGCCTGTCGGTTCACGGGGTCTGCTGCGTGCCCGTCGTGTCGAGTCCGGCGACGCTGTACGCGGCGTAGTTCCGGTGCGGCTCACGGCCGCTGAAGTACGGCGTCAGCTGGGCGTCGAGCTCCTCCGGGCCGAAGGTGCCGTCCGCGGCGGTGAACTTCTGTTCCACGGTGGGCGGGGCGAGCAGGGCGACCATGTCGCCGTAGACGACGAAGACCTGCCCGTTGATCTCGTCGGAGGCCGGTGAGGCCAGGTGCCCGACGAGGGTGGCGACCCGCTCGGGAGCCATGATGTCGAGGCCGCCCGGGGATTCCACGCCCGCGCCGAAGGATTCGGCGGTCATGGCGGTGCGGGCCCTCGGGCAGATCGCGTTGGCGCGCACACCGTAGCGGGCCAGGCCCTGCGCGGTGGCCAGGGTCAGCGCGGTGATGCCGGCTTTGGCGGCGGAGTAGTTCGGCTGGCCCGGGGAGCCGAACAGGAACGCCTCGGACGAGGTGTTGACCACGCGGCCGTAGACAGGGGCGCCGGACGACTTGCTCGCCGCGCGCCAGTGGACCGCCGCCGCGCGGGACACACCGGCGTGCCCCTTGAGGTGGATCCGGATGACGTCGTCCCAGTCGGACTCGGAGAGGTTGAACAGCATCTTGTCGCGGAGCACGCCCGCGTTGTTGACGACGATGTCCAGCCTGCCGAAGCTCTCCACGGCGGCCTGCACCAGGCGGTCGCCCATGGACCAGTCGCCCACGTCACCGGTCACCGCCACCGCCCCGGTGCCGAGGGCCTTGATCTCGGCGACCACGTCGTCGGCAGACGGACCGACGTCGTTCACCACCACATCGGCGCCGAGCCTCGCCAGCGCCAGTGCCTCCGCACGGCCGAGCCCTGCTCCGGCACCGGTGACGACGGCGGTGCGTCCTTCAAGGGTGTACGCCGGGGGGGTGTTCGTCGCGCTCATGCTGCCTCTTTCCGTGTTCCGTCGAGCCGATGGATACGCCGGCGCACCTCAGGGTTGGTGCGGGTGCGCCTCAGCTCGCAAAACTAGTATTGATTTCAGTTTTCGGGCGGGTGCTGTCCCGTTGAGTGGTCGAAGGCGACCGATACGGAGCCGAGCCCCTCGAACTCGGCGCGGAACTCGTCCCCCGGCCGTACGTCCACCGCCCTCGTGCACGACCCCGGCAGGACGACGTGTCCGGCCTCCAGCCGCACCCCGTACGACGCCACCTTGCGGGCCAGCCAGGCAACTGCCTCGGTCGGGTTTCCGAGCACCGCGCTGGTGTTGCCGCGCGCGATCTCCTCCTTCCCCCGGTACAGCACGGCGGCGATGTCGGCCGGATTCACGTCGGACGGCCGGACACGGGCGGAGCCGAGGATCACACCGGCGGAGGACGCGTTGTCGGCGATGGTGTCGGCGAGCCCGATCTTCCAGTCCGTGATGCGGCTGTCGATGAGTTCGATGCTGGGGACGATGTATTCGGTGGCCGCGAGGACGTCCTCCGTGGTGCACCCTTCCCCGGGAAGGCTCCGGCCGAGCACGTACCCGATCTCGACCTCGATCCGGGGGTAGCAGTAGCGGCCGGCCCCGACGGGGGTCTCCTCGGCCAGCACCATGTCCGAGAGCAGGTGCCCGTAGTCGGGTTCGTCCACGCCCATCATCTGCTGCATGACCTTCGAGGACAGCCCGACCTTGTGTCCTCGGACGGTGCGGCCCTCCGCCAGCTGCCTGCGGATGTTGATGAGCTGGATCTCATAGGCGTCGGTCGCGTCGATGGCCGGGTAGGTGGTGGTCAGCGGGTCGACCGGGATCCGGTCACGCTGGGCCGACCACAGCACGTCGGCGGCCTCGGTACGCTGTGCGGGCTCAAGCATCGAAGGTCTCCTTCCGGGGCGGTGGGTCCGGGGCGAACAGTGCGTGGCCGCCGGTGAGCACCGGGCGGCCGTCGTCGCCCGACGCCTCGAAGAGCGCGGCACCACCACCGCGGGGGCCGTCGTCCCAGCCGCGCAGGGTGAGCCGGTCGCCCGGGAACACAGGGGCGGCGAACCGGGCGTCCAGTTCCACCAGACCGGCCGGGTGGACACCGAGTTCCTCGGCCAGCGGCAGCAGACTCGCGGCGAGCGTGCACAGTCCGTGCAGGAAGGGCCGGGGCATCCCCGCGGCCTTGGCCGCCGCGGGATCGATGTGCATGGCGTGCCGGTCGCCGAGCAGCCGGTAGAGCGCCGCCTGCCGGGAGTGGGTGGCCACGGTCCGGGTGTGCTCGGCCGGCCGGTCGGGGCGGCGCGGGGCGGCCGGACCACGTTCGCCGCCGAAGCCGCCGCAGCCGGGGGCGAAGATCGACCAGGTCGCCGTGAAGCGCTCGCAGGTCACCTCCACATCGAAGACGGCGGCCGATCCCTTGTCCCGGACACGGGAGACGTGCGCCGATGTGGTCAGCTCGCCGGACGTCTCCAACGGGCCGTGCACCAGGAGGCGTTGGCTGCCGTGCACGGCGGTGGTGATGTCGAAGGCCCCCAGTGCGCCGAGCGCGTCGGGGGCCCACTGGGCCAGGGTCAGCGCGAAGGTGGGCAGCACCCGCAGGCGCTCCTCGTGGACCAGGTCCAGCCTGTCCGCCGGGGCGCCGACCGCGAGCGCGTACAGAATCGCGTCGCGCGCGGTGTACGAGGCCGTACGGGTGCCGAGTTCACGCCCCTGCCACGGGGATACGCTCATCGGTCCGCTCCCAGGATCAGGCCGCTGGTGGGGACTCCGGTGCCGGCGGTGACCATGACGTGGTCGGCCTTGCCGGGCTGGTTCACCGAAGTGCCGCGGATCAGCCGGACGCCCTCCGCGATGCCGTTCATGCCGTGCAGGTACGCCTCTCCGAGCTGCCCTCCGTGGGTGTTGAAGGGCAGCCTGCCGCCGACTTCGAGGTGGCCGTCGGCGATGAAGTCCTTCGCCTCGCCGGGCTTGCAGAAGCCGAGTTCCTCCAGCTGGGGAAGGACCAGCGGGGTGAAGTGGTCGTAGAGGACCGCCGCGTCGATGTCCTCGGGCCCCAGGCCGCTCTTTTCGTACAACTGCCGCCCGACCAGGCCCATTTCGGGGATGCCGGTGATGGTGGGCCGGTAGTAGCTGGTCATCATGTGCTGGTCGGCGCCGAGCCCCTGGGCGGCCGAGCGGATCAGCGCGGGTGCATGGGCGAGGTCCCTGGCCCGTTCGGCGGAGACGATCACGAGGGCCTGTCCGCCGTCGGTCTCCTGACAGCAGTCCAGCAGCCGCAGGGGTTCGGCGATCCACCGGGAGTCGCGGTGGTCCTGCAAGGTGATGGGACGCCCGTGGAACCACGCGGCCGGATTGTTCGCGGCGTGCTTGCGGTCCACCACGGCGACGCGACCGAAGTCGTCGGTGGTGGCGCCGTATTCGTGCATGTAGCGGCGGGCGAACATGGCCACCCACTGGGCGGGGGTGCTCAGCCCGAACGGGGTCATCCAGGCGTACGCGGCCCGGTCCGCGGTGGTGTCCAGGGGCCGGGACGACTGCCCCAGCCCGTACCGCTCGCCTGACCGTTCGTTGAACGCGCGGTAGCAGACGACCACATCGGCGGCCCCGGTGGCCACGGCCATGGCTGCCTGCTGCACCGTGCCGCAGCCGGCTCCGCCTCCGTACCCGATGCGGGAGAAGAACGTCAGATCGCCCATTCCGGTGTTGCGGGCCACATGGATCTCGGAGTTGGTCTCCGCGGTGAAGGTGACCAGCCCGTCGACGTCGGAGGGTTTCAGCCCCGCGTCGGCGAGGGCGGCCAGCACGGCCTCGCAGGCGAGCTGGAGTTCGCTGCGCCCCGAGTTCTTGGAGAACTCCGTGGCGCCGATACCGACGACGGCGGCTGCCTGCGCCGGCGGGACGATGCTCATCGGTCCTCCCCAGGAAGCCGCACCGAGACGCTTCCGGTGACATGGGCGCCGAGACTGTTCGTGCCCGTGACCGCGATCTCGACGCTGCGGTCCTCGTCGGACCTCGCGGTCACCGTGCCGGTGAGCACCATGGTGTCGCCCGGGTGGTTGGGGGCCCCGAGCCGGATCCGGATCGCCTTGACGACCGCGGCGGGGCCGGCCCAGCCGGTGACGTACCGGTCGACCAGGCCGTTGCTGGTCAGGATGTTCATGAAGATGTCCTTGGAGCCGCGTTCCCTGGCGAGTTCGGGATCGTGGTGCACGTCCTGGTAGTCGCGGCTCGCGAGTGCGGTGGCGACGATCAGGGTGCGGGTGACCGGGATCGGCAGCTCGGGGAGTACGTCGCCGACAGCCACCTCGTCGTAGGTGCGGGAAGGCGGGAGGGTGTCCGGACGCGCGGTCATGAGGTCACCGCCCCGCCGGCCACCAGGGCGCCGAGACGTTCGAGGTCGGCGCCCGCTCCGCCCAGCGTGGTGGAGATCTGCTTGCCCCACAGGAAGTGGCGGTGCACCGGGTAGTCGGTGTCGACACCGATGCCGCCGTGCACGTGCTGGACCCGGTGAACGGTGTTCAGGCCCCCTTCGGTGGCCCACCACTTGGCGACCGTTGCCGCGCGGTCGGCTGCCTCGGCGTCGAACGGGTCCGCCAGTGCGTCCACCGCGTGCCAGAGCGTGACCCGCATCGCCTCGATGTCGATGTAGCAGTCGGCGAGCTGGTGCTGCACCGCCTGGAAGGTGGCGAGAGGCCGGCCGAACTGCTCGCGCTCGCGCAGATGGCGGGCGGCGTGGCCCAGCGCCCCGTCGGCCACGCCCGCCTGGACCGCGGCCAGGGCCAGCCAAGCGCCGCGGACGAGGTGCGCGACGGCACCGTCACCCGGCGTGCCGACGGCCTCGGCGGGGGCGTTGTCGAGGACGAGGTGGGCGCTCATGTCGTGGGTGGTGGTCTCGGCATACTCCCAGCTCACCCCGGTGGCGTCCCGGGCGACCAGGAAGACACCGGGCCCGGCGCTCGTGGCGGCGGTCACCAGCACGTGCCGCGCACCGGCCGGTGCGGGCACCACCGCCTTCACGCCGCTGAGTCGCCAGCCAGGACCGTCCTCGACGGCTGCCGTCGAGGGCATGAGCGCGTCGGCGGGGCCGAACTCCTCCAGGGCGAGGGTCGGCCGGCCGGTGCCCTCCACCAGCGCCGGCAGCAGCTCGGAGCGCTGCGCTTCGGTGCCGTACGCGGCGACGATGAGCGCTCCGGTCAGCGCGGGCCAGAGCGGTACGGGAGCGACCTGTCTGCCCTGCTCCTGGAGGAGGACGCAGAGGCCGGCCATGCCGAGTCCGGCGCCGCCGTCCTTCTCGGGCAGCACGGCCGCTACCAGTCCGGCCGTGGCGAGGTCCACCCACAGCCGTTCGTCGACACGCGTCGGTGAGTTCTCCACCTCACGCAGCCTCTCGGGCGTGGCGCGGTCGGTGAAGATCTCGCGTGCCAGGTCACGCACCGCTTCGAGCTCTTCTCCCAGGGAGAAATCCATCAGGGCGCCTCCGTCGGGGCGGGCCGGAACACCGGCAGGGTCAGATCGGGGTCGGCGTCGAGCCAGTCGAGGACCACCGGCATACCGATGGTGACGTCCTCGGGGGCGACGCCGGTCAGGTTGGTGACGAGCCGGGTGCCTTCGGCGAGTTCCACGACGGCGACCAGATACGGGGAGTCGAAGGCGGGGTGCCGCGGATGGTGGTTCACGACGAAGCTGTAGACGTGGCCGCGGCCCGCGGCCTCGACGGTGTCCCACTCCAGTGAGTTGCACGCGGGGCAGCACGGCCCCGGGGGGTGGCGCAACAGGGAGCAGGACGCGCAGCGCTGGATGAGCAGCCGGTGCTGCGTCGCGCCCTCGAAGAAGAAGGCGTTGTCCCGGTTGACCGCCGGCCGGGGGCGCAGTGCGGGAGCGGGCGCGGCGTCAGCGGGTGCGGGCGCCGGGCGGAACCGCAGTGTCCTCCAGCGTTGCGTGGCGACGGTCGTGCCGTGCTGGTCGGTGTACGTCTTGAGGGTGGTGACGAACCGTCCGGTGCCGAGCCCGGTCTTCTTCTCCGCGGACACCGACTCGACCGTCTCCCGGACGGCGACATGGTCCCCCGGTGTCAGCTCCCGCAGGAACGTGAGCTCCGAGTCGGTCGCCACGACGGAGGTGTAGCCGCCCTCGTCGAGCAGGGCGACGAGCTCGTCGAAGCCGCTCGTGCCGCCGTCCGGCGCGACGGTGGCCGCGTATCCGCGCATCGTCCATGCCTGGACCATCGACGCGGGTGCCACCACCCCGTCCCGTCCGGTGGAGCGGGCCGCCCCGGCGTCGGTGTACACCGGATTGGTGTCACCCATCGCCTCCGCCCAGTGCCGGATCATCGGCTGGTTGACCGGGTCCTGGCCCGGTGCGAGGGCGCGCAGTTCGCGCCCGGTGAAGGCCTGCAGGCGCTCCTCGTACCCCGGCTGCCGCCCGGTCATGCGCCACGCCCCTTGCGCGGCAGCCCGAGTCCCTGGGTCGCGACCATATCGCGCAGGATCTCGTTGACGCCGCCGCCGAAGGTGTTCACGATGCCCTGCCGGGAGAGCTGTTCCACCTGGCCCGCCAGGACCGCACCCGGCGATTCGGGCCTGATGCGTCCGGCCGCGCCGAGGATCTGGGTCAGTCCGCGCTGGACGTCGATGTGGGTCTCGGTGCCGTACGCCTTGGCGGCGCCCGCGTCGGCGCCGGTCAGAGCGTCACAGGCGACGGCGGAGGTCATCTTCCAGTTCATCAGCCGCATCGCCTCCAGCCGGGCGTACGTACGGGCGAACTCCTGGCGCACCCAGGGGATGCCGGCGGTGCCGTTGTCCCGGGCCCAGTCCAGGACCCGTTCCCAGAGCTGGATCATGCGGCCGCCGAGGGCGGCGAGGCCGATGCGTTCGTGGTTGAGCTGGGCGGTGATCAGCCGCCAGCCGCCGTCCACGTCGCCGACCACATCGGCGGCCGGGACGCGGATTTCGCTGTAGTAGGTCGCGGTGACGACCAGCCCTCCGACGGTGTGGATGGGGCTCCAGGAGAAGCCGTCGTCGGCGGTGGGCACGATCAGGATCGAGATGCCCTTGTGCTTGGGGGCGTCCGGGTCGGTGCGGGCGGCGAGCCACACGTAGTCGGCGGTGTTGGCGCCGCTGGTGAAGATCTTGCTGCCGTCGACGACGTAGTGGTCCCCGTCCCGGACGGCACGGGTGCTCAGCGAGGCGAGGTCGGTGCCGGCCTCGGGCTCGGTGTAGCCGATCGCGAAGACGATGTCGCCGGAGAGCATGCCGGGCAGGAACCGTTCCCTGTGTTCCTGGGACCCGTGGGCCATGAGGGTCGGTCCTACGGTGTTCACGGTGACGAACGGGAAGGGCAGGCCCGCCCGTTGGACCTCGTCGAAGAAGACGTACTGGTCCTCGACCGAGCGGCCCTGGCCGCCGTACTCCGTGGGCCAGCCGATGCCGAGCCAGCCGTCGGAGCCGAGCCGTTTGACGACCTCGCGGAAGCGGGGCCCGCCCACGCCCTCCTCGCCGACGCGACGGCGTTCGTCCTCGGGCATCAGGCCCGCGAAGTACGCCCGCAGTTCCCGCCGCAGCTCCTGGTGCGCGGCGCTCTCGCGCAGTTGCATGTGGTTCTCCTTGGTTGTCGCCGCGGTGTTCCGTCACAGCCGGCGAACCGGCGGCGTGTCAGGGCAGGAACCGGCCACGCCCGTTGGCCAGGAACTCGCTGCGCAGTGCGGCCTTGTCGTCGTCCGTCATCGGCGCGTACGCGGGCCGGCCCCGGCCCTCCCAGCGGTACACGGAGTCGTCGGTGCGCCAGCCGTCCAGCTGCATCTCCTTCTTCCGTAGCTTGTTGGAGCCGGTGGTGGGAAGCATGTGCGAGACGCGCACGAAGCGGGGGGCGCCTTTACTCCCCAGGTCCTCCTGGCGGGCCAGGAAGCCTGGCAGGTCCAGGTCCTCGAAGCGGGTGCCGTCGGCGATCTCGACCGCGGCCATGACCTGGTCGCCGGAGCGCGGGTCGGGCACGCCGAAGGCGCCTGCGGCGACAACGCCCGGATGCCTGCGCAGGATGCGTTCCGTGAGCAGGGCGGAGATGTTCTCGCCGTCGACACGGATCCAGTCGCCGGAGCGTCCGGCGAAGTAGAAGTAGCCGGCTTCGTCGACGTAACCGAGGTCGCCGGTCCAGTACCAGCCGTGGCGGACGCGCTCGGCGTTCGCGGCGTCGTTGTTGTAGTAGCCCTCGAAGCGTGCGGCGCCCTCGGTGTCGACGATCTCACCGATGGCCTCCTCCGGGTTGCGTACCCGGCCGTAGGAGTCGAGCGAGGCGGGCGGGCAGGTGGCCCGGGTCGTCGGGTGCACGATGCGGACGCCGTCCCTGGCCGGCGTGCCGAGCGCGCCCGTGGGCGCGTCGGGGACCCGCTTGAGCATGCCGGCGCCCTCACTGGAGCCGTAGCCCTCGACGAGGCGGCAGCCGAAGCGGTCCAGGAAGCGGGTCATGTCCTCGGGGGACGCCTCGGTTCCGAAGCCGTGGGTGAGCCGGTTGTCGGCGTCCTGGCCGGTCTCGGGGCGGGCCAGGATGTAGCCGATGGCCTTGCCGACGTACGTGAAGAAGGTGGCCCCGAAGTGGCGTACGTCGGGGAGGAACCCGGACGCGGAGAACTTGGGGGTGAGGGCGATCGTGGCCCCCACGGTGAGGGCGGGTGCCCACAGCGCCATCAGCGCGTTGCCGTGGAAGAGCGGCATCGGGCAGTAACAGGTGTCCTCGCGGGCGATGTCGTACTTGACGCTGTTGGAGGCGCCGAGCCCGGCGAGCCGGCCCTGGGAGCAGATCGCCGCCTTCGACGTGCCGGTGGTGCCCGAGGTCAGGAGCAGCAGCATCCGGGTGGCGGCGGTGACGTCAGGAGCGCGTGGGGGCAGCCCGGCGTGGGCCGCGAGACCCGTGCCGTACTCCGGTGCGTCGACGACGAGGAACCGGTCGTGGTCCACACCGACGTCCAGACCGTCCAGCAGTGCGGCGCCCGCCCGGTCGGTCACGATCACCTGGCAGTCGGTGTGCCGCACCTCGCGTTCGAGTTCGGGGCCGGTACGGGTGGGGTTGATGCCGACGACGGCCGCGCCGGCGAGGGCGGCGGCCCCCAGCCAGAAGACGTACTCGGGCTCGTTGTCCAGGAGCACACCGATGTGGAACGGTCCGTCGGTGCGCAGCTTCTCGGCCCAGGCGGCACGGGCCGAGCTCTCCTCGACCACCTCGCCCCAGGTCCAGGACCGTTCACGGGTCAGCAGGCCCGGGTGGTCGTCCCCGGCCCGGGCGAGCAGCAGGTCGGCAATCGTCTCGTGTGGCAACGTCGGTCCCTCTCACCCGGTGGCCGGGTCTGCCGGAGTCGGTACGGAGACGGTCCGCGCGGGTGCGAGGTCCGTCGTCGCGTGGTGGTCGTGGCGCCCGGAGTCCGGCACACACGCGGGCCGGCAGCCGGCGTGCGTGCGGCTCGGTGCGGCGGAGCGGCCGGGATTCCCTGGTCCGCGCCGCGCCGGTGGCGACGCTATCCACGGTCGGTGGCGCGGGCGGGACGGATCCCGCTGACCGGGAGGGCGGGGAGGACCGGACGGGGGCGGGGCAGGCGGGTTCCGCCCTGCCCCGCCCGGTCAGTCGAAGTTGGCCTGGCCGCCGTCGAGCGGAACGGTGGCGCCCGTCAGATACCGTGCGTCCGGGCCGCACAGCATCGCGACGGCGCGCCCGATGTCCTGCTCGCAGTCGCCGACGTACCCCAGCGGAATGGACGCGCAGAACTCGGCCGCCTCCTCGGGGTTCGCGTCCTGCCATCCGGCGTAGGCGGGTGACACCGCGTGCGGGGCGATGGCGTTGACCCGGATCCCGTCGCGTCCCCATTCGTCGGCGGCGGTCCGGGTGAGGGAGCGCAGCGCGGACTTGGCGGCCGCGTACGCGCCGTAGGTGCTCAGATCCCAGCGGACCATCGCCGAGGTGACCAGGTTGACGATGGCACCCCCGCCGTTCTGCTTCAGGTACGGATGCGCGGCCTTCATGAAGGCGAACGCGGCGAACGGGCCGCTCTCGAAGCCTTTGTGGAACTGCTCGTCGCTCAGTGACAGGAGCGTGCCGTAGCAGCCGGAGTAGGCGTTGTTGACCAGGATGTCGATGCCGCCGAAGCGTTCGGCGACCTCCTCGACGACGGCCGGGATCCGGTCCGTGTCGAGTACGTCGAAGACGTACGGTTCGGCCTTCGCCCCCCGCTCGCGCAGCATCTCGCACGTGACTTCGAGCTTCGCCGCGGTCCGCCCGAGGACGGCGACGGAGGCTCCGTCGGAGGCGAGGGCCAGGGCGATGCCCTGGCCGACGCCCTGACCGGCTCCGGTGATGACCGCGACCTTGCCTTCGAGGTTCGGCATGAATCCCACCCCCTCAACTCGGCCTGGGAAGGTGCTTGTTGATGAAAAGACCCTCTGCGGTGACACAGGCGCGGCCACTGACGGAGATCTCTCCGACCGTGCGGATCCGCGAACCGTCCACCGACACCTGGCGTCCGGTGACGGTCAGGGGCTCGAATAGCGGGGTGGGCCGCAGATAGCGCAGGGTCAGTTCCGCTGTCATGCCGGACGTCCCGCCCCAGTGGTTGGCGACCCCCAGCGTGTGATCGAGGAGCAGCGCCGAGATCCCCCCGTGCACATGGCCGGGCGGCCCTTGGTAGGGCAGGCCGAGCGTGACGACGCCTTCGATGGAGCCGTCGTCCTTGCCCTGCAGGGACAGCGGCGGCGCGAGGCCGTTCTCCGGGCCGGTGACGGGGTCGTGCCGGTTGATGCCCTCGGCGCGCCACATCCGGGAGAGGCGTTCCTCCACGGTGGGAGCCTTCTCGGTGAGCCGGTCGGCGACCTCGTCGAGCCGGTCGGCGATCGCGTCCATGTCGACGCCGCTCCCGTCGCCGGTGAGCAGCAGGGCGGCGATGACCCGGCGGGCTGCCGCCACGGCGGCGTCGGCACCGTCCTTGTTCGGTTCGGCGGACAGGCGGGGGTCGATGGCCGGTGCGGTGTTCTCGTCGGGGGTGTTCACTTCGCCGTCACCGTCGCCGTCGCGTGGGTCAGCACGGGTGCGCCGTCGCGTTCCGGACAGGCCACGTGCAGCAGGAGCCGCTCGGTGCCGTCGTCGGCGGGGCCCTCTCGCCACACGGAGGTGGTGAGGGACTCACCGGGGACGAGAGGGCCGGCGAAGCGCACGGCCAGGCCGGTGAGCCGGGTGACGTCACCGCCGAGGACGCCGTCGACGACGGCCTTGCAGACCAGCCCGTACGACGCGAGGCCGTGCAGGATCGGCCGGTCCAGCCCGGCGGCGCGGGCGAACTCCGGGTCGGCGTGCAGCGGGTTGAGGTCGCCGTTGAGCCGGTACCACAGGGCCTGCTGGGGTGTGGTGGTGGAGGTGAGGACGTGGTCCGCGGGACGGTCCGGCGGTGTCACCTTCTCCTCCGCGGGGCCGGCGTCCTGGCTGAAGCCGCCCTCACCGCGCGCCCACACGCGGGTGGTGCTGGTCCACAGCGGCTCGCCGGCCGGGCCGGTGGCGGCGGACTCCAGGACGATGAGCGCCGCCTTGCCCTTGTCCCAGACCTCGGCGACGCGTGAACGGAGGGTCGCGGTGCCGGACACGGGGAGGGGCCGGTGGACCTCGAGCCCCTGTCCGGCGTGGAGGACGGCGCGCAGGTCGATGTCGATGCCGGGCAGGTGGAAGCCCGGTGCGTCCGCCTCGCCCGAGGAGATGCCGGAGCCTGCCACCAGGGCGAAGGTCGGCAGCACGGTGAGGCCGTTCTCGAAGGTCAGGTGCAGCTCTGGGTCGTCGGCGGATCCGGCGCCCAGGCTCAGGTGGTAGAGGAGCACGTCGCGTGTGGTCCAGGCGATCTCCCGGACGGACGGGTCCGAGGTCAACGCCTTCTCGCGGTCGATGGGCATGTCAGCCTTTCTCGGTGGGCCGGGGGTCACGGGGCAGGCCGAGGATGCGCTCGCCGATGATGTTCAGCTGGACCTCCGTCGTGCCGCCCGCGATGGAGAGGCAGCGGCCGTTGAGGAACTGCCAGGTGGCGTCGAGGCGTTCACCCTCGCCGGTGAGCGCGGCGGAACCCTGCCAGTCCACGCAGGTCTCCCAGACCCGCTGCTGGTATTCGACGCCGAGCAGTTTGGCGACGGACGCCTCGGCCCCGGGCTGCTGCCCGGAGACGGTGCGCAGGGTGGTGCGCAGGGCGAGGACCCCGCCGGTCTGGGCGGCGCAGAGGTGGCCGCCGAGAGTGGTGAGCTGTTCGTCGTCGAGGCCGTCCGAGGCGGCGGCGATCTCCAGCAGTGCCTCGGCGCCGGAGCCGATCGAGTCGTGGGACAGGGCGACGCGCTCGTTGGCGAGGGTCGTGCGGGCGAGCTTCCAGCCGTCGCCGGGTGAGGCGACGAGCAGTTCGTCGGGGATGAACACCTCGTCGAGGAAGACCTCGTTGAACTCGGCGTCCCCGGTGATCTGCCGTAGCGGACGGATGTCGATTCCGGGGCTCGTCATGTCGAGGAGGAAGTAGGAGATGCCCTTGTGCTTGGGCACTTCGGTGTCGGTGCGGGCCAGCAGGACACCCCAGTGGGCGTCGTGGGCCATGGACGACCACACCTTCTGCCCGGTGATCCGCCAGCCGCCCTCCACCTTCTCGGCCCGGGTGGTGAGCCCCGCGAGGTCGGACCCGGCGCCCGGTTCGCTGAAGAGCTGGCACCAGACGATGTCGCCGCGCAGGCTCGGGGTGAGGAACCGCTCCTGCTGGGCCGTGTCGCCGTGGGCGATGAGCGTGGGCACCACCCAGCCGCCGATGATCATGTCGACAGGCGTGAGGCCCGCGGCCTGGAGCTCCTCCGCGATGACGAGCTGGGTCACCGGGCCCGCGCCCTTGCCCCAGGGGGCCGGCAGATGAGGGGCGGTGTAGCCGTGGTCGGCGAGATGGGTGAGGCGCTCCTTGCCGTCCAGCGCCGCCGCCGCACGCAGTTCGGCGCGTACGCCCTCACGCTCGGCCTCGGCCTCCGGCGGGAGTTCCACGCCCAGCTCGCGGCGGGCGCCCTCCATGGTGAGGCGGGCGACACGACGGCGCCAGGCGGCGGACGGACCGAGGGCGATCCGGAGGGTCTGCGCGCGGCGCAGTGCGAGGTGCGCGTCGTGCTCCCAGGTGAACCCGATGCCGCCGAGCACCTGGATGCAGTCCTTCGCGACGGAGAACGCGGCGTCGACGCCGACCGCCCCGGCGACAGCCGCTGCCAACGAGGCCTCGACCGCGTCGGCCACACCGCCGGGGCTGACCGCGCGGGCGGCGTCCCAGGCGCAGGCGCGGGCCTGTTCGGCCTGCGCGAGCATGCGGGCGCAGCGGTGCTTGACGCCCTGGAACTGGCCGATGCGGCGGCCGAACTGCTCCCGTACCCGGGCGTGTTCCGCGGCGGTGTTCACGCAGCGGTCGGCGAGGCCGGAGGCTTCGGCGGCGAAGAGCGTCGCGGCGATGTCGTGGGGCGTCTGCGCATCGAGGTCCAGCAGATCGGCGGCCGGGACCGGCACCGACCGTGCGGTCACCCGGGACGAGCGGCGGGTGAGGTCGTGGCTGCGGACGTCGGTGGTGTCCACGGCGGTCCGGGGCAGCACCAGCCAGGTGGTACGGCCGCCGTCGGTGGCGGGCAGCACGAACACGTCGGCGAGGTGTCCGCCGATGACGAGTTCGGACGTTCCGGTGACCGTGACCGTGCCGTCCGCGGCGCGGGCCAGGGCGAGGGTGCCTGGGGCGAGCCCCACCGCGCCGAGGGTGGTGCCGGTGGCGAGCGCTTCGAGGTGGGTCCGGTGTCCGGCGGCGTGCAGGACGGCCGAGGCGAGTGTCGTCGGCAGGAACGGCCCGGGGGCCGTGGCCCGCCCCAGTTCCTCGGTGACGACGGCGAGTTCGACGAGTCCGTACCCGGCGCCGCCGTCCTCCTCGGGCAGGTGCAGGCCGAGCAGCCCCTGTCCGGCGAGTCCGCTCCAGTGTGCGGGGAGGGTCTCCTTGTCGGCGTCCGCCGCAGACCGGAGGGTGTCCTCGGTGATGTGCCGGTTCGCGAAGGCGCGAACGGCGTCCCGCAGGTCGAGGTGCTCCTGGGTGAGTCCGATGGTCATGGCAGCGCCCTCAGATACGTTCGATGATGGTGGCGGTCGCGTGCGCTCCGCCGGCGCACATGGTGATCAGCGCGGTGGACTTGCCGGTGCGCTCCAGTTCGTGCAGTGCCTGGGTGATGAGCCGGGCACCGGTGGAGCCGACGGCATGACCGAGCGCGATGGCCCCGCCGTTGACGTTGACCTTGTCGAGGTCGGCCTTGTGGACCTGCGCCCAGGACAGGACGACGGAGGCGAACGCCTCGTTGATCTCGACGAGGTCGATGTCGGCGAGGTTCATCCCGGCGGCGCGCAGGACCCGCTCGGTCGCGGCGATGGGTCCGTCTAGGTGGTAGTACGGGTCGGAGCCGACCATGGCGGACGCCACGATCCGGGCGCGGGGGCGCAGCCCTTCCCGGGCGGCGCGCTCACGGCTCATGAGCAGGACTCCAGCGGCGCCGTCGCTGATCTGGGAGGAGTTCCCCGCGGTGTGGATGCCGTCGGGAACGACCGCCCTGAGACCGGCCAGCGCCTCGGCCGTGGTGTCGCGCAGTCCCTGGTCGCGGTCGACGAGCGTGGTTGCGCCGGTGGGTCCCTCCGGGCCGGTGACGGGAGCCTCGATCTGGATGATCTGCCGGTCGAAGCGTCCTTCGGCCCAGGCGCGGGCGGCCTTCTGCTGGGAACCGAGGCCGAAGGCGTCGACATCCGCCCTCGTGAGGCCCCGGTTGCGGGCGATGCGTTCGGCGGCCGTGAACTGGTCGGGCATGTCCAGGGACCAGCTCTCCGGCACCGGGGAGCCCTTGCCCGGGATGAGCGCGTCTCCGAGGAAGACACGGCTCATGCTCTCGACGCCGCAGCCGATGCCGGTCTCGATGGCGCCCGAGGCGATCAGACCCGCGACCAGGTGCACGGCCTGCTGGGACGATCCGCAGGCACAGTCGATGCTGGTGCACGCTGTGGTCTGCGGGAGCCCGGCGTGCAGCCAGGCGGTGCGGGCGACGTTGTTGGACTGTTCGCCGGCCTGGGTGACGCAGCCCCCGATGACCTGCTCCACGGTGTCGGCGGCGATGCCGGCACGCTCCACCAGGCCCTTCTGGGCGAGCCCGAGAAGTTCGGCCGGGTGGAGCCCGGCCAGGGCGCCGCGGCGCCGGCCGACCGGGGTCCGCGCGGCTTCGACGATGACGGCCTCGGTCATGACTCTCCGTAAGGGTGTGAGGGGCCCGTTGGGGCCGGGACACTGTCCGTGAAAACGAAAACTAGAATTCATTCTCGAAACAATCAAGGGTCCGTCCCGCTCAGTGGCCCGGCGCGCCCGTGGGGACGTGGCTCAGATGTGGGATCCGCCGTCGGCCCGGATCTCCGCCCCGGTGAGGTGGGCCGCGTCCCGTGACGCCGCGAAGGCGATCACCCCGGCGATCTGCTCGGGCCGCGCGGCGCCGAACGGTGCCCGGATCCGCGCGTAGTACGACGCGTCGAGGTCCGGCGGCAGCACGTGCGGCCCGACCAGGGGTGTCGCGACGGAGCCGGGCGACACGGGCACGACCCGGATGCCTCGGTGCGCGACCTCGGCGGCCAGGGACAGCGTGAAGCCGAGGACCGCCCCCTTGGAGGCGGCGTACGCGGTCATGTACGGGTTCCCGTGCCCGGCCGCCGACGACGCCACGTTGACGATGACACCGGTTCCGTCCGGCAGATGGGGCAGTGCCTCCCGGCAGAACAGGGCAGTCCCCACGGTGTTGACCGCGAAGAGCCGCTCCATGTCCGCCACCGTCAGCCGGTCGATCGGCGTCGTCCGGTGGATCCCCGCCACGTTGACCAGGACGTCGATGCCACCGAGGCCTCCGGCCGCGGCCCGTACGCACCCGACCACCGCGTCCTCGTCGGCGACATCGGCGACCCGGGTCACGAGCCGCCCCGGCCCGCCCGCCGCCGCAGCAGCGGTGTCCGCCAGGCCGTCGTGCGACAGGTCGACGGCGAACACGGCCGCCCCCTCGGACACCAGGCGGAGCGCGGTCGCCCGTCCGATCCCCGATCCTGCCCCGGTGAGCAGGACTTTCACGCCGTCGAATCGGTTCATCACGGGCTCCTTCACCAGGTCTTGCGGTGGACGGGCCGGGGGACGGTACTCGCGGCCCGCGCCTTCGGGACGCCCCGGTCCCACCGACCGGGACCGGCCCTCGGCCTGCCCCGGAGGACCGGTTTCCGGTCAGTGGGACTCCCAGGGCCCGGCACCGGCCGACGGGCCTACCGTCCGGGAACCTGGAAACCATGCGTCCTTAAGGGGATGAGAGAACGTGAGCGCAGTCGAGTCAGCACCCGACGACGTCAGGGCCATCGAAGCCGCAGCGGCACCCACGCGTTTCGCGCGCGGCTGGCACTGCCTGGGTCTCGCGGAGAAGTTCAGGGACGGAAAGCCCCACTCGGTCCTGGCGTTCGGCCAGAAGCTCGTGGTGTTCCAGGCGGGCGACGGCACGCTGAACGTGCTGGACGCCTACTGCCGGCACATGGGCGGCGATCTCTCGCAGGGCACCGTCAAGGGCGACGAGGTCGCCTGCCCGTTCCACGACTGGCGCTGGGGCGGCGACGGCCGCTGCAAGCAGATCCCGTACTCCAAGCGCGTGCCTCTGCGGGCCCGCACGGCATCCTGGCCGACCCTGGACCAGGACGGCATGCTCTTCGTCTGGAACGACCCCGAGGGCAACCCCCCGCCCGCCGACGTGACGATCCCCCGGATCGAGGGCGCGACGAGCGGCGAGTGGACCGACTGGCTCTGGTACGAGACGACCATCGACGCCAACTGCCGCGAAGTCGTGGACAACGTGGTGGACATGGCCCACTTCTTCTACGTGCACTACTCCTTCCCGACGTTCTTCAAGAACGTCTTCGAGGGTCACACCGCGACCCAGCACATGCGCGCGACCGGCCGCCCCGACGCCCGCCCCCAGGAACAGGGCGACAAGCCCAGGACGACCGGCTCCGACTCGCTGGCCTCGTACCACGGCCCGTCGTTCATGATCGACGACCTGACGTACCAGTACGACACCGGCGACCAGCAGGTTGTCCTGATCAACTGTCACTATCCGGTCGACGCGAACCGGTTCGTGCTGCAGTACGGCATCGTCGTGAAGCGCTCGTCGTCGATGGAGGGCAGCCAGGCAGACGACCTCGCGGCGGGCATGGCCCAGTTCATCAAGCTCGGCTTCGAGCAGGATGTCGAGATCTGGCAGAACAAGGCAAGGATCGACAACCCCCTGCTCTGCGAGGAGGACGGCCCCGTTTACCAACTGCGCCGCTGGTACGAGCAGTTCTACGTGGACGTGGCCGATGTGAAGCCGGAGATGACCGACCGCTTCGAGTTCGAGCTGGACACCACGCGCCCCGTCGAGGCATGGCAGAAGGAGGTCGAGGCGAACCTCGCCCTCAAAGCTGCCGCCGCCGAGGGCCGGCCGGTCTGATGCGGGTCGACAACCGGCTCACCGACGGCGGACCGATGCGGCCCCTGGCGTGCGGCCGGTGCGCGGCCCTGGTCCTCGTACGCAAGAGCAGCTGGCAGCAGACGAGTGTGCAGTGGAACGGCGGCGCGATGGCCCTCTGCGCGGAGCGCGAGGGGGCCGGTGCGGCCTTCGAGGGCTGCGGGTCGCTGCGCGACACGATCCGCGAGGCCGCGCTGCGGGGCACGATCGAGCTCGTGGACGACGGCGGGCGCAGGCCCGCACCCTGACGCCTCGAAGGCGGACAGCACCGAAGAGGCCGGGTAAGCGCCTGAGGCGGCGCGTACCCGGCCCTTTCCCGCTGCTCAGGCGCCGCCTGCCGCGGCGACACCCGCGCGGCGTCCGAAGAACGTCCCGTCCCCCAGCGAAGTGCCGCTGATGTAGCCCTCGCCGTGGATGCCGGAGGATGCCCGGCCGGCGGCGAAGAGACCACGTACGGGTTCGCCCGACACGTCGAGGACCGCGCCGTCGACCGTGGTGTGCAGCCCGCCGAGGGTGAACCCGGCTGCCCCGGTGCCCGCCCCGGCGCTCGGCCGTCCGCCCTGGTGGAAGCCGGCCCTCGGGTCGATCGCCGCGAACGGCCCCGTCAGCGGCCTCAGCCAGCGGGGGTCCTTGTGGAAGTACGGATCCTGCCCACGTGCCGCGTGCGTGTTGTAGGTGCCGACCGTGGACTCCAGGGCGCCCTGCGGCATGCCGAGTTCCGTCTCCAGCTCCGCCAGGGTCTCCGCGACGAACCGGGGGACCACGCCCCAGCGTTCCGCCTCGGGGACCGACTCGTAGCCCTCCTCGTCGATGATCACCCAGTAGGGGGCGGGCTGGGTCAGTACGGCGGCCACGCTGAACAGGCCGGGGTAGACGTCCTCGTTGATGAAGCGCTGCCCGTGGCCGTTGACCAGCATGCCCCTGGTGGCCATGGGGGGCAGCGCCGTCAGCGCCAGTTCGACCACGCCCATCCGCCGGGTGGCGGCGCCGATCGCGGCGGCCATGCGGATACCGCTGCCGTCGTCGAGTCCGTCGCTGACCTTGCCGTGGCCGATGAGGCTCGGGGCGTGATCGGCGAGCATCTCCTCGTTGTCGGCGAACCCGCCGGTGGTCAGGACCACGCCCCTCCGGGCGCGGTACGTCAGCTCCTGGCCGTGCCGACGCGCGCTGACACCGACGACCCGTCCGCTGTCGTCCACGACGAGTGCCGTGGCCAGGGTGTCGGCGTGCACGTCGGCCCCCGCTCCCTGCGCGGCGGCGACCAGCTTCTCCATGACCAGCCAGCCGCCGAACGAGTCGGTCGCGCAGCGGTGGCCGCGCGGCGCCGGGCGGGCGATCTCGTTGTACGGCCAGGCGTTCTCACCCAGCCACATCAGTCCGTCCTTGGTGGTCGGCATCCAGGTCGGCGCGTCCCACAGGGTCGGCTCGAAGGTCAGCCCACAGTCCACGAACCACTGGAAGTGCGCGGCGCTGCCGTCGCAGTACAGGCGCAGCTTCTCCTCGTCGGCGTGCGGCCCGAGCGCGGCGGCGAGGTAGCCGAACATTTCGGCCGCGCTGTCCTCGAAGCCGCACGCGTGCTGCACGGGCGTTCCGCCGCCGAGATAGAGCTCGCCGCCGGACAGGGCCGACGACCCGCCAGGCCCGCCGGCCCGTTCCATGACGAGGACGTCCGCGCCCGCCGAGGCGGCCTCGTACGCCGCGGCGGCCCCCGCGCAGCCGAAACCGACGATCAGCACATCGGTCTCCACGTCGTAACGTTCGACGGTCGCGGCGCGCACCGGTGTCACCGGCCGGGTGCCTCTCATGTGGCCGTGCCGGGAGGGGTGAAGGCGGCCAGTGGCTCGGACCCCGACCAGTCGTGGCCCCAGTAGCTGTCGGCGGTGATCTCTTCGGCGGTGTAGGCCGCCTCGTCGACACGCATCCCGTCGAAGCCGTACTCGATGTCCCAGCCGCCGGGTGCGCGCACGTAGAACGACACCATCTTGTCGTTGGTGTGCCGGCCCAGGGTGGAGGAGAGCGAGAAGCCCTCCTTGCCCACGTTGTCGAGGGCGATGCCGACCGCGTCCAGGGTGTCCACCTCGACCATCAGATGCACGAGGCCGGGCTCCTCGCCGTGCGGTGCGGGGCAGACGGCGAGGCTGTGGTGGCGTTCGTTGACGCCCATGAACCGCACCCGACGGGGCGGGGCGTCGGGCGACCGGCCGCTGAGCCGGATCCCGCCGCGCGGCAGGAAACCGAGCACCTCGGTGTAGAAGGCGACCGTCTCGTCCGGGGCGGTGGTGGGCAGCACGACGTGGCCCATGCCCTGGCCGCCGGTGACGAACCGCTGACCGAATCCGGTCAGTACGGGGCTGTGGTCGAGGATCGGGGCGAAGAACACCTCGACGGGCACCCCGGACGGATCGTCGAAGGTGATGGCCTGCTCGACGCCCCGGTCGTCGGCCTCCTGCTGGTCGAGCGGCTTCACCACCGCGCCGGACGCCTCGACGGCGCGGCCGACCGCGGCGAGCGCGAACTGGTCCCGCACCTCCCAGCCGATCGACAGCACCCGGTCGCTGTCACCGGGCAGGACGACGAGCCGGGCACGGCGCTCGTCCATGCGCAGGTACAGGCCGTCCGGGTCGGGCCCCGAGCCCTCGGCGAAGCCGAGGGCGTCCACGGTGAGTTCACGCCAGCGAGCGATGTCACGGGTCTGGACCCGGAGATATCCGAGTCCGCGGATCTGCGTCATGGGTGTTCCTCTCTGAACCAACCTGCTTCTGAACCGACCTGCTTCTGAACCGACCGGTTCCGAACCGACCTGGTGCGGGCGAAGGCCTCAGATCATCGAACGCATCGGGCCGTTCGGCGGCTCGACGCCGATCTCGGTCAGGGCCGAGGCGTGGAAGACGGATCCCGGCACATGAATGGCGTGCGCGAGGCCCATGTGGGCGTCACGCCAGAAGCGCTGGATCGGGTTGTCCAGCCGCATGGCGTTGCCCCCGGAGCGGGCGACGACCTCGTCGACCGCGCGGACCGCCCGCCAGGCGGCGGCGGCCTGGGTGCGCCGGCCGACGGCCCGGCGCTCGAAACTGATCTTCTCGCCGGCCGCGACCGCGTCGTACACCTGGCTGATGTTGTCCAGCAGCGCCGAACGTGAGGCCGCGATCTCGGCCGCCGCATCGCTGATCGCGTACAGGACGTACGGGTCGTCCCGCACGGCCTGGCCGGTGATCTGCACCCGGTTGCGCTGGTGGTCGAGGTGGTGGGCGAGCGCGCCCTCGCAGATTCCGATCACGGCGGCGGTGATGCCGAGCGGGAAGGCGGCGGAGAAGGGCAGCCGGTACGCGGGGTTGGTCAGCCCCGCCTCGACGGCCAGGGAACCGTCCACGACCTTGTTGTACTCGATGACACGGTGGGCCGGCACGAAGGCGTCCCGCACGATGACGTCCTTGCTGCCCGTGCCGCGCAGCCCCACCACGTCCCAGGAGTCGTCGACGATCTCGTAGTCGGCGCGCGGCAGAACGACGTGCACGGACTGCGGGGGGTTGATCCGGTTCCCTTCGCTGTCGGCGAGGAACCCGCCGAGGAAGATCCACCGACAGTGGTCGGTCCCGGAGGAGAACTGCCAGCGGCCGTTGAAGACATATCCGCCGTCGACGGGCCTGAGCAGGCCCATCGGTGCGTACGGCGAAGCGATCCAGGTGTCGGGGTCCTCGCCCCAGATCTCCTCCTGGACGCGGGGGTCGGCCATCGCCATCTCCCACGGGTGGACACCGACGACGCCGGTGACCCAGCCGGCGGCCCCGTCGAGGGAGGCGATCCTCATGACGGTCTCGGCGAACTCACGCGGATGCAGTTCGAGGCCGCCGCGGCTCTTCGGCTGGAGCATGCGGATCGCGCCGACCTCGCGCAGGATCTTGGCCGCCTGGTCGTCGAGCCGGCCGAGTGCTTCGTTGACCGGGCCGAGTGCGCGGATCTCGTCGGCGCGTGCCTCGACGGCCTCGAGTACGGGATTGGACATGGCTGTTCTCACTTCCCCGAGGAGTGCTGGACGGTGCCCGACCGGTTCTTCGCCGCGAGGGCGACGGCGATCTCGATGAGCTGGTCCTCCTGGCCGCCGACGAGCTTGCGCCGCCCCGCCTCCAGGAGGATCTCCGCGCCGGACACCTGGTACGTGTCGGCCTGGCGGGCGGCGTGTTTCAGGAAGCTGGAGTAGACACCGGCGTACCCCATCGTCAGGGAGAGCCGGTCGAGCAGGCACTCGCCGTCCATGACGGGCCGCACGACGTCCTCGGCCGCGTCGATGATCTTGAGTACGTCGATGCCGGTGCGGATGCCGAGCTTCTCGGCGACAGCGGCGAACCCCTCGACGGGCGTGTTGCCGGCTCCCGCCCCGAACCGGCGGGTCGACCCGTCGATCTGCTGGGCCCCCGCGCGCACCGCGAGCACCGAGTTGGCCACGCCGAGGCCGAGGTTCTCGTGGCCGTGGAAGCCGACCTGCGCGTCGTCGCCGAGTTCGGCGACCAGGGCGGCGACACGGTCGCTGGTGTCCTCCATGACGAGGGCGCCCGCGGAGTCGACCACATAGACGCACTGGCAGCCGGCGTCGGCCATGACGCGCGCCTGCCGGGCCAGCTCCTCGGGAGGCTGACTGTGCGACATCATCAGGAACCCGACGGTCTCCAGGCCGAGTTCGCGCGCGAGTCCGAAGTGCTGGACGGCGATGTCGGCCTCGGTGCAGTGGGTGGCGATCCGGCAGATCGCGGCGCCGTTGTCGGCGGCCTCACGGATGTCGTCCTGGAGGCCGAGTCCCGGCAGCATCAGGAAGGCGATCTTCGCCTGCCTGGCGGTCTTCACCGCGGCCTTGATGAGCTCCTGCTCGGGGGTGTGGCTGAAGCCGTAGTTGAAGGAGGACCCGCCGAGGCCGTCGCCGTGCGTGACCTCGATGACGGGCACACCCGCGTCGTCGAGCGCGGCGACGATCGAGGTGACGTGGTCGACGGTGAACTGGTGCTGCTTGGCGTGCGAGCCGTCCCTGAGGGACGAGTCGGTGACCCGGATGTCCAGGTCGGAGCTGTAGGGCATGGCTCGTGAACTCCTCGGTGAGCGGCGGTCAGGCGCCGGCGCGGCTGGCGGTGATCCGCTGGGCGAAGCCCTCGCCGACCCTGGTGGCGGCGGCGGTCATGATGTCGAGGTTTCCGGAGTACGGCGGCAGGAAGTCACCTGCGCCCTCCACCTCGACGAAGACCGCGACCCTGGCGAACCCGCCGCTGACGGCGGTCGGCTCGTCGAACTGGGGCTCCGCGCGCAGCCGGTAGCCGGGCACATAGCCGGCGACCCGGGCGACGGTCTCGTGCACCGACGCGGTGACGGCGCCCCGGTCGGCGTCGGCGGGTACGGCGCAGAAGACGGTGTCCTGCATCAGCATCGGGGGCTCGGCCGGGTTGAGGATGATGATGGCCTTGCCCTTGGCCGCGCCGCCGATGGTCTCGATGCCCCGGCTGGTGGTGAGCGTGAACTCGTCGATGTTGGCGCGGGTGCCGGGCCCGGCGGACGGCGACGCGACGCTCGCGACGATCTCCGCGTAGGCGACCTCGGTGACCCGGGAGACCGCGTGCACGATCGGGATGGTGGCCTGGCCGCCACAGGTGATGAGGGAGACGTTCGGTGCGTCGAGGTGCTCGCCGAGGTTGACGGCGGGCACCACGGCAGGGCCGATCGCGGCGGGTGTCAGGTCGATGGCCTGGATGCCGAGTTCGGCGTACTTGGGAGCGTTGACACGGTGGACGTAGGCCGACGTGGCCTCGAAGACGAGGTCGGGCCGCTCCTCGCCCGCCAGCAGGGAGTCGACACCGTCGGCGCTCGTGAGCAGGCCGTGGTCGGCGGCGCGCTTGAGGCCGGGGCTCTGCTCGTCGATGCCGGTCATCCAGCGTGGCTCGATGTGTTCCGAGCGCAGGAGTTTGTACATCAGGTCGGTGCCGATGTTGCCGGATCCGACGATCGCGGCGGTCGCCTTGGTCACTGTTGAACCTCATCCGGGTCGGGTCGGGTCGTGCGGAGAGCGGATACGGACGGGGGCGGGTCAGCCGTCGTAGGAGACCCGCAGCCGGTCACTGACCGGGCGCGCCTGGCAGCCGAGGATCAGTCCGTCGGCGAGGTCCCGGGCGTCGAGGACCTCGTTGCGTTCCATGGCCACCTCGCCCTCGACCAGGACACAGGCGCAGGCGCTGCAGTTGCCCTCGCGGCAGGAGTACGGCGCGTCGAGGCCGGCGGCGAGCAACACGTCGAGCAGGGGTGCGTCTTGGGGCCAGTCGACCGTGCGGCGCACCCCGTCCAGCTCCACCTCCACCGTGCTGACGGGTCCCTCGGCGTCCGGGGCGGGCTCGCGCTCCGCGAACGGGTCGCCGGTCAGCGAGGTGAAGCGCTCGACCGTGATCCGCTCGGGCGGCACACCGAGAGTGGTGAGCGCGCCGGTGGCCAGCTCCATGAAGGGGCCGGGTCCGCAGACGAAGGCCGGACGCTCGGCGTAGGGGCCGGCGAGGGCCCGCAGGGCGGACTCGGTGGGCCGGCCCTGGACGGACTCCAGCCAGTGCAGGACGGTGAGGCGCTCGTCGTACTCCCTTGCCAGGGCGGCCAGTTCGTCGCGGAAGATGACGGACTGTTCGTCGCGGTTGGCGTAGACGAGGGTGACCGTGCCGGTTCCGGCGTGCAGGGCGGACGTGAGGATCGACATCACCGGGGTGACGCCGCTTCCCGCGGCCAGCAGCAGGAAGTCACCGTCGAGCGAATCGGGCGTGAAGGTGCCTGCGGGCCGCAGCACTTCGAGAGTGTCGCCCTCGGTGACGTGGTCGCAGATCCAGTGTGAGGCGTACCCTCCGGCGGTGCGCTTGACGGTGACCTTCAGATGCTGGTCGCGCACGGGTGAGCTGCACAGCGAGTAGCAGCGGGCGGCTCCGCCGGGGCGCTCGGACGGCACCCTGACGGTGAGGAACTGGCCGGGTTCGTAGGCGAACGTGTCCCGGTCCTCGTCGGCGGGTTCCAGGACCAGCGAGTGTGCGTCGGCCGTCTCGCGGATCACCTTGACGACACGCACGGTCAGCGGTGCGGGGCTCATGGCGCGCCTCCGGCGGTCCCGGCCCCCGCGCGGGCGGCGGCTGCGTGCCGGGCCGCGATGTAGCCGAACACGATGGCGGGGCCGATCGTGGCGCCCGGCCCCGCGTACTCGTTGCCCATCACGGATGCCGAGGTGTTTCCGGTGGCGTACAGCCCGGCGATGGGCGAACCGTCCTCGCGCAGCACCCGGCTGTCCTCGTCGCAGACGAGGCCGCCCTTGGTGCCGAGGTCGCCCACCTCGATGCGGACCGCGTAGTAGGGGGCCTTGTCGATCACGTCGAGGTTGGGGTTTCTCAGCGTCGGGTCGCCGTAGTAGCGGTCGTAGGCGCTGTCACCCCGCCCGAAGTCGGTGTCCTTGCCGGACCTCGCGAAGCCGTTGAACCGTTCGACGGTCTCGGTGAGCGCCTCCTCGGGGACGCCGGTCTTCCGCGCGAGTCCGCCGATGCTGTCGGCCCGGTGCACGCTGCCGTTCTCGTAGAACGCCTTGGGGAAGGGCAGGCCGGGCAGGATCTGGGCGAACGGGTAGCGGGCGCGGGCCTTGGAGTCCATCACGAACCACGCGGTGGTGTGCCCGCCGTCGAGCTGGTCGTGGACGAAGTTCACATACGGCGAGGACTCGTTGGTGAAGCGCCGGCCGTTCGCCGAGACGATCACCGACGGCGGGATGCAGCGCTCGGAGACCAGCGGGATCGTCGCCCCGGACGGGTGGTGCACCGACGGCATCCACCAGGCGTCGTCCATGAAGCCGAGGCCGGCGCCGAGTGCCTGGCCGGCGACGATGCCGTCGCCCACGTTCTCGACGGCGCCGGCGCTGTGGTTGTCCCGGGCGCCCTCGGGCAGATACTTCTGGCGCATCTCCTGGTTGTGGTCGAAGCCTCCGGTCGCGAGCAGCACACCGTGCCGGGCGCCGACCCGCACGGCCCTGCCGTCCCGTTCGACGACGACGCCGGTGACCTTGCCGCCTTCGTCGGTGACGAGCTCGGTCATCGGGCTGCGCAGCCACACGGGGACGCCGGCGTCCTTGAGCGCCATGCGCATCCGGGCGACCAGGGCCCGTCCGCCGGTGGCCATGTGACGGCGGCGGATCATGTTGGACGAGACCCGCCAGGCGGCGGTCAGCGAGGCTCGGCGGCCGCGCCAGGTCCGCTTGACCATGGCGAGGTCCCGGTAGTCCTTCGCGGTGATCCACAGTCCGAGCGGGCCCTTGAGGCTGTTGGGCCGCTGGTACTTCTCGTCCTCACCGAGCTTGCGGGTGTCGAAGGGCAGCGCCTCGATCGACCGGCCGAGCGGGCGCCCGCCGTCGTACTCGGGGTGGTAGTCGGCGTAGCCCTTGACCCAGAAGAAGCGCATCCAGCGGCTCCGCCCGAGGAGTTCCATCGCGGCCGGGCCCCGGTCGACGTACGCGTCGAGGCGGGCTGCCGGCACACGGTCCTCGGTGAGCCGGTCCAGGTAGCGGCGTACGGACGCGCGGCTGTCGTCGTGCCCCTTGGCCCGCAGGGTGGGGTTGTTGGGGATCCAGATGCCGCCGCCGGAGATGCCGGTCGTGCCGCCGTACATCGCGCCCTTCTCGACCACGACGGTGCTCAGACCGCTGTCGGACGCGGTCAGCGCGGCGCTCATGCCGCCTCCGCCGCTGCCGACCACGACGAAGTCGAACTCCTCGTCCCAGGCCTCCTGGGCCCCGGCGCTCATGCCGCGTCCTCACGGGTGAGGAAGGCGAGGACCGCGCTCTCCCAGGCCGCCTTCTGCTCGATCATCACCCAGTGGCCGCAGTCGGGAAAGACATGCAGTTCCGCGTCGGGAATGGTGCGCATCGGCAGGAGCGCCATGTCGACGGGGCTGACCCGGTCGTCGCGCCCCCAGGTGAGCAGGGTCTTCGCCCGGAGGCGGTGCAGCATCGCCCAGTACGGTGCGGCGTCGGACTCGGCGGCCGCGGCGGTACGCGCGGCGAACGCCTCACTGCCGTACATCCGGCGGGCACCGGCCAGCGTGTCCGGGTCGGTGGCCTGGGCCCAGCGTTCCTCGATGAGTTCCTCGGTCACCAGGGACGGGTCGTACACCATGGAGTTCAGCCAGCGGACCAGGCCCTCGCGGGACGGGGCGTCGGTGAACTCGGTGAGCAGCTTGATGCCTTCGCCCGGCCCCGGGCTGAACAGGTTCCTGCCGATGCCGCCGATCGTCACCAGGCGGCGCACCCGGTCCGGGTGGGCGAGCGCGAACCGGGTGCCGATGATGCCGCCCATCGAGTTGCCGACGACATCGACCTGGCGCAGTCCGAGCCCGTCCAGGAAGCGCGTCACGGCCGATGCCGCCGTCGCCATGGGATGGCCGTCGGCCGGGTCGCTGACCCCGAATCCGGGAAACTCCAGGACCAGGCAGCGGAAGTGTTCGGCGAACGTACCCAGGTTGTCCCGGTAGTTGCGCCAGCCGGTGACGCCGGGGCCGGATCCGTGCAGCATGAGCAGGGGCGGTCCGTCGCCGGCCTCGTGGTAGCGCAACACGCCTTGATCGGTGGCGAGTTCACGCAATGTGGAGTCGTGACTGAGCTCCGTCATCATCCCTGCCTCGGTTGACCTCGGTGTTCGGTGGCCCTGATGGCCCGGCCCGGTGGACCCGGGCGGCGGCCGGCCCTGGGCTCCCCCAGGGGTGCCGTGTGACCGGTTCCTGGACGGTAGCCACGGTCCACCGGGCCCCGCCGCGGGCGTCTCGGTCAGCGGGATGTGCCCGGACACCTGGGTGCGGGCGGAGCCGGGCGGCCGGCGCCCGGGGGCCGTTCCACTGATCGGGAACGCCTTCCCGGCGGATCGGGCCGCTGTCCTAGCTTCGGCCCCCTGCCCGGTCCCGGGCAGCTCACCGCACCGTTCCCCCGAGGTGAATGACATGACCGCAGAGCCACTGTCCGCGCCCCAGGCGTGCGAGGAGACCGAGCCGACGCCTCAGCGGATGCGCGGCGTCATGGGCAGCTTCGCTTCCGGGGTCACCGTGGTGACGGGGATGAGCAGGGAGGGGGATCCGGTCGGCTTCGCCTGCCAGTCGTTCGCGTCGGTCTCGCTCGAACCGGCGCTGGTGCTGTTCTGCGCCGATCACCGGGGGCGTGCCTGGCCGAGGATCAGGGAGTCGGGGCGGTTCGCGGTGAACATCCTGGCCGAGGAACAGACCGATCTCTGCGGCCGGTTCGGGTCGGGCAAGGGACGGAAGTACGAGGGTCTCGACTGGGAGGTCTCCCGCTGGGGCACACCGTCGCTGCCCGGCGTCCTGACCCGGGTGCACGCCGATGTGTACGAGGTGCACGGCGCGGGCGACCACGATGTGGTGGTGGGCCGGGTCGTCGCGCTGGAGACCGTGACCGACCGGCGGCCGATGCTCTTCTTCCGCGGCGGTTTCGGCGTCGGAAGCCCGGCGGTCGCCCCCGACCCGTGGGGCTGGGGCGACCACTGGGGGTGAGGCGGCCGGCGGGGCCACGAGGGCCCGGGTGCGGGCCTACTGCCAGTCGCCGTACCGTCCCGCGGCGAGCAGTCGGTCCATGGCCTGCGGGGACCAGGTCTCCTCCGGCACGGCCGCCGCGCGGCGGGCCCGGCCGGCCGGCTTCGCCTGTTCGGGGAACAGCTCGCGGGACACCTGCCGGGCCGCGTCACCGACCAGCGGTGCGACCTTCTCCAGCGGGGACGCGCTGTCTCCCGCCAGGGAGATCGCCGCGACCGGCCCCTCGGGGCCACGGACCGCTGCGGCGACACAGGCGATCCCGGGGAAGCACTCGCCGCGCTCGAAGGCGAGACCGTGGCGCCGCCGGATGCGGTTGAGCTCCTGGTGCAGGGTGCCCACGTCGCAGATGGTCCGCTGGGTCAGGCGGCCGATGAAACCGGCTGCCCTGACCTCGACGTCCTCCGGTTCGAGCCAGGCCAGCATGGCCTTGCCCAGGGCCGTCGAGTGGGCGGGTGCCCGGCCGCCGACACGGGAGGGAACCGCCGCGGCGAAGCGGCCACCGACCTTGTCGAGGTAGTGCACCTCAGCCCCGTCCAGGACCGCCAGATGCACGACCAGCCCCGTCTTGATCTGCAGATGGTGAAGCCGGGCGGCGGACGCCTCACGGATCCTGCTGTGCCCGCCGTCGCCTCCCCCGAAACCGAGAGCGCGGCGCCCGAGCCCGTATCCGAAGTCGGTGTGCTCCAGCCAGCTCAGCCGCACCAGCTGGTCGAGTATCCGGTGCGCCGTCGACCTGGGCAGCTGGGTGGATCCGGCCACCTCCTCCAGGGACAGCCGGTCCGTCCGCCCCTCGAACACATCCATGATGAGCGTCACCCGCTCGACCATCGACGGTGGCGACTCCCGACGGACCGGCCCTTGCACGGAGGGAGCGTCGTGTACAGCCGTCATGGAAGCCTCCAGCCATAGACTGAAATGAATTCTTGTTTTCTGGAATGTAACAGCGCCCCGCAGCCGCGTGAAGAGATGCGCAGGACCTCTCTGGTCATCGAGCGGAACGCACTGCCGCGCGCGGCCTCCCGAAGGTGCGCGTAACACAGCTACGATCGGTCGCCACAAGGGGACAACGAGTTCGTAACACTGTGTGTGACCTGGCAGAACGCGGCCAACAGCCCGGTCCGGAAGACTAGGAGAGAAGCTGTGTTCTATTACGTTCTGAAATATGCGGTACTGGGCCCCCTGCTCCGGCTGACGTTCCGGCCCCGCATCGAGGGGCTCGAGCACATCCCCGACGACGGCGCCGCGATCGTCGCGGGCAACCACCTCTCCTTCTCGGACCACTTCCTGATGCCGGCGATCCTCAAGCGCCGCATCACCTTCCTCGCGAAGGCCGAGTACTTCACCGGCCCCGGCATCAAGGGCAGACTGACCGCGGCCTTCTTCCACAGCATCGGGCAGATCCCCGTGGACCGTTCGGGCAAGGAGGCGGGGCAGGCGGCGATCCGTGAGGGACTGGGCGTCCTGAGCAAGGGTGAGCTGCTGGGCATCTACCCGGAGGGCACCCGTTCGCACGACGGACGGCTGTACAAGGGCAAGGTCGGTGTCGCGGTGATGGCGATCAAGGCGGGGGTCCCGGTCATCCCCTGCGCGATGGTCGGCACGTTCGAGATCCAGCCGCCCGGACAGAAGGTGCCCAGCGTCAAGCGGGTCACGATCCGCTTCGGGGAGCCGCTGGACTTCTCCCGGTACGCCGGTCTGGAGGACCAGAAGGCGGCGATCCGCGCGGTCACGGACGAGATCATGTACGCCATCCTCGGGCTCTCCGGACAGGAGTACGTCGACGAGTACGCGGCCAAGGCGAAGGCGGCGCAGCCGGCGGACTCCAAGAAGGTCCCACGCCGGTCGCTCTGAGCGGGGAATCTGCTGTGGGCCGATTGTGCTGGTCCTGCCGCGGAGCCCGCCGTAGCGTTACCGCATGAGCAGAGGACGAGCGTTCGTACTGGGAGCCACGGGGCAGATCGGCCGGCCCGCGGTGCGGGCCCTGGCCGAGGACGGCTGGGAGGTGACCGCCGCCTCGCGCGGCGGTGGCCGGGACGACGGCTGGGACGACGCGGTCCGTGCCGTCGCCCTCGACCGCGAGGAGGAAGGGGCTCTGGAGGCCGCGTTGGGCGACGGCTGTGACGTCCTCGTCGATGTGGTCGCCTTCGGCCCAGGCCACGCCGCACAGCTCGCGGGGCTCGCGGGCCGTGCGGGTTCCGCCGTCGTCCTGTCCAGCGGCGCGGTGTACGAGGACGACAAGGGCCGCGGTTTCGACACACAGGACGAGCCCGACGGCTTCCCGGAATATCCGGTACCGGTCCGGGAGACCCAGCCCACGGTCGCGCCGGGGGACGCGACCTACGGCACGCGGAAGGTCGCGCTGGAGCAGGAGCTGCTGGCGCTGGGCGACGCGCTGCCGGCGACGCTGCTCCGGGCGGGGGCGGTGCACGGACCGCACTGCCGGACGCCCCGCGAGCTGTACTTCGTCAAGCGCCTGCTGGACGGACGCGGACGACGGGTCCTCGCGTACGACGGGGAGAGCCGCTTCCACCCGGTCCATGTGTCCAACATCGCGGAGTTGATCCGTCTCGCCGCCCTGCGCCCGGCCTCTCGGGTGCTCAACGCCGGCGACCCGGGGGCCCCGACCGTCGCCGAGATCGGCGCGGCCGTCGACGGCGTGCTGGGCCGGAAGACCGAGACGGTGCTGGTGGCGGGCGCGCCGCCCGAAGGCGGTGTCGGGGAGAGCCCGTGGAGCGTCGCCCACCCCGTCGTCTACGACATGTCGGCCGCCGAACGGGAGTTGGGCTACCGCCCGGTGACCGGGTATGTCGAGTCGCTGCCGCGGACCGTCGAATGGCTCGTCGCGCGGCTCGACGGGCGCGACTGGAGGCAGGCCTTCCCGAAGATGCTGAGCAGCTACGGCGAGGGGCTCTTCGACTACGCGGCGGAGGACGCCTGGCTGGAGCGGTACCACAGGAAGGCGTGAGCGCGCCGCGCGGGGCGAAGGGGACCGCCTGCACCGGCCCCGGGGGGTGAACGGGCGGCCGCCCGACATCATCGGCCGCCCGCTCACGTCAGGGGGTGATCATGGCGTCGGTGTGGCGTGCGGGGCGCACGTCACATCGCGCCGGTCGGTCCTCCCCGTGAGCAGGTAGGTGTCCACCCGCTCGTTGACACAGGGGTTGACCAGGCCGGTGACGCCGTGCGACCCAGCCCCCTCCTCGGTGATGAGGCGGGAGCCCTTGAACCGCTTGTGCAGCTCGACGGCGCCCGCGTACGGGGTGGCGGCGTCGCGCGTGGACTGCACGAGCAGCACCGGGGGCAGGCCCTTGCCGGTGTGGACGTCCAGCGGGGTCCGCTGCTCGGACGGCCAGGTCGCGCACGGCAGGTTCATCCACGTGTTGGCCCACGTCATGAACGGGTTGTCCTGGTGCAGCCGGGTGCTGTCGCGGTCCCACTTCTTCCAGCTGGTGGGCCACTTGGCGTCCGCGCACTCGACGGCCGTGTACACGGCGTTGCCGTTCTCCGCGCTGATGTTGCCCGCGGTGTCCGACGGATCGGGTGCCGCGGCGTCGATCAGCGCCTGGGTGTCGCCGCCCAGGTAGTCGCTCCAGACCTGGGCGGTGGGCGCCCAGGAGGAGTCGTAGTACGGCGCGCTCTGGAAGAATCCGATGAGTTCGGCGGGGCCGAGGACGCCACCGATCGGGCTCTTCGCGGACGCTGCCCGCAGGTTCTGCCACGCCTGCTCGACCTTCTCGGGCGTGTCACCGATGTGGTAGGCCGCGTCGTTCTCGGCCACCCACTCCTTCCAGTCGTTCCAGCGCGTCTGGAAGGCGATGTCCTGGTTGAGGTTGGCCTCGTACCAGATGTTCTCCTTCGCGGGGTTGACCACGCTGTCGACGACCATGCGGCGTACGTGCGTCGGGAAGAGCGTGCCGTAGACCGCGCCCAGGTAGGTGCCGTAGGAGACGCCCAGGAAGTTGAGCTTCTTCTCACCGAGCGCGGCGCGGATGACGTCCAGGTCGCGTGCGGTGTCGGGCGTGGTCAGGTGCGCCAGCATGTCGCCGCTGCGCTCGGCGCAGCCCTCGGCGTACTCGGCCGCCAGCTTGCGCTGGGCCCGCTTGTCGGCCTCGCTGCCGGGCACCGGATCGGCCTTCGGGGCCTTCACGAACTCCTGGGGGTCGACGCAGGAGATCGGCGCGGAGTGGCCGACCCCGCGCGGGTCGAAGCCCACGAAGTCGTACGCCTTCGCGGTCTTCGTCCAGAGGGGGTTCTCAGTGACGACGCGGTTCGGGAACGCCATGCCCGAGCCGCCGGGGCCGCCGGGGTTGTAGACGAGCGCGCCCTGACGTTCCTTCTTCGTGCCCGTGCTGACGTGCCGGTCGACCGCGAGCTTGATCTGCTTGCCGTTCGGCTCGGTGTAGTCGACCGGAACACTCACCCAGCCGCACTGGATGGGCGCCGATATCGCCCAGTCGTCAGGACAGTCCGCCCAGTCGATGCCCGCCTTCGCGGCCCTCGCGGCGGCGATCTGGACCCCGCGCGCCTCCTGGCCGCCGTGGTGCCTGCTGTCGGCGCCTGCGGCGGGCACGGCTATCGCCCCCGCTATGAGCGTGCCCGCGATCACTGTGCCGGCCGAACCGAGCACCGCAGTGCGTCTCACGTGGAACCTCCCCCTGTGTGTCGCGCCGCCGGTGGCGGCGCGTTGGTCATGTCCAGGCCGATCCTTTCGTCTGCGAGGTCACAGGGAACAGGGCGTACGCATGTTTCTTTACCGAACCAATAACCGGTGCACCCTGTCCCGCTGAGCGAACTCAGGCGCCTCGAAGCGCGTTCATCTCCTTCAGCAGACCCTCCAGCGCCTCGTCCAGCACCGCGCGCAGCAGCCTCGCGTCCGCCGCGAGCGCCGTCACCAGAACCGCGGGCCCGGCCAGCGGGGTGAGCACCGCGCTGGGACCGAGCAGTCGCGGTGCGGGCGGCGCGTGACCCAACGCGGGGTCGACGAAGAGTAGTTGCCCGACGGCGCGATGGCCGCCCAGGACAGCGGCGCCGTCCCAGCCGCCGGGCGCCCCCGGACCGTACGCCAACCGCTGGTCGAGGAGAGGTCGCCCGGCTCTGCGGACGGTCAGGCGCGTGGAGAGCCGTCCTGTGCGTTCGCCGTGCCGGCCCAGCACCTGTTCCTCGCGCAGTACCAGGCGTGCGGTTCCGGCGAGTTCGGCCCGGGTGGTCATGTCGAGCGCGCTGCCGCGCGCGGAGACGACCTGCTCGGGGAGCCAGTGGAGTTCGGCCCGCTCCCCCACGCTCAGCCGCACGTCGTACGAGGCGGGGCGGCCCGCGTCCAAGCCTGCCCCCGGCAGCGCCACGGTCGCGGCGGCGGAGTCCACCGTCACCCTCGCGCCGTCACCGGCCAGGGCCTCGACGGCGAGCCGGTCGCCGCCGAGCGGTGCGCTCATCGCGCCGACCACGGTGACACGCGCGTACGCGGGATCCGGCGACCTGGTCCGGCGCAGGGCGAGCGGTCCGTCGCTCTCCAGCACGGGAAGTGCGGTGGATCCACGGCCGTCTGCGGCGGCCGTGATCCGGGCGGTGGCCGTGACGCTCATGCGGTCCAGTCCGCGAGCCGCGCCCGCACCCAGTCGGCGACGGGTGCGACACCGTCGGCCCCGGTCAGGGAGGTGAACACCACCGGCAGGTCACCGCGTTGCGCCGCGGCGTCGCGGGCCATCCGGTCCAGGTCGGAGCCGACGTAGGGGGCGAGGTCGGTCTTGTTGACGACGAGCAGGTCGGCGGTGGTGACACCGGGACCGCCCTTACGGGGGATGTCGTCGCCGCCCGCGACGTCGATGACGAAGACCTGTGCGTCGACGAGCCCCCTGGAGAAGGTCGCGGTGAGGTTGTCGCCGCCCGATTCGACGAGGATCAGGTCGAGGGGACCCACGGCGTCCTCCAGGTCCTCGACGGCTTCGAGGTTGGCTGAGATGTCGTCCCGGATCGCGGTGTGCGGGCAGGCGCCGGTCTCGACGGCCTGGATGCGCTCGGGCGGCAGCACCGCGTTGCGGAGCAGGAAGGCGGCGTCCTCACGGGTGTAGATGTCGTTGGTGACGACGGCGATGGACACCCGGTCGCGCAGCGCGCGGCAGAGGGCGGCGACGGTCGCCGTCTTGCCCGATCCGACCGGTCCTCCCAGGCCGATCCGCAGCGCTCGACGGGCGCCGTCGGGGCGCGTCGAGTCGGCGCTGACGGCGGCCGGGGCGTGGTGCGCGTGGTCGAGGTGCATGGGTGCGGCTCCTGGGTGAGGGCGGGGGTGGTGCGCGGCTTCAGGACGCGAACAGGCGGACGGGCCAGGCCGCGTGGGCCTCGGCCGAGATGTCGAGCAGCGGGGCGGAGGCGGCCGGCAGTGCCTCGATGCCCTGGTGTGCGGCCTCGGCGGCCTGCTCGGCGACCCGGTCGAGGGCTGGCGCGAGCCGGGCGAGGACCGCGGTGGCCTCGAAGGGGTCGAGTGACAGCAGGCGCACCACCGCCGTGGCGGGCCCGCTGACCGTTTCGTAGGCCACGCAGTGTGCGGCGTCGGCGGCTCCCAGGCCGGCGGCGCGTGCGGTGAGCCCGAGGACGACGGGCTGGTGGGCGCCGCGCGGCCTGGCTTCGGCGAGCGCGGCCAGTTCGGGGCTCGGCCAGGTGGCCCGCGCCGCCCTCATGAGCTGCCTGCCGAGTTTGCGGGCGACGTTCCTGAGCGCGGGCGACGGCGTCCGGGCGTCGGCTGCCTCGTCGAGGGCGAGCGGGTCGATGCCGTGGGCCGCCGCGGCGGCCAGGGCGGCGGAGGTCAGTCCGATGGTGTGGAGGCGTCCCAGACAGAATGCCTCCAGGTCCTGGGCGTCTCGCAGGTGTCCCGCCCTGACGGCCGGTTCGGCGCCACCGGAGTGTGCGTGCCCGCCGGCGGGGAACCGGCCGTCGGCGAGGACGAGCAGGGCGGCGCGGTGGGTCATCACGTAACCGTCCCGCCCTCAGAAGAGGAAGTAACGCTGGGCCATGGGGAGTTCGACGGCGGGAGCGGGTTCGACCGGGTCACCGTCGATGGTGACGGCGAAGCTGTCGGGGTCGACCTGGACCCGGGGCAGGGCGTCGTTCTCCCGCATGTCCGCCTTGGTGACGCCGCGCGTGCTGGTGATCGGCACGAACTCCTTGCCGAGCCCCAGCCGCTCCGCGAGTCCGGCCTCGACGGCGGCCGAGGAGACGAAGTTGCGGGAGTTGGCCGCGGGAGCCCGGCCCATGGCGCCGAACATCGGCCGTGGCATGACCGGTTGGGGCGTGGGGATCGAGGCGTTGGCGTCGCCCATCTGCGCGTAGGCGATCTGGCCGCCCTTGATGACGGTCTGCGGCTTGACGCCGAAGAACGCCGGATCCCACAGCACGAGATCGGCGAGCTTGCCGGTCTCGACGGAGCCGATCTCCTGGTCGAGGCCCTGGGCCACCGCCGGGTTGATGGTGTATTTGGCGACATAGCGACGTGCCCGGTGGTTGTCGGCGGGACCATCGCCCGGCAGGGCGCCGCGCCGCCGCTTCATCACATCGGCGGTCTGCCAGGTGCGCAGGATCACCTCGCCGATACGGCCCATGGCCTGGGAGTCCGAGGAGATGATCGAGATGGCTCCGAGGTCATGGAGGATGTCCTCGGCCGCGATGGTCGAGGGCCGGATCCGGGACTCGGCGAAGGCCAGGTCCTCCGGCACTGCGGGGTTGAGGTGATGACACACCATCAGCATGTCGAGGTGTTCCTCGATGGTGTTGACGGTGTGCGGCCGCGTCGGATTGGTGGAGCTGGGCAGGACGTGGAGCTCCGAGACCACGCTGATGATGTCGGGAGCGTGCCCGCCGCCCGCGCCTTCGGTGTGGTATGCGTGGATGGTGCGCCCCGCGACGGCGGCCAGCGTGTCCGCGACGAACCCGGCCTCGTTGAGCGTGTCCGTGTGGATGGCCAGCTGGGCACCGGTCTCCTCGCACACGCTCAGGCAGGCGTCGATGACGGCGGGGGTCGCACCCCAGTCCTCATGGATCTTGAACCCGAGTGCTCCGGCCCGCAGTTGGGAGTGCATGGCGTCCCGGGACATCGTGTTGCCCTTGCCGAGCAGACCGATGTTGACGGGACTGCCGTCGAGGGCCTCGAACATCCGGGCCAGGTGCCAGGGGCCCGGGGTGATCGTCGTGGCCTTGGTCCCCTCGGCCGGGCCCGTGCCCCCGCCGACCAGCGTGGTGATCCCGGAGGAGAGCGCCTGGTCCACGAGGGTCGGCGAGATGAAGTGGACGTGTGCGTCGATGGCCCCCGCGGTGATGAACTTGCCGTTGCCCGCGATGATCTCGGTCTCGGGTCCGATGACCAGTTCGGGGTGGACACCGTCCATCGTGTCCGGGTTCCCGGCCTTGCCGATCCCGGTGATCCGGCCGTCGCGGATGCCGATGTCGGCCTTGACGACGCCCCAGTGGTCGATGATGACGGCGCCGGTGACGACGGTGTCCGGGGCGCCTTCGGCGCGCGTGGTCCGCGCCTGGCCCATCGATTCACGGATCACCTTGCCGCCGCCGAACACGGCTTCGTCCCCCGCGTGTCCGGGGCCGCCCGAGCGGTCCTCCTCGATCTCGACGAGGAGACAGGTGTCGGCGAGCCGGATGCGGTCGCCCGCGGTGGGCCCGAACAGATCGGCGTACACGGGGCGGCTGAGCTCAGGCATCGAGGGGACCTCCGGTGTCGCCGCGCAGTCCTGGGACGGTGCGCAGACCTGCGAGCGGGACAAGTTCGACGTCGACGGGGATGCCGGGCTCGAAGCGCACGGCGGTTCCGGCGGCGATGTTCAGCCGCAGCCCGTGGGCAGCCTGACGGTCGAAGTCCAGACCGGGGTTGGCCTCGGCGAAGTGGTAGTGCGAGCCGACCTGGACGGGCCGGTCCGCCGCGTTGAGGACGGTGAGACGGGTGACGGGGCGCCCCGCGTTGAGCGCGACCCGGCCCTCCGCGAACAGGATCTCTCCGGGAATCATCGGTCCCTCCCCCCGTCAGACGATCGGTTCGTGGACGGTGACCAGCTTGGTGCCGTCCGGGAAGGTGGCCTCGACCTGGACGTCGTGGATCATCTCCGGGATGCCGTCCATGACGTCGTCGCGGGTGAGGATCTTCCTGCCGGAGGCCATCAGTTCGGCCACGGTCCGTCCGTCGCGGGCACCTTCGAGAAGGTGCGAGGTGATCAGCGCGATCGCCTCGGGGTGATTCAGCCGCAGTCCGCGCGTCCTGCGCTTCTCGGCGACATCGGCAGCCACATGGATGAGCAGGCGCTCCTGTTCGTGCGGAGTCAGTTGCACGCTTCCACCCTCTTCGTCTCCCGCCCGGTACGCGCCCGGGCGCAGCGGGCCCCTTCCCCGCCTTCAACATCCTGTTGAATGAGAAGAGGATTCCGCGACCAGGTAGGGCACGTTAAGGCGGAAGTTTTTCCGGCGCGTTAACTGCTCTTGGCCGGACCCATGGACATCAGCCCCCGCAGCCCGTTCTCCAGGACCTCCGGCTCGACCCCGCCGAACAGCGCCTCCTGTGCGATGAATCCCTGGGCGGCGGCGATCAGGGTGCGTGCGACATCGTCGGCCGGCACATCGGCACGCATCAGACCGGCCGCCCGGTAGGCGTCCACCAGCTTCCCCCAGGCCGCGCGCATGCCGGTGTATCCGTCGTCGAGCGTCTTCGCGAGGCGCTCGTTACCCATGGTCTCGGCCCACACCTGGAGGATGAGCGCGGCACACACCCGGCGCTCCATCCCGTACACCTGCCGGTCGAAGACCCCGCGCAGCACCCTGCCGAGCAGTCGGTCCGGGGTGGGTGGCGGGGTGAGCTCAGCGGCCTCCTCGAAGGCGCGCCGGATGCTGCCGAACGCCTCGTCGGCGATGGCCGCGATCAGATCGTCCTTGCCCGAGAAATAGCGGTAGACGGCGCCCGCGGACAGCCCGACCTCCTTCAGCACGTCCTGCATCGAGGTGCCGTGGAAGCCGTTGCGGGCGAAGCAGCGCGCGGCGCCGGCGAGGATCTGCCGGCGGCGGGCGTCGAGGTGCTCCTGGGATACACGTGCCATGACCTCAATCTAAAACGAACGTTCTTTCTTGACAAGCTTCCGGGGCGGAAGGGACAGTGGCCGGGCGCCGTAAAACGAACGATCCTTCTCTTTGAATTGAGGCAGCCACCATGTCTGCTGCGCCGAACCGCCGTGCGGTAGCGGTCATCCTCCTGGTCCCGCTGATCGTGACGCTCAGCCTCTGGGCCTTCGCCTGGCCCGCCGCCCGGATCGCCCCACGCGACCTGCCGGTGGGCGTCGCGGGTGCCGCCCCGGCGGCCGACCAGCTCCAGCGGCAGTTCGAACAGCGAGAGGGCGCCTTCGAGGTCCACCGTTACGCCGACGAGGCCACGGCCCGCGACGCGATCGAGGACCGCACCGTATACGGCGCCCTGGTCATCACCGAGAAGGGTCCGCGACTGCTCACCGCGTCGGCGGCGAGCCCCGTCGTCTCCCAGCTGCTGACCGCTGCGGCCGAGGGAGCGGCCCCCGAGGGGACCGCCATACCGGTCACCGACGTCGTCGCGGCACCTGGAGCGGATCCGCGCGGCGCCGCGCTCGGCGCGAGCCTCCTCCCGCTGGCCCTCGCGGGCGTCGCCGCCGGGGCACTGGTGACCGTCATGGGGCTGCGGGGCACCCGGGCGGTCGTGGCACTCGCCGGTGCGGCGGCCCTGGTGGGCGTAGCCGCCACGGCGGTGGCCCACAGCTGGCTGGGCGTGGTGACGGGTGCCTGGTGGACGGAAGCGGGCGCCATCGGACTCACCGTGCTGGCCATCGCCTCGGGCGTCGCGGGCCTCGCGGCACTGCTCGGCACGAAGGGCATCGGGGTGGGCGCGATGCTGATGGTGCTGCTCGGCAATTCCTTCTCGGGCGTCACGAGCGCCCCCGAGCTGCTTCCCGAGCCGGTCGGCACGATCGGCCAGTGGCTCCCGCCGGGCGCGGGCGGCTCGTTGCTGCGGTCGGTCGCGTTCTTCGACGGTGCCGCCGCGGGCGGGCCCGTGCTGACCCTCGTCGTGTGGGCGGCACTGGGCCTGGCCGCCGTGCTGTTCGGCGGCCGCCGGCCAGGGGCGGCAGAGGCCGGCCCCGCGGAGTCCACCGAACGCCGCGAACCGGCCCTCGCCGGCTGACGGGACACCTCCAGGACGAGCCGCGCCCCCGCCAGGACAGGCGGGAGCGCGGCTCTTCGCGTTCCCGCACCGCCGCACTCCCGCACGCCGCGCTCCCGGATGGCGTCAGCGGTCCCGGACGGCGTCAGCGGTCCCGCCCCTCCGAGCCGCGGTGCTCGGGGCCGCGGTGCTCGGGGCCGCGGTGCTCGGCGGCGATCCCGAAGCGGTGCTGTTCGCCCGGAGCGGACGACACGGAGCGGAAGGAGGACACCGAACTGATCACCTGCTCCTCGGCTGCCGCCTCCCGCGCCGCCGACTCCTCACCTTCGAGTCGTTGCAGGTCAGCGGCAGATACCAGGGCAACCAAAGGCTTTCCGTGCCGTGTCACCACCACACGTTCCCCCCCGTAGACGACACGGTTGATCAGTTCGGCGAGCTCGGCCCGGGCCTGCGTCACCGGAATCTCGTAAGCCATGGAGCCATCTTAACCCCCTGTACGTCCTGTACATTTTTTACGTAGGTCGATTCGCCGTGACCCGAGGAGAGCATCGCCATGTTCCGTCCCGCCGCCCGCTACGTCCTGCCCGAGTTCACCGAGCGCACCTCCTACGGGTCCCGGAGCATGGATCCGTATTCGAAGCTGCTGTCCGAGCGGATCGTCTTTCTCGGCACGCCCGTCGACGACACGGCGGCGAGCGACCTGATCGCGCAGTTCATGTACCTGGAGCACGCGGACCCCGACCGGTCCCTGTCCCTCTACATCAACTCACCGGGCGGCACCTTCAACGCCATGACGGCGGTCCACGACACGATGCAGTACCTCACCTGCGACGTGGAGACCTTCTGCCTCGGCCAGGCGTCCGCAAGTGCGGCGGTGCTGCTCGCCGCAGGCGCGCCCGGACGCCGACATGCCCTGCCGGGCGCCCGGGTAGTCATCCAGCAACCCGCCCTGGACGAGCCGGTACAGGGCCAGCCCTCCGATCTCGACATCCGGGCACGTGAGTTGGAGCGGGAGCGGGAGCTGCTCATCACCTTGCTGGCCCGCCACACGGGGCGTTCCACACAGGAGATCGGCGCAGCCATCGAACGGGACACCATCCTCGACGCCCCGGCCGCCCTGGCGTTCGGAATGGTGGACCACGTCATGGAGAACCGCACGCTGTCCCAGCCGCCGCATCCCGCGAGGTGAACGCCCTATGCTCTCACCCCAGTTCCCGCCGCTCCCCGCACTGACCCGCGCCGAGGCCGAGTTCATCGACTGCTATCTGGAGGTGCTCGACCAGCTCGGTCGCATCAACCCGGCCCGTGGCAGCGACACCTACGGGGCGCTCCGGGCGGCGCAGGCCCTCGCGTCCCGGGCCACCGCCCTGCGGGAGGCACTCGCGTTGATGCATGAGCGGGGTGAGTCGCAGATCCACGCGGACACACTGGCAAGGGCGCTGCGGGTGCTGGACGGCGAGCGTCGCGCCGGGCGGGTCGCCGTGCCTCCCACTCCGTCGAGTTGAGCGCTTCGCCGACCGAATCGGCCGCCGGGCCCGCATTTCGGCGTCCTTTCTCGACACGCCCGGTCGGCCGACGAGTTTCCCTCGCTCGATCGGCGTAGGTGCTCCCCCGGCCGAGGGACGGCCCAACTTGCGCGACCGGTGCGGACACTGAACGGAATCTGTTGCTCCGCTGCTGGTGCGCGGCCGGTCAGGCATGCCCGTCACGGAGCGGGACCGGCCGCGTCCACCCGATCGGATCAGTCGTGACGACTCTCACATATGGCCAGTTCAGCGAGGAAAACTGACAGTTCATGCGTAAAGATCCCTGGGACGACAAGCCCCCGCCACCGCGGCGGGGCGGTCCGGGCGGACGCCGAGTCCTGCCGCTGTCCGGATGCCTGGTCGACAGAAGTGGATCGGCAGGAGTGGAGGACCCGAGCACATCGGGCCGCCCGGACATCCGGACGGTCCTCGGGGTGAAGCCGCACCGCGCGGCCGGGCAACTTCGCCAGCCCGAACCCGACAGGTCATCCTTCACAGGCGGCTGACGAAGGGTTGCGCATGACTGCGCAGGTTCATGTCCCGTCTCTGTTCGCCCGGGTGGGTACGGCCTCGGTTCTGACACTCGCCGTAGGCACCACCATGATGACCCCCGGCTTCGTGAACGACGCCGAGGCCGCCACCCATTCGACGAAGGCCCTCAAGATCGCCGCCTCGAAGAAGGGCGCGCCCTACAGATGGGGCGCCACAGGCCCCAGTCGTTTCGACTGCTCCGGACTCACGCTCTACGCGTTCAAGAAGGCCGGCAAACAACTGCCCCGCACCGCACAGCAGCAGTACAACAAGACCCGCCATATCTCCAGGTCGCAGCGGAAACGCGGCGACCTGGTCTTTTTCCACGCGGGCAGCGGTGTGTACCACGTCGGTATCTACGCCGGCAGCGGGAAGATCTGGCACTCGCCGAAGACCGGCGCCGTGGTGCGGCTGGAGAAGATCTGGTCCAGCAGCGTCCTGTACGGGAGAGTCGCCTGACGCCCCTCTTCGTCCGGTTCAGTGCAGCAGGGGGCCCGTGACCAGCACGAGCCCCAACGCGGTGAGCGCCGTGCCGCTGCCACCCTCGATCGCACGGGTGGTACGCGGCCGACGCAGCCACCGGCCCAGACGGTCCACCAGCAGGGCCACGGCCGGGAACCAGAGGAGCCCGAGCAGGACGACCACCGAGGCCAGCAGCACGGTCCTGGGCAGGGGTGGCTCTCCGGCAGGGACGAACTGGGGCAGCAGGCTGAGGAAGAGCACCGGCGCCTTCGGATTGAGGGCGTTGGTCAGAAAGCCCTGGCGCAGCGAACGTCCGAGCCCCGGCAGTGCCCTGATCGCGGCCTGCTCCTCGGCGCCGGCGCCTGCGGTTGCCCGTCGCGCCCGTCGCCGCATGGCGTACAGGCCGCTGAGCCCGAGGTAGAGCACGTACGCGCCACCGAGCAGCTGGAGGGAGCGGAACAGGACGGGCACCGCCACGAGCACGGCGGCGAGGCCGGCGGCGGCCAGCGCGGTGTGCACCACGAGTCCACCGACGACTCCCAGCGCGGTGGCGAGCCCGGACCGTCGGGATGTGAGCGCGTTGCGTACGACCACGGTGAAGTCGGCGCCCGGAAGCGCCACCATCCCCGCGGCCACGGCGACAAAGGCGAGCAGCTGTGCGTCCATGCGTCCACCCTGCCTGCCCCGGCCCCCTAGCATGTACTTGCAATCTTGAGGGTCTGCCAAAAGGGATGCTTAATGTATGACCCGACACGGCTGGCCGCGCTGGTGGCGGTGTCCGAGGCCGGCTCGATCACCCGCGCGGCGGCGCGGCTGGGTTACACCGCGCCCGCGCTCTCCCAGCAGCTGGCCAAGCTGGAGAAGGAGGCCGGAGCCGCGCTCCTGGTGCGACACCACCGCGGGGCACGGCTGACGGCGGCCGGCGAACTGCTGGCGGGCAGGGCCAGACGTGTGCTGGACGAGATGGACCGGGCGCGGCACGAGCTGGCCGGGCTGGCGGGCCTCTCGGGCGGCCGGCTGCGGGTCGGCACGTTCGTGACGGCCGGGATCCATCTGCTGCCACCGGTACTCACCGCGTTCCGGCGCGCCCACCCCGATGTGGAGCTGGCCGTCACGGACCACGAACCGCCGGCCGGGGTCGCCGCCGTGGCGGCGGGCGACGCGGACCTGGCGCTGACCCATGCGTACGAACCCGCGGCCACCGAGCCGATGCCCGCGGGCGTGTTCGCCGAGCCACTGCTCGTCGAGGAGCTGGTGCTGGTCACCGCGCCCGGGCAGATGCTGTCCGAGGAAAGCTGGCCGCTGCCCGTGGCCGAACTCGCGGGCCGCCCGCTGATCAGCAGCGCGCCCGGGCATCCGCCACGGCGCGGGGTGGAGCGTGCGCTGGCCGAGGCGGGGGCCACCCCCGCCGTGGTGTGCGAGTCGCCCGGCTACGCACTGGTGTGCGCCCTGGTCAGCGCCGGGATCGGCATGGCGGTGGTGCCCGAGATGGTGGCCGCAATGTCCCCGGCGCCGCTCGCCGTCCGGCGCCTGGAGCCGGCCTCTTTCCGGCGGACGATCTCCATGGCGCACCGGGGCGAGCAGAACACCCCTGCGGCGACGACGCTGATGGCACTGCTGCGCAGTGGCTTCGGCCGGGCCGCCGCCCCCTGAGAGCCCGCCGGGTGTCAGGTCTGCGCGGGAACAGGCCAGGGCAGGGCGATCGAGACGGTCTTGCCGCCGTCCGGGGTCGAACAGACGTCGAGCCTGCCGCCGTGTTCCTTGGCCAGGGCCCGGATGATCACCATGCCGCGGCCGTTGTCCTGCCGGACCGCGGCGGGCAGCCGTTGGGGCCAGCGCGGGTGGCTGTCCGTCACACCGAGATAGAACTCCACGTCCCGGTCGAGGCGGAGGTCCACCGTGAAGGTGGGTGACTGCCCGAAGGTGTGCTGAACGACGTTGGTCGCGAGTTCCGAGACGACCAGCCGGATGGTGTCGGCCGTGTCGCCGTCCTCGGCGAGGCCCCATTCGGCGAGCACCCGGGCCACATATCTGCGGGCCGCGGAGACCGATGCCGGATCGCTCGGCAGAGTGACGGTTGCTTCCTGATGGTCTGCCATGGCGACGCCGTCCCTTTCCCGATCCGACCGCCCCGTGGCCGGCCTGGGTTGTGCTTCGCGCCAGACTGCCACCCGCGCCACCCTCCATGACGGCGATCCACCAAGATGTGCATATATCTGTCGCTCATTACGGTGAACTATGCCCCCCGAGCCCTTAACGGACGTAACACTGGCCCCTTTCCGAGCCGTGCCCGCGCGGGCGGCTCTTCGTACAACGAGAGGACGCCGTCATGCGAAACGGCCCCGCGGTACGCCGTCGCAAGCTCGGGGAGGAACTGCGCGGCCTGCGCCACACCTCCGGACTCACGAGCCGCGACGCCGCCGGAATGCTGGGCTGGCACCAGTCGAAGGTGAGCCGGATCGAGACGGGCGCGAGCGGGGTGACACCGGGTGATGTGACCCGGCTGCTCGACGCATACGGCGTGGACGACCGGCAGTTGCGCTCACTGCTCCAGTCGCTCGCCGGCTCGGCCGGTGGAGGCGGAAGCGGCTGGTGGCACGCCTATCGCGGCCTCATCCCGCCCCAGTACCGCGACTTCATCAGCCTGGAGTCCCAGGCCGACGCCGCCCGCACACTCGAAACCTCGGTGGTCCCCGGCCTCCTGCAGACCGCCGACTACGCGCGCGCCGTGACCCGGTCCACGCTGGACGGCCTGCCGCCCGCACAGCTCGACTCCCTGGTGGAGGTCAGACTCGCCCGCCAGAGCGTCCTGCACGCACCCCGGCCGCTGCGGCTCAGCGCCGTACTCGACGAGGCGGTGTTACGGCGGGGAGTCGGCGGACCCCGGGTGATGGGGGAACAATTGCGCCATCTGGCTCGGGCGGCGGAACTTCCGCATGTGACGCTGCAATTACTCCCGTTCGAGGCCGGGAGCTATATCGGCCTCACGGGGCCTTTCGTAATCTTCTCCTTTCCGAACACTTCTGATCTAGATGTGGTCGTTCTTGACCATTTGACGAGTAGCCTCTATCTGGAGCGGGGAGAAGACCTCGAGGCGTACAGCTCGGCCTTCCGCACGATGCAGGCCCACGCGCTGTCGCCGGAGCGATCGCTGGACCTCATCGCCGCGGCAGGACGCGGTGGTTGACGGAACCTTCAGACTGCCCGAGGGGGGCACGATGTCCGACCGTCTCTTACACCCCGCACACCGGTGGCGGCGCAGCAGCCGCAGCACCGGGATGAACAACTGCGTGGAAACCGCGCCGCTCGGACAGGATCAGCTCGCCGTACGGGACTCCAAGGACGTAGGCCTGCCACCCCTACGCTTCTCGGCGACGGCGTGGACGTCCTTCGTCTCCGGGCTGCACGGCCGACCGGTCAGCTGACCGCACCCGGCGCCGTCGCCACGACCGTGTCCACGGCCCTCTCGACCTGATCCGGAGTGAGGTCGGCCCGGGCCGTCAGCCTCAGCCGCGAGATCCCGTCCGGCACCGACGGCGGCCGGAAGCATCCCACCGAGAGACCCGCCGTGCGGCAGTCGGCGGCCCAGCGCACGGCCGAGTCCGGCGAGGGCGCGCGGACCGACACCACGGCGGCGTCGGGGCGTACGGCGGTCAGCCCGGCCGCGGTGAGCCTGCCGTACAGCTCGGTGGCGACCGCGCCGGCCCTCGCCGCGCGTCCGGGTTCGCGGCGCAGCAGACGCAGGGCGCCGAGCGCCGCGCCGGCCGCCGCCGGTGCGAGGCCGGTGTCGAAGATGAACGTACGGGCCGTGTTGACCAGATGACGGATGACCCGGGCGGGGCCGAGCACCGCTCCGCCCTGGCTGCCGAGCGACTTGGAGAGGGTGAGCGTGGTGACGATCCCCTCGCCGCCGGCGAGCCCGGCGGCCGCGAGCGCGCCCCGGCCTCCCTCACCCAGGACGCCCAGGCCGTGCGCGTCGTCCACCAGGAGGGCAGCGCCCGCTTCGCGGCAGACCTCGGCGAGTGGGGCCAGCGGGGCCGCGTCGCCGTCCACCGAGAAGACGGAGTCGGTCACGGCAAGGGCCCGTCCGTCGTGCGTCCTGAGCACCTTGCGCACGGCCTCGGGGTCCACGTGCGGGACCACGGCGGTGGCGGCCCGGGCCAGCCGGCAGCCGTCGACGATCGAGGCGTGGTTGCCCGCGTCGGACACGATCAGCCCGTCGTGTCCGGTGAGCGCCGTGAGGGCGGCGAGGTTGGCCGCGTAGCCGGAGGAGAACACCAGGGCCGCCTCGAATCCGCAGAAGTCGGCGAGCTCGCGCTCCAGTTCGGCGTGCAGTGCGGTGGAACCGGTGACGAGCCGCGAGCCGGTGGCACCCGCGCCCCAGATCCGTGCGGCGTCGGCGGCGGCCGAGATGACCTCGGGGTTCCGGCTCAGCCCCAGGTAGTCGTTGCTCGCGAGGTCCAGCAGCTCCGTCTCGGCGGGCCGGGGGCGCAGCGCCCGTACGAGCCCCGCGTCGGCGCGGCGCCGGGCCTCGTCGTCGATCCAGTCGAACGGGGCGTAGGACATGAGCGGGTCCTTTTTTGTAGGCAGCTCACAGACCCTAACCGGGTGCGCAACAGGCCAGGGTGTGGCAATACACACAGCATCGGCCGCCCCTACTGTCCGGTTCCTCCTTGGCCGATCGTGGTGCCGTACGTAAGGATCTACGCCATGGACCTGCTGAATACGCTGGTGGACAAGGGGCTGCGGCGCGAACTGCCGACCCGTGACGAAGCGCTCGCCGTGCTGGCGACCTCGGACGACGACCTGCTCGACGTGGTGGCCGCGGCCGGCAAGGTGCGCCGCCAGTGGTTCGGCCGGCGCGTCAAGCTCAACTATCTGGTGAATCTGAAGTCCGGGCTCTGCCCCGAGGACTGCTCGTACTGCTCGCAGCGGCTCGGCTCCAAGGCCGGGATCCTCAAGTACACCTGGCTGAAACCGGACGAGGCGACGCAGGCCGCCGCCGCCGGGGTGGCCGGTGGCGCGAAGCGCGTCTGTCTCGTGGCGAGCGGCCGGGGGCCGACGGACCGGGACGTCGACCGGGTGTCGCAGACGATCGAGGCGATCAAGGGGCAGCACGAGGACGTCGAGGTGTGTGCGTGCCTCGGCCTGCTGTCGCAAGGCCAGGCCGACCGGCTGAGGTCAGCGGGCGCCGACGCGTACAACCACAACCTCAACACGTCCGAGGGGACGTACGGGGAGATCACGACCACCCACACGTACGCCGACCGGGTGGACACCGTGCAGCAGGCCCAGGCGGCCGGACTCTCCGCGTGCTCGGGGCTGATCGCGGGCATGGGCGAGACCGACGCCGATCTCGTGGACGTCGTGTTCTCGCTGCGCGAGCTGGACCCGGACTCGGTGCCGGTGAACTTCCTGATCCCGATCGAGGGGACCCCGCTCGCCAAGGAGTGGCACCTCACACCTCAGCGCTGCCTGCGCATCCTGGCGATGGTCAGGTTCGTCTGCCCGGACGTCGAGGTGCGGCTCGCGGGCGGGCGCGAGGTCCATCTGCGCTCGATGCAGCCACTCGCCCTGAACCTGGCCAACTCGATCTTCCTGGGTGACTACCTCACCACCGAGGGCCAGTCGGGACAGTCCGACCTCGACATGATCGCTGACGCCGGTTTCGAGGTGGAGGGCACGGACACGACGACGCTGCCCGAGCACCGGGCGCCCGCGGGCAGCTGCGGTTCCCACGAGGGCGGCTGCGCTCCGTGCGGGGAGCCCGCCGAGGCCGCTCCGGAGCTGTCCGAGGTCCTGGCGGAGAGTACGGAGCAGGCGGCGCGCACCGATCTGGTGGCGGTCCGCCGTCGCGGAGCGGGGACGGACCTCACGCCCAATGCCTGATCCGCTCCGCCCCGCCGAACTCCTCGCCCTGGACCGGGCCCACGTCTGGCATCCCTACGGTCCGATGCCGGGCCGGCAGGAGCCCCTGGTCGTGGAGTCCGCGTCGGGGGTGCGCCTCCGGCTCGCCGAACCCGCCCACGGTCATCGTGAGTTGGTGGACGGCATGTCGTCCTGGTGGTCGGCGGTCCATGGCTACAGCCATCCGGTGCTCGACGAGGCCGCCCGTGGCCAGCTGGACCGGATGAGCCATGTGATGTTCGGCGGGCTCACGCACGAGCCCGCCGTACGGCTGGCGACCCGGTTGGTGGAGATCACTCCGGAGCCGCTGCGGCACGTCTTCCTCGCCGACTCGGGTTCCGTCTCCGTCGAGGTCGCGGTCAAGATGTGTCTGCAGTACTGGCGTTCGGCGGGGCGGCCCGCCAAGCACCGGCTGATGACCTGGCGCGGCGGGTATCACGGGGACACCTGGCAGCCGATGTCGGTGTGCGATCCCGAGGGCGGGATGCACGAGCTGTGGTCGGGTTCCCTCCCCCGGCAGATCTTCGCGGACGCCCCGCCGGACGGCTTCGACGCCGAGCCGGACGACGCGTACGTGGCGCATCTGCGCGAGCTGGTGGCCGCCCACGCCCACGAGCTGGCAGCGGTGATCGTGGAACCCGTGGTCCAGGGGGCGGGCGGCATGCGCTTCCACTCCCCCGCGTATCTGCGGGTGCTTCGCGAGGCCTGCGACGCGAACGACGTGCTGCTGGTGTTCGACGAGATCGCCACGGGGTTCGGCCGTACCGGGCAGCTGTTCGCGGCGGGCCACGCCGGGGTGTCACCCGATGTCATGTGTGTCGGCAAGGCCCTGACCGGCGGCTATCTGACACTGGCGGCCACCTTGTGCACCTCCGAGGTGGCCGAGGGCATTTCGAGCGGCGATGTGCCGGTGCTGGCGCACGGGCCTACGTTCATGGGCAATCCGCTCGCCTCTGCGGTGGCCTGCGCCTCCGTGGATCTCCTGCTGAGCCAGGACTGGGAGCTGGAGGTGAAGCGGATCGGCGACGGTCTGCGCCGGGGTCTCGAGGAGGCCGCCGGTGTACCGGGCGTACGGGACGTCCGGGTGCTGGGCGCGATCGGCGTCGTACAGCTGGATCACGAGGTGGACATGGAGGCCGCGACACGGGCCGCGGTCCGCGAGGGCGTGTGGCTGCGCCCGTTCCGCGACCTCGTGTACACGATGCCGCCGTATGTGACGGGCGACGACGATGTGGCACGGATCTGCCGGGCCGTGTGCGCCGCGGCGAGGGAGGGCTGAGATGACGGTCCTCGTGGTGACCGGGACGGGCACCGAGATCGGCAAGACGATCGTGACCGCGGCGGTGGCGGCCGCGTTCCGTGACCGTCGGGTCGCGGTACTCAAGCCCGCACAGACCGGTCTCGCGCCGGGGGAGGCCGGAGACGCCGCCGAGGTGGCACGGCTGGCCGGCGCCCATGTGACCGCCGTCGAACTGGCCCGCTTCCCGGAGCCGTTGGCACCGGAGACGGCGGCACGCCGAGCAGGTCTCGACCCCGTACGCCCGTACGAGATCGCCGAGGCCGCCCAGAAGCTGGCGACCGAGCACGACCTGGTGCTGGTCGAGGGCGCGGGCGGGCTGCTGGTCCGCTACGACGGGCAGGGGGCCACGCTCGCGGACGCCGCGCGGCTGATGGCGGCTCCCGTGCTGGTGGTGGCCCCTGCGGGTCTTGGCACCCTGAACGCCACCGCGCTGACGACGGAGGCGCTGCGTACCCGCGGCCTCACGTGTCCGGGGGTGGTGGTGGGGAGTATGCCGGCCGATCCGGATCTGGCCTCACGGTGCAACGTCGAGGACCTGCCGGTCGCCGCGGGCGTCCCGCTGCTCGGGGCGGTGCCGGCCGACGCGGGTGCGTTGGATCCCGCCGTCTTCCGGACGCGGGCGGCGGGCTGGCTGGCACCGGAACTCGGCGGGAACCTCAGGAGCGGCTGAGCCTAGCTCCCCGTGTGTGCCCGGTGGCCCGGCGGTCCGTCGTGGTGGACCGCGCGGCTGAGGCCGCCCGAGGGACTCAGGTCACAGGCTCCAACGGCGCAGCTCGTCGGCGATGATCCGGACGTCGGCTTTGCCCTCCTTCACCAGCCGGGCGAGGTCGCGCACCTGCTCGGGAGAGGTGACGACCTTCAGTCCTGAGGCGACGAGATAGCCGTAGGCGACGGCGGAGGCGAACATCGCGTTGGAGTGTTCGAGCGCGGGCACATGGAGAAGCAGCTGCAGCAGGGCGGCCGCCCTGGAGTGGGGGTCGCTGTAGACGGGGCTGCCGAAGATCTCCGCCTCATGCCGGCTGACGGCGGCGACGAGCGCGCCCCAGTCGACGACCTGCGGGTCACCGGGCGTCTTGTGTTCGGCGACCATGAGCAGCCACGAAAGGTCGATCTGCAGGTTCAACGGGTGCCTTCGCGCTCCGGGCCGAACTCTTCGGCGAACACCGACTCGTACTGCTTCATGAAGTCGGCCGCGGCCTCGACGAAGGTGTGTCCCACCTCGCCCGCATCCTGTTTGACCAGCTCCTCTATGTAGCGGTTCACGCTCATCCCCCGCTGCAGCGCGCGCTGTCGCGCCGCCTCGGCGGTGGCCTCGTCCACACGAACGTTCAGCTGAGTCTTGGGCACGCCCTCACGCTAGCGCGCGTGCGCTAGCACCCGCAAGGGGGGCGGGACGACGCAGCAGCAGCGGGGCGAAAGAGGTTCGCTGTTTCCCCGTGCGCTCTGATTGGCTCGTGTCATGACCGATCTTGACATCCGCTGCGCCACCCCGTCCGACATCGACAGCGTGCTGCGCTTCTGGGCCGAGGCCGCGGAGGGCACCAGCATCACCGACGACCACGACGGAGTGGCCAGACTGATCGCGCGGGACCCCGAGGCCCTGATCCTCGCGGAACGCGACGGCCGGATCACCGGCACCGTCATAGCCGGCTTCGACGGCTGGCGGTGCTCCGCCTACCGGCTCGCCGTGCATCCCTCCTGCCGCAGGCAGGGCATCGCGACCACACTGCTGGACGCGGCGGAGCAACGGTTCGCCGCCCTGGGCGGGCGACGGGTGGACGCCATGGTCCTGGAGTCCAACGAGCGCGCCCATCACGCCTGGGGCGCGGCCGGCTACCTGCGGGAGAATCACTGGCGGCGCTGGATCAAGTCCCTGTGACCGCGCCCGGCACGGCCGCGTGCCCGCCGTCCGCCACATCCGCCCACCACACCCCGAATTTTGCCGATCCTTTACTATGGATCCTCGACCGTCCGACCCTTTCGAAAGGTGTGAGCGTCCGCCCATGGGCGAGCCCCCCAGTAGTAGATACCGCCGACATCGAGCGAACCTTCTGCCCCTGCCCGATCATGGGACGGAGGTGAACCGATGACCGAAGTGCTCCTGCTGCTCGTGGCGCTGTTGCTCGCCCTCGCCTGCGGCGCTTTCGTGGCGGCCGAGTTCTCCCTGACCACCGTGGAGCGCGGCGATCTCGAACGGGCCGTCGAGCGAGGTGACCGTGGTGCGGCAGGAGCGCTCAAGGCCGTACGCAGCCTCACCTATCAGCTCTCCGGCGCACAGCTCGGCATCACCGTCACCAACCTGGTCGTGGGCATGCTCTCCGAGCCGTCCATCTCCAAGCTCATCCGGGGACCTGTGGAGGCGACCGGGCTCTCGCCCGGTGTGTCCTCCTCGCTGGCCCTGGTGATCGGCACCGCGCTGTCCACCGTGGTGCTGATGGTGGTCGGTGAACTCGTCCCGAAGAACTGGGCGATCTCCTCCCCGCTCGCCGTCGCCCGGAGGGTCGCGACGCCGCAGCGCGCGTTCACGGCGGTCTTCCGGCCCTTCATCAGCCACCTCAACAACACCGCCAACCGGATCGTGCGCCGCTTCGGCCTCGAACCGGCCGAGGAGCTCGCCTCGGCACGCAGTCCGCAGGAGCTGGTCGCGCTCGCGCGCCACTCCGCGAAGGAGGGCGCACTGGAGGCGGACACCGCCGAACTCTTCGTACGCACCCTCAACCTGTCCGAACTGACCGCGGAGAACGTCATGACCCCCCGGGTCCAGGTCACCGCCCTCGACGTGCTGGCGACGGCGGAGGACGTCGCGAACGCCACCCGGGCGACCGGCCTCTCCCGCTTCCCCGTCTACCGGGGCAGCCTGGACACGGTCGTCGGCGTCGCACACATCAAGGACGTACTGGCCGTTCCCGCGGACCAGCGGCCCCGAAAGCGGGTGTCGGACATGCTGCGTGAACCGCTGCTCGTGCCCGAGACGCTCACCGTGGACCGCCTGCTGGACCGGCTCTCCGGAAAGCTGGCCATGGCCGTCGTCATCGACGAGTACGGCGGCACGGCGGGAGTCGTGACGCTGGAGGACATCGTGGAGGAAGTCGTCGGCGAGGTGCGGGACGAGCACGACCCGCACGAGACCCCCGACCTGGCGGCCGCCGGCGAGGACGCGGACGGACGCACCCTGTGGTCGGCCGACGGGGCGGCCCGCACGGACCAGCTCCGCACGATCGGACTGCGGGTACCGGACGGGCCGTACGAGACGCTGGCCGGCCTGATCGCCACGGAGGTCGGCCGTATCCCGGTCGTCGGTGACTCCGTCGAGCTCACGGGGTGGCGCATCGACGTGGTCGACGCCTCGGGACACCGCGCCGCGCGTGCGCTGCTGCACGCGCCGCTGCCGGGTGCCGACGACCCGGCGGAGGACGGCCGATGATCGCCGTCCAGCTCTTCATCGGTCTGCTGACCCTGGTCGTCAACGCCTTCTTCGTCGGCGCGGAGTTCGCTCTGATCTCCGTACGCCGCAGTCAGATCGAGCCCGCGGCCGAGGCCGGTGACCGAAGGGCACGCAGCGTCATCTGGGGCCTGGAGCATGTGTCCGCGCTGCTCGCGGCGGCGCAGCTGGGCATCACGCTCTGCACACTGGTGCTGGGTATCGTCGCCGAGCCCGCCATCGCCCATCTGCTGGAGCCCGTCTTCGACGGAGTGGGCGTGCCGCACGGACTCGTGCACCCGATCTCGTTCGTCCTCGCGCTGACGGCGGCGACGTATCTGCACATGCTGCTGGGCGAGATGGTGCCGAAGAACATCGCGCTGGCCGAGCCGGCCCGCACCGCTCTGCTGCTCGGACCGCCCCTGGTGACGCTCGCCAGGGCCCTGAAGCCGGTGATCTTCACGATCAACGCCTTCGCGAACACGCTGCTCAAGCTGCTGCGGGTGGAGACCAAGGACGAGGTCTCCGCGACCTTCTCCGACGACGAACTGGCACGCCTCGTCAAGGACGCCGAGGACTCCGGGCTCGTCGACGACCGCTCGGCGGATCGTCTGCGCCACGCGCTGGAACTGGGCCGCCGTCCGGTGAAGGACGTGCTCCTTCCGGTCGACCGGGTGCTGTACACCCGGGTCGGCACGACCCCCGAGGAGCTGGAGCGGCTGTCGCACGAGTCCGGCTTCTCGCGCTTCCCGGTGACAGACAGCGAGCAGCGCATCATCGGGTACCTCCATGTGAAGGACGCCCTGGACGCCATGCCGCGCGATGTGCCCTTCCCCGTGTCGGCGCTGCGGCCGATCGCCCGGGTGCGTGCGGCGACACCGCTGGACGACGTGCTGACGGCGCTGCGCCGCAGCCGTACGCACCTGGCGGCCGTGCTGGACGAGGACGGCCGGCTGGCCGGCATGGTCACGATGGAGGACGTGCTGCGCGAACTGGTGGGCAGGCCCAGGACCCGCTGACGCCCGGTCCTCCGACAGGTCCCGCCGCCCCCGGGCAGCGGGACCTGTCACGGTACGATCGGCAGCGCCATGGAACTGAATGCCTCCTACACCAGTCTTGTCGCGGTCGGCGACTCCTTCACCGAGGGCATGTCGGACCTGCTGCCCGACGGTTCCTACCGCGGCTGGGCCGACGTCCTCGCCTCCCGGCTCGCGGCCCGCACGCCCGGCTTCCGGTACGCCAATCTCGCCGTACGGGGAAAGCTCATCGGCCAGATCGTGGACGAGCAGGTCGCGGTAGCCGCCGCACTGCAACCGGATGTGATCACGCTCGTCGGCGGACTCAACGACACCCTGCGGCCGAAGTGCGACATGGGCATGGTCCGCGGTCGGCTTGAAGAGGCGGTGGAGCTTCTCGCGCCATCGTGCAAGACCCTGGTGCTGATGCGCAGCCCCGGCCGGAACGGCCCCGTGATGGAACGCTTCCGTCCGCGGATGGAGGAGCTGTTCTCGCTGGTCGGTGACCTGGCCGAGCGCCACGGCGCACGGGTGACCGACCTGTACGGCGCGGCGTCGCTGGGAGACCCGCGGATGTGGGACGTGGACCGGCTTCACCTGACGGCCGAGGGCCATCGCCGGGTAGCGGAGGCGGTCTGGCAGACGCTGGGTCTGCCGGCCGAGAGCGACTGGCGGACCCCGCTGCCGGAGTCCGCGCCCGCGCGGTGGACGCGGCGACGGATCGACGACGTCCGGTTCGCCAGGCAGCATCTGATGCCCTGGATAGGACGGCGGCTGACCGGTCGCTCGTCCGGCGACGGCCGGGCCGGCGCGCACTTCGACACGGAGCTGGGCAAGGCGTTCTGGATCACTCCGGCGGACGGGGCGGCGCCAGGTCCGGTGACCGGCTGGCGCCGCCTGGACGGCTGACCGCCCCGCCACAGCCACGTCTCAGCCCCGGCGGAACGCGGCCGCGTTGCGGACGGCCCAGTCGGCGAAGGTCCGCGGGGCGTGGCCGGTGACCCGCTGGACGTCCTGGCTGATGTGCAGTTCGGCCGGGGTCGGCGAACCGATGATGTCCAGGGTGTCATCGGCGAGCTCCGCCGGCATGCTCCGGGCCATGGCGGCCTTGGCCTCGTCGCGGGTGAGCTCGTGGAACGTCACCGGCGAGCCCAGCGCGGCGGCGATGGCCTCGGTCTGCTGGCGCGGAGTGATCACCTCGGGGCCCGTCAGCTCGTACACACCGCCGTTGTGCTGGTCGTCCAGCAGGCAGGCCGCCGCGACCGCCGCGATGTCCGCCGGGTCGATGATCGGCACCCCGATGTCGCCGAAGGGCGCGTGCACGACCTGCTGCCCGCGGACCGAATCGGCCCACCACAGGGCGTTGGAGGCGAAGCCGCCAGGCCGCAGGATGGACCATTCGAGGCCGGACTCCCGCAGCGTGTCCTCCAGTGCGCGCATCGCGACCCGCGTGGTACCGAAGGGCCTGGTCACCACGCCGAGCGTGGAGAGCAGGACGACCCGGCGGACCCCGGCGGACGCGGCTTCAGCGATGATGTCGGCGGGGTTGGCTCCAATGGCGTGCAGGTCGCCCGACAGCAGCAGGAACAACGCGTCCGCCCCGTCCAGCGCGGGCTTGAGACCGGCGGGCTCGGCCAGGTCGGCCACCACGTGGCGGGCCCCGTTCGGCACCGTCGCGGTGTGCCGCGACACGGCAGTCACCTGCCGTCCCGCCTCGGTCAGCGCCTGCGTCAAGGGTCGGCCGATGTTTCCGGTAGCTCCGGTCACCACGATCATGTTCTGCTCCTGTCGGAATGTGAATGACGTCCGTATGTCTTCCGTGGCCACCACGCTAGGAGCGCTGACTTACTTTTGGTAAGGACGTACCTCGGGGTAAGTTCATGACATGACAGAAGGTGTGCAGGACAGAGCGGTCGTGACAGGCAAGCGGTATGACGTGTTTCACACCGACTGCCCCGCACGCAACGTGGTCGACCATGTGACCAGCAGGTGGGGCATCTGGGTGCTGATCTCCTTGCGCGGCGGCGACCTGCGGTTCTACGAGCTGCGCGAGAGCATCCATGGCATCAGCGAGAAGATGCTCGCCCAGACCCTGCGCGCACTGGTCGAGGACGGTCTGGTCCGGCGGGAGGTCGCGCCGACGACGCCGCCCCAGGTCACCTACGGACTGACCGAGTTCGGGCGGGACATCGGTGAGCCGCTGACCGAGCTGTTCGACCGGATCACCCTGCGGCTGTCGCTGCGGGACTGACGCATCACGTCTGACCTGGAGCTTCCTACATCAGGCCGACGGTTCGGAACTCGTAGGGACGGCCGGTAAACTCCGGACACGTGACTGCTGTGTCTGCGAAGCCTCGCATCCCCAATGTCCTGGCCGGCCGCTATGCCTCCACGGAGCTGGCCGTCCTCTGGTCCCCCGAGCAGAAGGTGAAGCTGGAACGTCAGCTGTGGCTGGCGGTGCTGCGCGCTCAGAAGGACCTCGGGATCGAGGTACCCGACGCTGCCCCGGCCGACTACGAGCGCGTGATCGACCAGGTCGACCTCGCCTCGATCGCCGAGCGCGAGAAGGTGACCCGGCACGATGTGAAGGCGCGGATCGAGGAGTTCAACGCGCTTGCCGGCCATGAGCAGGTCCACAAGGGCATGACCTCCCGGGACCTCACCGAGAACGTCGAGCAGTTGCAGATCCGGCTCTCGCTCGAGCTGATGCGCGACCGCACGGTGGCGGTCCTGGCGCGGCTGGGCCGACAGGCGGCGGAGTACGGCGAGCTGGTCATGGCGGGCCGTTCGCACAACGTCGCCGCGCAGGCGACGACGCTCGGCAAGCGCTTCGCCACCGCAGCGGACGAGCTGCTCGTGGCGTACGGGCGGCTGGAGGACCTGCTGGGCCGCTATCCGCTGCGCGGCATCAAGGGACCGGTCGGCACAGCGCAGGACATGCTGGACCTGCTCGGCGGTGACGCGGGCAAGCTCGCCGACCTGGAGCAGCGCGTCGCCGAGCACCTGGGCTTCGGACACGCCTTCACCTCCGTCGGCCAGGTCTACCCCCGCTCCCTCGACTACGACGTGGTCACCGCGCTGGTGCAGCTGGCCGCCGCGCCCTCGTCGGTCGCCAAGACCATCCGGCTGATGGCCGGACACGAGCTGGTGACCGAGGGCTTCAAGCCGGGCCAGGTCGGCTCGTCGGCGATGCCGCACAAGATGAACACGCGCTCCTGCGAGCGGGTCAACGGCCTGATGGTGATCCTTCGCGGCTACGCGTCGATGACGGGCGAGCTGGCGGGCGACCAGTGGAACGAGGGCGACGTGTCCTGCTCCGTGGTCCGCCGGGTCGCGCTGCCGGACGCCTTCTTCGCGTTCGACGGTCTGCTGGAGACCTTCCTCACCGTGCTCGACGAGTTCGGCGCCTTCCCGGCAGTCGTTGCACGTGAGCTGGACCGTTACCTCCCCTTCCTCGCCACGACCAAGGTGCTGATGGGCGCGGTGCGGGCCGGTGTGGGCCGCGAGGTCGCGCACGAGGCCATCAAGGAGAACGCGGTCGCCTCGGCCCTCGCCATGCGGGAACAGGGCGCCGAGCGCAACGAGCTGCTGGACAAGCTGGCCGCCGACGACCGGATCCCGCTCGACCGCGGTGAGCTGGACGCCCTGATGGCCGACAAGCTCTCCTTCACCGGCGCGGCCGGCGACCAGATCGCCGTCCTGGTGTCCCGGATCGAGGAGATCACCAAGCAGCACCCGGAAGCCGCCGCGTACACCCCCGGCTCCATTCTCTGACGGCCCTCTCCACCGCCGGATGACACCCGAAGAGCTCCTCGCTGCCCGCGATCGCGTCGTACCCGACGTGGTCGCGGGCGGTCTGCGTGTGCTGTTCTGCGGAATCAACCCGAGCCTCATGACTGCCGCCACGGGCCACCATTTCGCCCATCCCGGCAACCGCTTCTGGCCGGTGCTCCACCGGTCGGGCTTCACACCCCGGCAGCTGAAGCCCTCGGAACAGGATCAGCTTCCGGGCTACGGACTGGGCATCACCAACGTGGTGGCCAGAGCCACGGCCCGGGCCGACGAGCTGGACCCGGAGGAATTCCGTGCGGGCGGACGGGTCCTGTCGGCCAAGGTGGAAGAGCTGGGCCCGTTGTGGCTGGCCGTCGTCGGAGTCACCGCCTATCGCACGGCCTTCGGCGAGCGCCATGCCCGGATCGGCCCGCAGGAGCGGACCATCGGCGGTGCCCACGTCTGGGCGCTGCCCAACCCGAGTGGCCTGAACGCCCATTGGACCGTGAGCACCATGGCGGACGAGTACGCCCGTCTGCTGGCGGCGGCCGACCAGGACAGCGCCCCGGAGACTCGGCAGACCCGCCAGGCTCAGGGCGGGTCGACCACGGTGACCAGTACGCCCAACTCGCAGCCGGGCCCACCCTCCTCCAGGTAGAGCACAACGGCGATCCACCGGTCTTCCGCCCACCAGAGCGGGAGATGTTCGCAACTCGCGACGGGGTCGGCCCAGGGTTCGGCTATCACCTCCCCCGCCATCATCCGCTCCTGTGCGCTCCAGAGGCTGACCCTCTGCGGTTCACCCCAGCGCAGCGTGAGCAGCGAGAGCAAGGCGTCATGCTCCGCCAGGCACTGCGCCCGGACTTCGAGCCGATCCGCCTCGTCCCCCTCCCCGTGGTCGTCCTCGCCGAGGAGGAGCGCTGTGTGGTAGCCAGGCCCGCTGCTTCCCGAGCCCGTCGGAACCCGCTCCGAGGGAAAGTCCTCGGTGCGCATCCCGTCGATGAGGCGGAGGTGATGTGCGGTGGTCATACCGTCAGTAAACCGTCTCCCACTGACATATGAAGGCCGCCGGGTCTCCCTGCCCGCCTCGGATGCCGGAAACCGGCCCCTTCCGCCTCGGCTCCCGAGCCGCGGCGCGCCCTCACTCTCCTTCAGGCGTCTCTCGTCCGCAGGGTCCACCAGCCGGCGACCAGCGCGGCACCGGCCCATGCGGCGGTGACCGCCAGGCCTGCCCAGGGACCGAGACTTCCCTCCGGATTCTGGTGGAGCACCAGCTGCCCTGCCTGATCGGGCAGATACCGGCCGATGTCCCCGGCGACGTCTCCGAGGACGAAGGAAACGATCAGCAGGAAGGGAATGAGCGTACTGAGCACGGCGACGGCGCTGCGCAGCACCGTCGTAAGACCTGCGGCGAGCAGGGCGATCAGCGCGAGATAGACTCCGCCGCCGAACGAGGCGCGCAGCGCACCAGGGTCCCCCAGACCGATCGCGTACTCACCCATGAACAGCTGCCCCACCAGAAACGCGGCGAAGCTGGTGACCATCCCGATGGCGAGGGCAAGTCCACCGATCACCGATATCTTCGCGGCGTAGAGAAGGCCTCGTCGAGGGACGGCCGAGAGGGACAGACGCAGAGCTCCGTTCAGGAATTCCGAGGACAGGGCCGTCGCCCCGAAGCTGATCGCCGCGATCTGCCCGAAGTTCAGCGCGTAGAAGGCGGAGAACAGCAGGTCGTGGTCGGCGTTGTCCGCCTCCGCCCGGCCCACGGTGGCGAACACGAGCACCGTAACGGCAAGCGTCCCGGCGAACACCGCTATGAGTGAGAACAGAGTGGACCGCACTGATCTGATCTTGATCCATTCGGAGTGCAGCACGGCCTTCGTCGAGGTGGTCACGATGGTCAGGCCTCCTGTGCCGTGAGCGATGCGGCCGCTGCGAACTCTGACGCGTCGGCAGTGAGATGGAGATAGGCCTCCTCCAGGGTGGTCTGCAGGTCGGTGAGTTCGAGCAGGGGGATCCCTTCGGCTGCGGCTGCCGCGCCGATCTCCTCCGCTTTGGCTCCGTCGACTGTCCAGCGCCCGTCGTCCTCCCGCACCGGCAGGTACCCCTTGCGGATCAAGGCCTCGCGGAGCCGGGGGTCTTCGGAAGTACGCAGCCGGACGCCGGGCCGACCGCGGGAGTCGAGGAACTCCCGCATCGGCAGATCGGCGAGGAGCCGTCCTCGGCCGAGGACGATCAGGTGGTCGGCGAATGACGAGGTCTCGTTCATCAGATGGCTGGAGACCAGGACGGTACGCCCCTCCCGTGCCATGCCTCGCATGAGCTCACGGATCCAGATGATGCCTTCCGGATCCAGCCCGTTCGACGGTTCGTCGAGCATCACCACATCCGGCTCCCCCAGCAGCACCGCCGCGATTCCGAGGCGTTGCCGCATCCCGAGCGAGAACGTCTTGATCCTCCGCCCGGCGACCGCCACGAGGCCGGTCTCCTCCAGGACCTCGTCGGCCCTGCGGCCAGCTATACCGTTACTCACCGCGAGAGCGAGCAGGTGGTCACGCGCCGTGCGTGAGCCATGAGCCGCCTGCGGATCGAGCAGGGCCCCGACCCTGTGCAACGGGGCTCCCAATGTGGCGTACGGGTGCCCGCCGACGGTGGCGGTGCCGGCTGTGGGCCTGTCCAGGCCGAGGACGAGTCTCATGGTGGTGGACTTTCCCGCGCCGTTGGGACCGAGAAAGCCCGTCACGCGACCGGGTCTCACACTGAACGTGAGCCGGTCCACGGCCCTCGTGGGCCCGTAGTCCTTGGTCAGTTCGTCGACGTCGATGCTGGTCATGACCCAAGCCTGGCTCCCGGCCACCGTTGGGGTCCTCCCCCGTCAGGGTGGTTCGGCTCCCTCGCTCGGGGGAGCCGTCCGTGCCCCTGCGCTGAGACGATGGCGGCATGCGCCACTTCCTCGGGCCGCTGACCGCGCCCGTCACGTACAGCCGCTGGCTGCATCTGCTCATTCCGGCCGCTGTTGTCAGTGTGTGGATGTTCATCGCCCTCGACACCGCGTGGGTGCCTATGCCGTTCGTCTTCGCGATTCCGATCGGCCTGCTGCCCACGGTCCGCCTAGTCGAAGGTGCACAGGCGCGGTTCCTCCTCACACCCGGGGAACGCGGCCGGGCCGACCCCTCGATATCCGCCGCGCCTGCGGCCACGTGGGCGGACCGCTGGCGCACCGTGGCATGGCTGGAGGTCAGGCTGCTCCTCACAGCCGCGGCGGGCTTCGCCACCGTCTGGCTGCCTGTCACGACGCTCGACCTCATCCGGACCTCGGCTGGTGCGGACCCGAGCCTGGGGTGGCTGACCGGCCTCCTCGAAGTGCGGTGGCTGTGCGCGCTGCTCGCGCCCCTGCCGATCCTCGTACTTCTCGGATGGATCGTCCTGTGCGGTGAAGTGGCCACGGCAGCGGCCCGCGGGCTGCTGGGGCCGTCGCCGACCGAGCGGATGACCGCCCTTGAGGAGCGCACCGAGCAGTTGCTGGAGCGTAATCGGATAGCGCGTGAGCTCCATGATTCGATCGGGCATGCGCTGACGGTCGCGGTGGTACAGGCGGGCGCCGCCCGGACAGCGGGCAGTCCGGAGTTCACCGCGCGCGCACTGGCCGCCATCGAGGAGACGGGCCGGCACGCGTTGGACGATCTGGAGCGAGTCCTGCGCGTGCTGAGGGAATCGGACCTTCCCGTAGGGGCGCACCCCACCTTGGCCGAGGCCGACCGGCTGCTGGACTCGGCACGCGGCTCCGGCGTGAAGATGGACGTGGAGATGACCGGGCCGTTGGGCCTGGTCCCCGGCCCTGTGTCACGCGAGGGCTACCGGATTCTGCAGGAGTCGCTCACCAATGTGCTGCGTCACGCCGGCGCCGTTCCCGTACGGGTGAGGATCTCTGTGGCGAAGGAGAGGCTGGAGCTGGAGGTGGCCAATCCACTCGGGGCATCGACCCGCGGCCCGGGAAGCGGCAGCGGGCTGCGAGGCATACGGGAGCGGGCCGCTCTGCTGGGGGGCAAGGCCCGAACCGGCCCGCACGAAGGGGAATGGCTCGTGCGCGCGACCCTTCCGCTGGACCGCATACGCTGACCGGATGCCGGTTACCGTACTTCTGGTCGACGACGAACCCCTGGTGCGCGCAGGGCTCCGCGCGGTCCTGGAAGCGCAGGGCGACATCGAGGTGGTGGGCGAGGCGGCCGACGGTGCGGCCGTGATCCCACTCGTCAGCCGGCTTCGGCCCGATGTCGTGGCCATGGATGTGCGCATGCCCCTGATGGACGGCATCGAGGCGACTCGGGCGGTGCTGCGCACCGTTGCCGATCCACCGAAGATCCTGATGGTGACCACCTTCGAGAACGACGAGTACGTGTATGAGGCGCTGCGCGCGGGGGCGGACGGTTTCCTGCTCAAGCGAGCACGGCCCGCGGAGATCGTTCACGCGGTGAGGCTCGTGGCCGAGGGCGAGTCGCTGCTGTTTCCCGCCGCGGTCCGGCAGCTCGCCGCGGACTATGGCACAAGCAGGGCGCGCGACGCCATGGACCGGGCAGCGCTCACCGAGCGCGAAGCGGCAGTGCTACGCCTGATGGCACGGGGCCGGTCCAACGCGGAGATCGCCGCCGAGCTGATCGTGGGAGTGGAGACCGTGAAGACACATGTCAGTGCGGTCCTCGCGAAGTTGGGTGCCAGGGATCGCACACAGGCGGTGATCGCGGCCTACGAGTCCGGCTTCGTGTCTCCACGCTGACATGCGGTGGCAGAGGCGCGTGACAGGCGGCCGGGAGCGGTTCCGGTTGGCTCTCCGTGCCTGCTGGTCGCCGAGGTCGGGGTCAGCGAGTACGATCCGGCAGACATGGGCACGACCTGGGAGGACACACGGTGAGCCGGCTGACCGGTGGGGACCCGTCCCTGCTGCGGAGGATCAATTCCGCAGTGGTGCTGCACGCTCTGCGCGGGGCGGATTCGCCCACGCTCACGGACCTGACCCGGATCACAGGCCTGTCGCGTCCCACGGTCGAAGGCGTCGTCGAAGGGCTCTTCGCGGCCGGACTGGTGGTGGAGGCCCTGCCCGACGAGAGCGGGGCCAGGCGCCAGGGCCGGCCCGCGCGGCGTTTCAGGTTCCGTGCGGAGGCCGGGCACCTGCTGGGCATCGAGATCGGCCCGCACCGGATATCCGCCCTGCTGTCCGGGCTCGACGGCCGTATCGTCGGCGCAGGATCGCGGGACGTCTCCGAGACGGCGTGCGCGGACGACAGACTCGACCAGGTCAGAGGCATGATCGCCGATGTGCTGCGGCGCACCGGGGTGCAGCGCAGCAGCTTGCGCGCGGTGGGCGTGGGCAGTCCCGGCATCGTGGAGGCGGATGGCACCGTGCGGCTGGGCACGGCGCTGCCGGGCTGGACCGGTCTCGCGCTCGGCGAAAGGCTGCGGCGTTCCTTCCGGTGCCCCGTCCTGGTGGAGAACGACGCCAACGCGGCGGCCGTGGCCGAACACTGGAAGGGCGCGGCGACGGAGTCCGACGACATCGTCTTCGTTCTGGCGGGCTTGAGCCCCGGTGCCGGGTCACTCATCGGAGGGCGCCTGCACCGTGGGTTCGGCGGGGCCGCCGGGGAGATCGGGGCACTGCATCTTCTCGGCCGTGATGTCACTCCGGAGCATCTGCTCTCCACGACGGACACCCCTCTGGACCCTCTGGACGAGCAGGCCGTCGCCGAGGTCTTCGCCAAGGCCAGGCTCGGCGACGCCGGGGCGCAGGCCGCCGTCGCGCGGTTCATACAGCGGCTGGTGCACGATGTCGCGGCTCTGGTGCTGGCGCTCGATCCGGAGCTCGTGGTGATCGGCGGGTGGGCCGCCGGTCTTGACGGTGTCCTCGACCCGCTCCGCGACGAGCTCGCCCGCTACTGTCTGCGGCCGCCCCGGGTGACCCTGTCGCTCCTCGGCGAGGCGGCCGTCGCCACCGGCGCGCTGCGACTGGCGCTGGACCACGTGGAGGAGCAACTCTTCGCCGTGGAGGGGACGGTGACGGCCCGCCGCTGAGAGCGACGGGCCGGAGGCAGGGCCGCGCGAGCCCATGGATGTTACGAGCCCGCAGCGTCAGGAGGCCGTCAGGAGGCCTTGCGCTCCTGCTCCTCGTGGCTGATCTCCAACGCACCTGACTCCCCGAAGGTGAGCCGGCAGGTGTCCGCCCTGTACGTGGCGACGGAAACCGCTGCCGTGCCGGCGGCGGCGAGATACCGGGTGGTGACCACGAGGACCGGTGCGCCGGGCAGCCGATCGAGCTCCCTGGCGTCGTCCGCCCGCGCCGAGCCGAGTTCGACCGAGCGGTCCTGGCCGTCGAGGTCGAGGCGGTGCAGTTCCCGCAGGACGCTCCGCGCCCGGACAGACCCGGACGGCGCTTCGATGGCGGAGAGTTCGGGCACGGACGCCGTCGGTACGTACAGCAGCTCGGCCGCCACGGCCTGCCCCTGGGCGACACGGATACGGCGCACCACATGCACGGGCTCGTCGGCTTCCACGCCCAGCAGCACGGCGACCGAGGCGGGAACGGGGTCCATGGCGCAGTCGAGGGGCTGCCATGCCTCGTCAGGGTCGCTGCTCAGCCAGCCGTGCTGTGCGGTGGCGACGGCCACCTTGACCCGGGGCGGGGCGACGGTCGTGCCCACACCGCGCCGTCGCTGAAGCCGCCCTTCGAGCTCCAGCTGCTCCAGCGCCTGGCGGAGCGTGGCCCTGGCGACACCGAAACGCGCCGCGAGGTCCCGCTCGTTGGGCAGTACCTCACCCACCGCGAAGTCCGAGTCGAGCGCCTCACTGAGCACGGTCTTGAGGTGCCAGTACTTCGGCTCCTGCACCGATTCCAGCTGCGTGGTCCCCACCCTGTCCTCCGCATCCGCCCGGTGGCTTGTTTTCCCCGACGTTATTTATTAAAGGTTCCTGCCTTATCGTTCAGACCTTAGGACGGCGAACCACCTTGGTCAAGACCAATCCTCGCCCCGTCACCCAGCGGAACGGCGTGCTGCCGCAGAGCGTTCACGGGACGTTCGTGCCGCCGTGAGCCACGGCTACACGGATCACCCGGGGAACGGATCACCCGGGAACGGATCACCCCGGGAGGGGGCCCGGGGTGGTCCGAAGGTGATCCGAACGGAAGAGCCTCAAGCCGGGCGCACGCCGGCCAGCTTGTCCGGGTTGCGGATGACGTAGACGCATCGGATCGCTCCGTCGGCGACCTCGGTCTGGAAGACGGTGTCCACCTTCCCGTCGACGCTGAACACCAGGGCGGGGCCGCCGTTGAGCTCGACGATCCCGACCTGCGTGCCGGCCGGCCATTCCTTGCCCACGGCGAGGAGGAAGCGGCCGACCTTGTCGGCGGTCTCGATGATCCGCCGCGGCGCCTTCGCCTTGCCCCCGCTGTCACCGACCAGGCGCACGTCGGGCGCCAACAGTGCGAGCAGCCGCTCCAGGTCCCCGCCCGAAGCTGCGGCGAGGAAGCGCTCGGTGAGATCGCGCCGCACGGCAGGGTCCACGTCGTAGCGCGGTTTGCGCTCCTCCACGTGGAGCTTGGCACGGCCGGCGAGCTGTCGTACCGCGGCCTCGGACCGGTCGAGGGCCGCGCCGATCTCCGCGTACGGGAAGCCGAAGGCCTCGCGCAGGACGAAGACCGCGCGTTCCAGCGGGGAGAGGGTTTCGAGGACGACCAGTACGGCCAGTGACACGGAGTCGGCGAGCACCGCGCGCTCCGCCGAGTCGGGCACGGCCGGGCCGAATTCGGTGACCACCGGTTCGGGCAGCCATGGTCCGACGTACGCCTCCCGCCGGGAGTGCAGATGGCGCAGCCGGTCGATGGACAGACGGGTCGTGATCCGCACGAGATAGGCCCTCGGCTCCCGCACGTCCTCCCGGTCCGCCGACGACCAGCGCAGCCACGCCTCCTGCACCACGTCCTCCGCGTCGGCGACGCGGCCGAGCATGCGATAGGCGACCCCGGTGAGGAAGGGCCGGTGTTCTTCGAAGAGTTCGGTCACGGTCTCGGCAGTCACTTGCCCATCCCAGCCGACGGGCCTGGGGGTGTCCAGCGGGAAACGCGCTCGCGCCTTGAACTGGGTGCTACCCCACGGTAGTCACTACTGACACGGCGTCTCGTCTGCCGCCGGCACCCGGCCCCAGCACACCTGAGCCCAGGACCACCCCGAGACCCACCAGAAGGCTTCCCACGCCCTGCCCCGGGCCGTACGTCCCCGTGCCGACCAGCGGCGCGGTCAGCGCGGCCGATACGGGGATCAGCCCGGAGAAGAGCGTGGCACGCTCGGCCCCGATGCGCCGCATACCGCTGTACCAGCACACGAAGCCGATGACGGTGACCACGGCCGCCTGCCACAGCAACGCCAGTGCCTCCCCCGTGGTGGGCACCCGCAGAAGGCCTCCCCCGCCGGACAGGACGTCGAAGAGCACGCCGAGCAACGCGGATTCCACGGCCGCCACGGCGCACACCACCGCCGAGAGCAGCTTCGGTCCGAGGGGGCGCAGCACGGGTACGGCGAGGACGGCGAAACCGACCTCGCCGCCCAACGCGCCCACCGAGTAGAGGAGACCCGCCAGGTCGGTCCGGCCCCAGCCCTGGACGGTGAACGCGCCGACCGCCACGAGTCCCGCCGCGCACAGGACGGCCCGGGCCGGCCGGCGCCCTTCCAGGACGGGCACCAGAACGCCGACGACGATCGGCGCGCAGCCGACGAGCACTCCAGGCACCGCCGGTTCCGCGGTGCGTTCCGCGGCCAGTACCGCCAGGTTGAAGCCGACCATTCCGATGGCCGCGAGTGCCCCCAGCCGACCCCAATGCCTGCGGGTGAGCGTCTTCAGGACCGCCGAGGGCGCGGGGCCGCCGCCCGAGCGCAGGAGCGGCAGGAGCAGCAGCGCGGCCAGGCCGTACCGCAGTGCCTGGCCGCCCGCGTACGGAAAGTCTCCGAGGACGCTGTTCGCTGTGAACGAGGCGCCCACGAGGGTGCAGGCGAAGGCCGCGAGAAGGGCTCCGCGCAGGGAAGTCGCTTTCATGGGGTCGACGTTAGATTTCGCGGCGGTCCGGATTAAGGTCCACTTCCATGACGTCTTCGGGGACCAATCCACCACCGTCTCCGGCGTCCCCGGGCGGCGGAGGAAGCGCCTCCGCCGCCTGGGAACTGCTGCTCCCCGCCGTGTCGGCCCCCGCACGCCGCCGAGGTCGCGCCCTGCAGTCGGCCCTGCGCGATGCCGTGCGTTCGGGCCGGCTGCCGGCCGGGACCCGTCTGCCGGCCAGCCGTGAGCTCGCCGCCGATCTCGGGGTGTCGCGCGGCCTGGTGACCGAGGCGTACGAGCAGCTGACGGCGGAGAGTTACCTGCGCGCCGGACGGGGCGCGGGCACCTGGGTGAGCGGCGCTGTGCGGCCCGCCGCGCGAGTGGCGCGGGATCTGTCACCGCGCGGGCCCGGCGCGCGGGTGGACTTCCGGCCGGGCACCCCGGATCTCTCGCTCTTCCCGCGGAGCGCCTGGGCCTCGGCTCACCGCACGGTCCTGGACCGGCTGCCGCACAGCTCCCTCGGCTACCCGGATCCGCGCGGCCTGCCGGAACTTCGCGTGGCGCTGGCCTCCCTGCTCACCAGGCGCCGTGGCGTGGTGGCCGACCCGGAGCGGGTGGTGGTGTGCTCGGGAGTGGCCCAGGCGACGACCCTGCTCGGTTTCGTCCTGCGCGAGCGCGGGGCGACGTCGGTCGGTGTCGAGGACCCCGGCAGCCCTGAGCACACCTCGCTGTTCGCCTCCACCGGCCTGACCACGGTTCCGCTGCCGCTCGACGACGACGGTCTGGCGGTGGACCCGTTGCTGCGCTCCGGCGTGCGCGCCGTGGTCACGACCCCGGCGCACCAGTTCCCCACCGGCATCGCCTACTCCTCCGGGCGACGTGGTGAGCTGCTCGACTGGGCCCGGCGCACCTCGGGCGTGATCATGGAGGACGACTACGACGGCGACTTCCGCTACGACCGGGCGCCGGTCGGGGCGCTCCAGGGTCTGGACCCGGAACATGTCGTGTACACCGGCTCGGTGAGCAAGTCCCTTGCTCCCGGCCTTCGGCTCGGCTGGCTCATCGCCCCCGAGTCGATGACCGACGCCGTCGTCGCCCGCAAGCGCACGATGGACCTCGGCAACCCGGCCGTCGACCAGGCCGTACTGGCGGACTTCGTGGCCGGCGGCGGTTACGACCGGCAGCTTCGCCGCTGTCAGCGCGCGTACCGGGAGCGCCGTGACGCCATGACGGGAGCACTGGCCGCTCACTTCCCCGGGACGCGGGTCAGCGGGATCTCCGCGGGTCTGCACATCATCGCCCGGCTGCCCGAACGGTGGGGTCCGCAGGACGAGTTCCTGCGGCGGGCGACGGCCGCCGGGATCGCGCTGCGTCCGCTGAGCGACTGCACGGCGGGCGGTGCGAAGGACAGCACCATCCGTCTGGTGCTCGGTTACGCGCATATGGCGCCCTCCGCCATCGAGCACGGCGTACGTCTCCTGGCCGGGGCGGCACGACGCGGCCCGGCGCCCGGGCCCCGGCGGGGGGCGTAGGGAGCGGGTCGTAGCAAGCGGGTCGTAGGGAGCGGGTCGTAGCAAGCGGGTCGAGGGGCGGGGAGCAGGAGCGGACCGAACCGGTTGTTCATCTGCGGTTGGCGTACCGGCCGCTGCCGGGGACTAGGTATGGGTCTGCATCCAGCCCTGCACGACCCCGCTGTTCCGGCAGCCGCATCCGCCCCTGGAGGCGCATCGATGTCCAACCGTCCCCTCGTCCCCGGCCGTCGCACCGTACTGCGCGGCTCGCTCCTGGCCTCGGCGGCCGTCGCCGTGCCCGTAACGGCCGCCGCCCCCGCGTTCGCACGGTCGGGCCGGCCGAGCGCGTCCTGGGGCGTGCAGGTCGGTGATGTCACGGCGTCGTCCGCCCTGGTGTGGGTACGTTCCGACCGCCCCGCCCGGATGATGGTGGAGACGTCGGCGACCGAGTCCTTCCGTCGCGCCCGCACCTGGCACGGCCCGCTGATCGGCGCCTCCACGGACTACACGGGCACCACCCCGCTGCACGGACTGCCGGCCGGCGAGCAGGTGCACTACCGCGTCACGCTCGCCGACCCGGACGACCCCCGCCGCTCCGGCAAGCCGGTGTACGGCACCTTCCGCACGGCCCCGGCCCGCCGCCGTGACGGGGTGCGGTTCCTCTGGTCCGGCGACATCGCTGGACAGGGCTGGGGCATCAACCCCGACATCGGCGGCTACCGGGTGTACGACGAGATGCGCCGTCTGGACCCGGACTTCTTCCTGTGCAGCGGCGACAACATCTACGCGGACGGGGTGCTCGAACCCAGCGTGACGCTGCCCGACGGGCGGGTCTGGCGCAACATCACGACCCCGGAGAAGTCGAAGGTCGCCGAGACCCTGGACGAGTACCGCGGGAACTTCCGGTACAACCTCCTCGACGACAACCTGCGGACGTTCAACGCGCAGGTTCCCGCCATCATCCAGTGGGACGACCACGAGGTGCGCAACAACTGGTACCCGGGGCAGATCCTCGACGACGTCCGCTACACCGAGAAGAACGTGGATCTGCTGGCCTCGCGCTCGATGCGGGCGTTCCGCGAGTACTTCCCCGTCCCGACGCTCCAGGTGCCGCCGCAGGAGCGGCGCATGCACCGTGTCGTGCGGCACGGTCCGCTGCTCGATGTGTTCGTCCTGGACATGAGGTCCTACCGCAACGCCAACTCCCCCGGCCGGCAGCCCGACGACACCACGGGCATCCTCGGCGCCGAGCAGCTGACCTGGCTGAAGCGCGAGCTGTCGCGGTCGCGTGCGGTGTGGAAGGTGATCGCCGCCGACATGCCGCTGGGCCTGGTGGTCACGGACGGCGACACCGACTTCGAAGCGGTCGCCCAGGGCGACCCGGGCGCACCGCTGGGGCGCGAGCTGCAGATCGCGGAGCTGCTGCGCCACATCAAGCACCGGCGTATCACGGGCACCGTCTGGCTGACGGCCGATGTGCACTACACCTCCGCCCAGCACTACGCTCCCGAGCGCGCGGCCTTCAAGGACTTCGCGCCGTTCTGGGAATTCGTCTCGGGCCCGTTGGCCGCGGGCAGTTTCCCCGCCAACGCGCTGGACGGCACGTTCGGCCCCGACCGGGTGTTCGTCCGGGCACCGGACCGGGAGAACGTGTCCCCGATGGAGCAGCCGCAGTTCTTCGGAGAGGTCGACATCGACGGCGGGAGCGGGGAGCTGACCGTGCGGCTCCGGGCGCAGGGCGGCGCGGTCCTGTTCACCAAGGTGCTCCAGCCCGGGCGCGTCGGGCAGTGATCCATGCAATAACGCCCTGAAGGCGACCAGATCCACACGTAACCCATCAGTCACAGTGCGTTCGTGATCAGGCAACACCATTCGGTCAGAGTGGAAGACATGACTGATGTGACATCCGCGAAGAGTGCCCGCCGTCCGCACCACTGGCGGCGGGACCTGATCGAGCTGGCCGCGCTCTTCACCGCCGTGGCGGTGGCCGACGCGGTCGCCAACCTGATCGGGCACCAGCCCGACGGGCCTTATCTGCTCATGGCATCGGCCGTGGCCCTCGTCGCCACGGCCGCCTTCCACACATGGTGGGCAAGGCGGCACAGCCACGCGCCGCCCCCGGATACGGGGACCGGGCCCGAAGCGGCCGATGCCGTCGATGCCGTCGATGCCGTCGATGCCGTCGATGCCGTCGAAGGGACCGACGCCGAGGAGCCCGGCGAAACGGTGCTCTGGCGGATGCGGACGACGGTGCGGGACGCTCCCGGCACCCTGGCCGCCCTCTGCATCGCCCTGGCCGGGCACCGGATAGACATCCTGACCCTGCAGACGCACCCGCTGGCCGACGGCACCGTCGACGAGTTCCTGCTGCGCGCGCCCGCGGCACTGCCGGCCCAGCAGCTCACCCGGGAGATCTCAGCCGCCGGCGGGTCGTCGACCTGGATCGAGCGCGCCGACGCCCACGATCTGGTGGACACGCCCACCCGGGTCCTGGGGCTCGCCACCCGCACGGCGCTGGACGCGGCCGAACTCCCGCTCGCCCTGCGTCAGCTCCTTGGCCGGTGCACCATCCACTCGCTGCCCGCCCTGTCGATCACCGGCCGCCCGACCGGGGAGAGCTCACCGGTGGAGGGTGTCCTGGAGGACACCGTGATGCGGTTGCGCGATCCGTCGGGCGGTGTCATCACCGTCGAGCGCCCGAACCTCCCCTTCACCCCGACCGAGTTCGCCCGCGCCAGGGCCCTGGTCGAGCTGGACGCACGGCTCGGCCCGCGCGTACCGCGCAGCGAGGACGTCCTCACCCTGCCCGAGGGCAACGAGATCACCGTGCGCCGCGCGGACCGGGGTGACCTCGACGCGGCCCTCGCCATGCACGGCCGCTGCTCGGAGAGCACACTCGGCCTGCGCTACCACGGTCCGGTCCGTGACGCCGACCGGTATCTGGAGCACCTGCTGAGCCCCCGCTTCGGCCGCACCCTCGCCGTGCAGACGGCCTCGGGCCGACTGGTGGCGCTCGGCCATCTGCTGTGGGACGGCGACGAGACCGAGGTAGCCCTCATCGTCGAGGACGACTGGCAGCGCAGGGGCATCGGTTCCGAGCTCCTCGCCCGGCTGGTGGCCCTGGCCGTCGAGGCGGGCTGCGAGAGCGTCTACGCGGTGACACAGGCCCACAACACGGGGATGGTCGCCGCCATGCGGGCGCTCTCGCTGCCCCTCGACTACCAGATCGAGGAGGGCACCCTGGTCGTCACCGCCCGGCTCGCCGCGGCTCCTGCCCGGCAGTCCGCCCCGCCGGTGACGGAACCGGCAGATCAGCGCTTCCGGCGCTGAGCGCCTGGCACAGATCCGCCCAGAGGTCCTCGACGTCCTCCAGGCCCACCGACATCCGCAGCAGACGGTCACCGACCCCGGCGGCCCTCCGGTCTCCCTCACCCACGACGCGGTGGCTGATGGAGGCCGGATGCTGGATGAGGGTGTCCACACTGCCGAGGCTCACGGCGGGCGTGATCAGACGGACTCCCGCGATAATGCCGTGGGGATCCCCGAACACCTCGAAGGACACCATCGCGCCGCCCACCTCCGGGTAGTGCACCCGGGCGATACGAGGGTCGGCCGAGAGCCTGCGGGCCAGTTCCGCCGCGGCGGCCGAGGCGGCCCGTACGCGTACCGGCAGGGTGGCGAGACCGCGCAGCAGCAGATAGCCGGCCATCGGATGCAGCACTCCCCCGGTGGCGAAGCGCACCTGCCGCAGCGTCGCGGCGAACTCCTCGTCGCAGGCGACGACTCCGCCCATCACATCACCGTGACCGCCGAGGTACTTGGTGGCGCTGTGCAGCACGATCCGCGCCCCGTCCTCGATCGGCCGTTGCAGCACGGGCGTGGCGAACGTGTTGTCGACGAGGAGTGGCACGGAGCCGCAGGAGTGCGCCACGGCCCTGATGTCGATCTCGGCGAGGGTGGGGTTGGCGGGCGTCTCGACCATCACCAGACCGGTGTCCGGGCGGATCGCGTCGGCGATGCCCGCGGGATCCGTCCAGGTCACCTCGGTGCCCAGCAGTCCGGCGCCCAGCAGGTGGTCACTGCAGCCGTAGAGCGGGCGTACCGCGACGACATGGCGCAGCCCCAGGCTCGCGCGGGCCAGCAGGACCGCGGTGAGCGCCGCCATTCCGCTGGCGAAGGCGACGGCGCTGTCCGCGCCCTCGAGCCGGGCCAGCGCCGTCTCGAAGCGGGCCGTCGTCGGGTTGTCGAGGCGTGCGTACACGGGCGGGCCGTCGGGCCTGGCCCCGGTGGTGGCGAAGGCGTCGATGCGCGCGGCCTCACCCCTGGAGTCGTACGAGGGATAGGTGGTGGACAGATCGATCGGCGCGGCGTGCAGTCCGAGAGAGGCGAGATCGTCGCGTCCGGCGTGCACGGCTTCGGTGGCGAGCGCCCTGGACCGGAAGGAGGGCTGGGATGTCAGCGAGGAGGCTTCGGTGTCCATGTCACCAGCCTGAACAGCGACCGGGCGGTGGTGTCCATCGGCCGTGCTACGTTCGCCCGATGGCTGAATCCGTCGTTCTCGATCCGGTTGATCTGCACATTTTGCGTCTCCTGCAGAACGATGCGCGGACCACGTACCGGGAGCTCGCGGCGGAAGTCGGAGTGGCGCCGTCCACATGCCTGGACCGCGTGGCGCGACTGCGCAGGTCCGGTGTGATCCTCGGGCACCGGCTCCGGCTCGATCCGGCGCGTCTCGGCCGGGGCCTGGAGGCGCTGCTGCTGGTGCAGGTGCGGCCGCACCGCAGGGAGCTCATCGGCCCGTTCGTCGAACGGATCAGGGCGCTGCCGGAGTCCCTGGCCTTCTTCCACCTCACCGGTCCTGACGACTACCTGGTGCATGTGGCCGTCGCCGACCCGACGGATCTGCAACGCCTGGTGCTGGACGAATTCACCTCACGCCGCGAGGTGGCCCGTGTGGAGACCCGGCTGATCTTCCAGCAGTGGGAGTGCGGCCCCCTGATGCCGCCCGCCACGGGCACCTCGGACCAGGCCCGGCGCCCCTGAGCTGCCCGGCGTCTCCGCGCCACGAAGGATCTTCCTCCGGCCGAATCCTGTTCCCCCGTGACGTGGAGGCCCTCGCCGTACGAGGATGTCCCCATGTCAGACACATCGAGCAGCGCACTGCCGCGCCAGGTCGCCGACGCCTACGTCGACGCGTACATCGAACTCGACCCGATCACCGGTACCTATCTCGGTGTCGCGGAAAGCTCCCGCCGGCTGCCCGATTTCTCGCCCGCAGGCCAGGACGCCATGGCCGGACTCATCCGCGACACCCTCGCGCGACTCGACGCCGCCGAGCAGGTGCCGGGCGCGGAGACCGACGAGGAGAGGCGTTGCGCGCGACTCCTCAGGGAGCGCCTGACGGCCGAACTCGCCGTCCACGAGGCCGAGGAGGGCCTGCGCGCCGTCTCCAACATCCACTCCCCGGCGCACAGCCTCCGGGATGTGTTCTCGGCGACGCCGACGGCGACGGACGAGGACTGGGCCGCGGTCGTGGACCGGCTGCGGGCGGTCCCCGCGGCGCTGGAGGGCTACCGCGCCTCGCTGGCCCTCGGTCTGGAACGCGAGCTGTACGGCGGCCCGCGCCCGGCAGCGACGTTCATCGGTCAGCTGGGGGCCTGGGCCGGGGAGGACGGAGACCCCGGCTTCTTCCAGGACTTCGTGGCCGAGGGGCCCGGATCACTGCGCCTGGAGCTGGACGAAGCAGCGGAGCGGGCCGCCGCGTCCCTCGTCTCGCTCCGGGACTGGATGCGGGACGTGTACGCCCCCGCGATCGAGGGCGCCCCCGACACGGTGGGCCGGGAGCGCTACGCCCGCTGGGCGCGCCAGTTCAACGGCACGGACCTGGATCTCGACGAGGCGTACGCCTACGGCTGGTCCGAATACCGCCGGCTGCTGGCCGAGATGAAGACCGAGGCCGACAAGATCCTCCCGGGTGCGGGTCCCTGGGAGGCGCTCGCGCATCTCGATGTGCACGGCAAGCACATCGAGGGCGTGGACGAGGTCCGGGTCTGGCTGCAGAGCCTGATGGACGAGGCCATCGAGGCGCTCGACGGCACCCACTTCGAACTCGCCGAGCGGGTCCGGAAGGTGGAGTCCCGGATCGCTCCCGCGGGCGGCGCCGCCGCTCCGTACTACACCGGGCCCTCGGAGGACTTCTCGCGGCCCGGCCGCACCTGGCTCCCCACCATGGGCGAGACGCGCTTCCCCGTCTACGACCTGGTGTCCACCTGGTACCACGAGGGCGTGCCCGGCCACCACCTGCAGATCGCGCAGTGGACGCATGTCGCCGACAGCCTCTCCCGCTACCAGGCCTCGGTCGGCCAGGTCAGCGCCAACGCCGAGGGCTGGGCGCTGTACGCCGAGCGCCTCATGGACGAGTTGGGCTTCCTGCCGGACGCGGAGCGCCGCCTCGGCTATCTGGACGCACAGATGATGCGTGCCTGCCGGGTGATCGTCGACATCGGCATGCATCTGGAGCTGGAGATCCCCGCGGACTCCCCGTTCCATCCCGGTGAGCGGTGGACCCCGGCACTGGCGCAGGAGTTCTTCGGCAGCCACAGCGGACGGCCCGCCGACTTCGTGGAGAGCGAGCTGACCCGCTATCTGTCGATGCCGGGGCAGGCCATCGGCTACAAGCTGGGCGAGCGCGCCTGGCTGCTGGGCCGGGAGAACGCCAGGAAGGCCCACGGCGACGCGTTCGACCTCAAGGCCTGGCACATGGCGGCCCTCTCGCAGGGTTCGCTCGGCCTGGACGACCTGGTGGACGAGCTCTCCAAGCTCTGACCCGGCAGCGCGGGGCCGGTGCCCGTCACCGGCCCCGCGCCACCGGCGCGCCTGTGCCCTCCGCCGACCGTCCGAAGGACGAGATCCGTATGACTCGACCCGGCTTGCTCTTCTGCTGCGACCCGCTGCGGCCGCGGCATCCCGATTCCGAGTTCGCCCAGGAGGCGTCCGCGGCGCGGCGCGCCGGTGCGCGGACCGTCCTGATCGATCACGACGCGCTGCTCGCCGGGGAACCGGAGGCCGCCGTGGGCCGCGTCCCACGGGACTCCGGGCCGTACTGGTACCGGGGCTGGATGATTCCGCCCCTTCGCTACGCGGAACTGGAGCGCGCGCTCGCCGCCCGGGGCTGCTCGCTGCTCACCGACTCCGCCGCGTACCGCAGCGCCCATGAACTCCCCGGCTGGTACGCGGCGTTCACCGCGGTCACCCCGCACAGCGTCTGGCGCGTCCTGCCGGCGGGAGAGCCTGTGCCGGATCCGTCCGTGTGGTCGGGTCTCGCCGGGGATCTCGGCCCGGGCCCCGGCATCGTCAAGGACTTCGTGAAGTCCCGTAAGCACGAATGGCACGAGGCGTGCTTCGTGCCGGAGCTGAGGGACATGGAGCGGCTCACCGGAGTCGTCGGACGGTTCCTCGAACTGCAGGGGAATTACCTGGCCGGCGGAGTGGTGCTGCGCGCCTACGAGCCGTTCGTGCCCGGAGGTGAGGCACGGGTGTGGTGGCTGGACGGCCGGGCGGTGCGGGTGACAGCCCATCCGGACACACCCGGCCTGCTCCCGGTGCCCGAACTCGACGCCGTCGGCGAGGCCGTGCGCGCGCTCGGCTGCCGGTGGGTGACCACCGACATGGCCCTGCGGGAGGACGGCGCGTGGCGGGTGGTGGAGGTGGGTGACGGTCAGGTCAGCGGCCTGCCCGCCGGCGACGACGGTGAGGGCCTGTTCGCGGCGCTTCTCGGCGCGTGAACCGGCCTCCCCTGTTCGGCAGCCGCACCCGTGCGGTCTGCTCCTCGCCCCTCCCTCGTCGGGCGATCAGCCGCTGAGCGTGCCCGTGCCCGCGGCCCGATGGACCACCGCCGAACCGTGCCGTTCCTTGACCACTTCCAGCTGGGCGGGGATGCGGCGACGCAGGTCGGCCACGTGGCTGACTATGCCGACGCTGCGGTCGCGTTCGCGCAGGGAGTCCAGGACGTCCAGCACCTCGTCCAGTGTCTGGTCGTCCAGGCTGCCGAAGCCCTCGTCGATGAAGAGCGTGTCCAGACGCACCCCGCCCGCCTCGTCCGTCACCACATCGGCGAGGCCGAGTGCAAGCGCGAGCGAGGCGAAGAAGGTCTCGCCCCCGGACAGTGTCGCGGTGTCGCGCTCCCGGCCGGTCCAGGCGTCCACGACGTGCAGGCCGAGGCCCGCCCTGCGGCCGCCGCTGCGCTCGTCGGAGTGGACCAGCGTGTAGCGGCCGGCCGACATCCGCTGGAGGCGGGCCGTCGCCGCGGCGGCCACCTGTTCGAGGCGGGCGGCCAGTACGTACGCCTCCAGCCGCATCTTGCGCTCGTTGTCCGCGGAGGTGCCCGCGGTCAGCCCGGCGAGGCGGGCCACCCTCTCGTACTCCTGGCGCAGCGGGCCCAGGTCGCGCACCTGCGCCTCGGCACGACGTGACAGCCGGGCGAGTTCCGCACCGCGCTCCTGTGCGGCGGCATGCGCGGCGGCGCCCTCGCGCAGCGCCTGCACGGAGCGGTCGTACGCCTCCTGCGCGGCGTCCGGTGTCGCGGCCGGCTGGTCGGCGGCGGCCCCGGCGTCCTCCTCCGCGAGCCGGTCGGCGACCGTGGCGGCCTCCCTCTGCCAGGCGTCGATCCGGTGCTGGAGCTCCCGCTGCGCGGCGTCGTCGAGGAGCTCGGCTGCGGCCGCCTCAGGCGTGCCGAATCCGGCCCGGAAAGCGGCGTCGGCCAGTCTGCCGTCGGCCTCCTTGAGCCGCTCGGCCGCGCTCTGCTCGGCGCGCAGCGCCTCGGCGGCGTCGGCGAGCAACCCGGCGCGGCGCTCCAGCAGCGCGGCGTGCTCGGCCACGGAGGCGCAGGCGCCGCGGGCCTTCTCCAACTCGGCTTCCAGCGTAACCTGTTCGCGGTCAAGCGCTTCTCGTTGCGAGGTGCGGGCAGCCGCGCGCCGCTCGGCCTGCTGCCGGTCGTCGATGCGGCCCAGATGCTCACGCTCGGCGGCGGCGAGTGCTTCCCTCGCTGCGTGCGTTCCCGCGGCCAGTCGATGCGCCTGCGCGTGTTCCCTGCCCAGGCGGTCGACGGCCTCCTGCAACGCGGCCACCGAGGCGGGCGCCGGGGCGGGCGCGCCGGTCACGCCCTGCCGGCCCGCCGTGCCGGGGGCTGCTGCTCGGTCCTCCGTACCCACCGTGCCGGGGGCGGCTGCTCCGTCCTCCGGGTCCTCCGGGTCCGCCGCGTCCGCACGGGCCGCCGCGAGTCGCTCGCGCAGGACCCCGAGCTCCCGCTCCGCGTCCGCGCGTGCCCTGTCGGCCTGCTGGTGGGCGGCGAGCGCCGCCTCCTCCGTGGCCCGGTCGACATGGCCGGACTCCGCGCGGGCCGGCTCCGGGTGCTCCGCCGAGCCGCACACCGTACAGGCGACACCGTCGACGAGCTGCCCGGCCAACTCCGCGGCGATACCGCGCAGTCGCTGCTCCCGCAGCTCCAGCCACCTCTCGTGCGCGTCCATGGCACGCTCTCGGGCCGCGGTCAGAACTGCCGCCGCCGTCTCCTCCCGGGCGCCGAGAGCGTCACGGCGGCGCGCCGCCTCCAGCCTTCTGCGCGCGGGGGCGAGCCGGCCGGCCAGCTGTTCCGCGCGGGTCGCTGCGTCCCGGGCGGTCTCGATGCGTTCCGTGAGGTCGCGGTGGGTGACGTCCCAGCCCGCCAGCCACTGCGACGTCTCCTGGATCAGTTCGTCGTCGGCACGGGACTGCCTTTCCAGGCGGGACCGTTCGGCGTCGATGTCCCGGCTGCGGTGTTCGGCCCGGCGTGCGGCGTCGAGTGCGCCCAGCTCCGCCCGCAGCCTGCGTTCCGTTCCGGCCAGTTGCTCGAAGCCCGCTTCGGCCAGTTCGGGGGGCAGCCCGGCGCGGGAGCGTTCGCGGGCCTCGGCAGCCGTGCGGTGGGCCCGCCCGGCCTCCTCGCGCAGATCCAGTGCCGGGGCGACCAGGTCCGCCTTGCGCGCACGGGCCAGCTGTTCGTGGCAGCGGTCGCGTTCCGCGCGGCGGTCCTCGAGGCCCTCGGCACGGCGACGGGTCTCCTCGTACCGCTGCTGGAGCCGGGCGAGTTCACGCTGGGCTTCGAGCAGGTGGCCGGCGGCGGCGTTCCGGCCCTCGGCCGCGGTCAGGACGCACCGGGCGATGTCGAGCCGTTCATGGGCCGCGCCGCGCGCGACGGCGGCCCACTGCAGGACCCCTTCGGCGAGGCCGGGCTCTCCCGGCCTCTCCTCGGGAAGCGCCGCCTCCCCGGCGGCGGGACCGGCCGCCTGGGCGATGCGCTGGGCCAGGGCGAGGATCTGCTCGTCCGCCGCCCTGACCCGGGCCTCGGCCGTCCGTCGCAGCTCGGCAAGGCGCTCCTCGACGGCCGCGAACCGCCGGGTGTCGAAGAGCCTGCCGAGCAGCTTTCCGCGTGCCTCCGCGTCGGCGCGCAGGAACCGCGCGAAGTCGCCCTGCGGCAGGAGCACCACCTGGCAGAACTGGTCCCGGCTCATCCCGACGAGCCCGCCGATCTCCTCGCCGATCTCCTGGTGGGAGCGGCTGAGCGCCTTCCAGCCGTGCTCGGGGTCGTACTCCCGCAGCCAGCTCTGCGCCTTCTCGGTCGTGAAGCCGCCGCCCCTCTTCTTGGGGCGGGGCTGGGCGGGCCGTCGGGTGACCTCCAGACGGCGCCCCCCGACGGTCAGCTCCAGGCGCACCTCGGTCGGCCGGTCCACCTGGGCGTGGTCACTTCGCAGGGAGGTGCCGGGGCTCTGCCGGGCTCCGGGCACCGCCCCGTACAGGCCGTAGCAGACGGCGTCGAGCACGGAGGTCTTGCCCGCTCCGGTGGGACCGTGCAGCAGGAAGATCCCCGCCGACGACAGCGTGTCGAAGTCGACCTCCTGTGCGCCGCCGAACGGTCCGAACGCGGTCAGGGTCAGCTTGTGCAGCCTCAACGCGACACCTCGTCCACTCCGTCGCTCACCCGTACGTCGTCGAAGGCGGCGCGCAGCACCGTCCGTTCCTGTGCGCTGGGTCCGCTGCCGCCGCGTACATGGGCCACGAAATCCTCCGCCACCTGCTGGTCGTCACGCCCCTTCAGCCGCTCCGCGTACGACGCGAGGGGATCCTGCGGAGAACGCTCGGGATCGAAGACCAGGCTGAGCGTGTGCGGGAAGCGCTCGGTCAGCCGGGCCATCGGCTCGTCCGGCCGCGCCGGGTCGGTGAGGGTGGCTTCCACCCAGGATTCCCGGTGCCGTTCGAGGGCCGGGTCGTCGAGCAGCGTGCCGAGGTGTCCGCGGAGCCGGGCGAGCGGACGCGGCGCCGGACAGTCGACGCGCTCAGCGGCGAGGTCCTGGCCCGGGCCGAGGTCGATCAGCCACATCGTCTTGCGGTGCGCGTGCTCGGAGAAGGAGTACGCGAGCGGCGAGCCGGAGTAGCGCACGCGCTCCGTGACCGTCTGGCAGCCGTGCAGGTGGCCGAGTGCCGCGTAGTCGACGCCGTCGAAGACACCTGCGGGCACTGCGGCGACACCTCCGACGGTGATGTCGCGTTCGCTGTCGCTGGGTTCCCCGCCCGCTACGAACGCGTGCGCGAGCACGACGGACCGGGTGACTTCGGGCCGGGTGGCGAGATCCGCCCGTACCCGGTCCATGGCCGCCGTCAGGACGGCTTCGTGCCCGGCCTTCGCCGCACCGAGGCTGTCCTTGACGAGTGCGGGCTCCAGATAGGGCAGTCCGTAGAAGGCCACGTCGCCGTGTGCATCGTGCAGCACGACCGGGGTCGCGCAGTCCGCGGGGTCGGTACGCAGATGGATCCCGGCCCGTGCGATCAGCCCGGCTCCGACGCCGAGTCTGCGGGCCGAGTCGTGGTTCCCGGAGATCATGACCGTCGGCACTCCGGCGGCGGCGAGGCGGTGCAGCGCGTCGTCGAAGAGCTGGACGGCCGACAGCGGGGGCACGGCCCGGTCGTAGACGTCGCCCGCCACCACGACCACGTCGACCGCGTGTTCCTGGACGGTTCTCACGAGGTGGTCGAGGTAGGCGGCCTGGGCGTCGAGCATCGAGACTCGGTGGAAGGACCGCCCCAGGTGCCAGTCCGAGGTGTGCAGAATCCTCACGGTGTCACTCCGACCATGGCCACGGTCCGCATGTTCCCCTTCATCCGCCCGCGACCTCCCCGTACGCCTCGCCGCCCAGTTCGAGCGTCGCGGAGCCGGCGGTCGCGTCGGCAAGCCAGGCCCTGAAGTCCTCGACCTCGGCGTCCGGCAGCCCGATCGCGAGGGTCACGGCCTCCGCGTAGGTCACCTCGTGAACGGCCCGGCCCGTTGCGCGCAGATCGTTCTCCAGCTTGCCTGCCCGCTGGTGGTCCACGGTGATCGTCGCGAGGCGGAACCGGCGGCGGGTCGTCGTGCCCAGGGCGTCGAGCGCCTCACCGACAGCCCCTCCGTACGCCCGGATCAGTCCGCCCGCGCCGAGCTTGACCCCGCCGAAGTAGCGGGTGACGACGGCGACGGCGTACCGCACCTCTCTGCGCATGAGCATCTGCAGCATGGGGACCCCGGCCGTCCCGCCCGGCTCCCCGTCGTCACTGGCCTTCTGCACGGATGCCTCGGCGCCGATGACGTACGCGAAGCAGTTGTGGCTGGCGGTGGGGTGCTCCTTGCGGATGCGTGCGACGAAGTCCTGCGCCTCCTGTTCCGTGGCGGCGGGGGCGAGCGCGCAGAGGAAACGCGATCGGCTGACCTCGGTCTCGTGCACGCCCGCGTGGGCGACTGTCCGGTACTGCTCCTGCATCCGCCCACCCTATGCGCCGGTCCGCCCCGCGTTTTCACCCTTCCGTGGGGAATGGCCGACCCGTGCCGTCCGTTGTCAGGGCATGTACGCAGACGATGAGACGGTTCGCAGGATCCTCCAGGACACGGGCGACACCTGGGCGGTGGTGGGTCTGTCCACCAACCGCTCCCGCGCGGCCTACGGCGTGGCGGAGGTCCTCCAGCGCTTCGGCAAGCGGGTGGTGCCCGTCCACCCCAAGGCGGAGCCGGTCCACGGCGAACAGGGATACGCCTCACTGGCCGACATACCCTTCCCCGTCGACGTGGTGGATGTCTTCGTCAACGGCGACCTGGCGGGCGCGGTCGCCGACGACGCGGTGGCGGTCGGCGCGAAGGCGGTGTGGTTCCAGCTCGGCGTGATCGACGAGGAGGCCTACGGGCGCACGCGCGCGGCGGGCCTCTCCATGGTGATGGACCGCTGCCCGGCCATCGAGATACCCCGCCTGGGCCCCAGCCGCTGACCGGGGCCTCCTGCGGCGGGAGGCGTGGTGTCGCGCGAGTCCTCCGACGAGGAGAATGTCCACCGTGACATCGCATCTCGTGACGCCGCAGCCCCTCCTCGGGGATGAACGAACCGCGTCCCAGCTGTACGAGCTCGGCGTGCGGTGCGGCGGTGTGCTGCTGGTGCACGCCTCGATGCGCTCCGCGGGCGGGAGCGCCTTGAGCATGGCGGATGCGCTGCGCGGGGCTCTCGGCCCGGAGGGCACGCTGGTCGTCCCTGCCTTCACCCCGGAGAATTCCGACACCTCGCGCTCCTACCTGGACCGCGTCCGGAGTCTGAGCGACCGGGCCCGCGCGGAGGTCCGTGCGACGATGCCCGCGTTCGACCCGGCGGCGTCTCCCGCACCGACGATGGGGACATTCGCCGAGACCGTGCGGCAGTCACCTGGTGCGCTGCGCAGCGCCCACCCCCAGACCTCGTTCGCCGCGCTCGGCCCGGCAGCGGCGAAGCTGCTCGCAGACCACCGCCAGGACTGCCACCTCGGCGAGGACTCGCCCCTCGCCCGGCTGTACGACGCCGATGCGCAGGTCCTGCTGCTGGGGACGGGCTTCGACAGCTGCACCGCCTTCCACCTCGGTGAGTACCGCCGCCCCGCTCCGCCCCGCCGCCTCTACCGCTGCGTGGTGGCGCGGGAGGGCCGAAGGCGCTGGTGGGAGTACGAGGACATCGCGCTCGACGACAGCGACTTCGCCGCCATCGGTGCCGATTTCGGCCATGAGCGGACCGGGGCGGTCAGCACCGGCCGGGTGGGGGCGGCGCCCAGCCTGCTGTTCCGTCTCCGTGCGGCGGTGGATTTCGCCACGGGGTGGCTCGGGCGCCACCGTGCCGACGGCCGCTGACGTCGGAGCTCCGTCCCTCCCGCTCCCGGACCGCGATCCCGCGCCGGACCGGGCTCACCTGCTCTCCCGCCGGACGGGCGGAATCGTGACCGCCATGGTCATGCCGACGGGCTCGGAGCCGTCATTGCGGTAACTGTGCGGCACATGGGCCTCGAACGTCGCCGATGTGCCCGCCGGCACCGCGTGGGCCTCGCCGTCGACGATCAGGGTCAGTTCACCCGCCGTGACATGCAGGAGCTCCACCGTCCCCTCCGGATGCGGGTCGGAGGCGCTGGAGTCGCCCGGCATCAGATGCCAGGACCAGAGCTCGATCGGCCCCCTGGCCTCCGTGCCCACCAGCAGCGTGGTCGAACTTCCCGCCTCCGTCGACCACATGCGTACCGCCTGGCTCTCGGGCACCAGACGCACCTGGGACCCCTGCTCGTAGTCGAGCAGTGTGGTGATGCTGATGCCCAGCGCGTCGGCGAGTTTCACGGTGGTGCCGACGCTCGGGTTCGTACGGGCCTGCTCGATCTGGATGATCATGCCGCGGCTGACCCCCGCCCGGGCCGCGAGAGTGTCCAGGGTGAACCCGCGCTCACCCCGCCAGCGCTTGAGGTTGCGGGCGAGCGACTGGGTGAGCTGATCGAGGTCAGACACATTCCGTCCAATATTCTGGATTACAGGGTCGAAAATAATGCACTACCGTGTGGTGTACCCACCCGACCACCGCACTGTACTGCGAGGCACCCGATGACAGCGCTGTTCGCCCTGGCCACGAGCCTGCTCTGGGGACTGGCCGACTTCGGCGGCGGACTCCTGACCCGGCGCACGCCCGCTCTCACCGTGGTGGTCGTGTCCCAGTGCATAGCCGCCGCGGTCCTCGGGATCGTCGTGATGGCGACCGGTGGCTGGAGCGAGGCCGGGGGCCGCCTCTGGTTCGCGGTGGCGGCGGGAGCCGTCGGCCCGGTCGCGATGCTGAGCTTCTACAAGGCCCTGGCGCTGGGCCCGATGGGCGTGGTCTCCCCGCTCGGCTCTCTCGGCGTGGCGGTCCCCGTCGGCGTGGGGCTGCTCGTCGGTGAGCGGCCAGGACTGCTGCAGTTCGCCGGGATCGCGGTCGCCGTGGCGGGGATCGTCCTGGCCGGAGGGCCACAGCTGCGCGGCGCACCGGTGCAGCGCCAGGCGATCGTGCTGACCTTGCTGGCCGCCTTCGGTTTCGGTGCGGTGATGGCGTTGATCTCCGAGGCGTCCACGACCGTGACCGGCCTCTTCCTGGCCCTCTTCGTACAGCGGCTCACGAACATCGCGGTCGGCGGAACGGCTCTGTACGTCTCCGTGCGCCGGGGTGGCCGCGCCCTTCCCGAGGAGGGCGGGGCCGGCGTCGTACGGGCCGCGCTGCCCGCGCTGGCCTTCGTCGGGCTCGCCGATGTCGCGGCCAACGGCGCGTATTCGATGGCCGCACAGCACGGCCCGGTCACCGTGGCCGCCGTCCTGGCCTCGCTGTATCCGGTGGTGACGGCGCTGGCGGCACGGGGCGTGCTGGGTGAGCGGCTGCGCGGTGTCCAGGCGGCGGGCGCCGGCCTGGCTCTGCTCGGCACACTGCTGCTGGCGACCGGCTGAGGGCTCCTCAGGCATTTCCGGGACAGGCTCTGGTCAGCCCCCGTCGGTCACGTCCTCCAGCAGCACCGCCACAGCGGCCAGCTGCTCGGACGTGACCCCGTCGGGGATCGGGACCGGTGCGGGCGTACGCAGCGGCGGCTGCCAGCCCTTCTCCGCGTCCCAGCTCCGCACCACCCGGGCCGGCGCCCCCGCCACCACCGCACGGTCGGGGACCTCTCCGCGTACGACGGCCCCGGCCGCGACCACCACGTTACGGCCGAGCCTGGCCCCCGGAAGGATCACCGCTCCGGTGCCGATCCAGCAGCCGGGTCCGATCTCGACCGGCTCCATGCGCGGCCACTGCTTGCCGACCGGCTCGTGGGGGTCGTCGTAACTGTGGTTGGTGGAGGTGATGTAGACGTACGGACCGCAGTAGGTGTCCGAGCCGATCGACACCGTGGTGTCCGCGATGACATGGCTGCCCCGGCCCAGCACCACGCCGTTGCCCAGGGTCAGGACGGTCTCGGCTCCCAGGTCCAGATCGGGCATCAGCCCGGCCGTGAGGGTCACCTGTTCGCCGATGATGCAGTGATCGCCCAACTCGATCCAGCGCTCCCCGAACACGGTCCCCTGCGGGAAGGCGAGCCTGGTTCCCGTACCGATACGGCCGAACCGCAGCCGCCCGGGATGCTGTGCGGTGACCGCCCCCGTCTCCTGCGCCCAGGCCCAGACGCGGTGGACGGCGCGGGACATGAGACCACGCCGCAGAAGGGCCAGGGAGGAGAACGTGTTCCTGTTCGTCGGCACCCGCTCACGGTAGTCGGCCCGGCCTCAGCGGGTCCGCGCGGCGAGCTGTGATGTTCACCCCACCCGCCCGGCACGCCGGGACCGTCCATTACGGTTCGTGCGGAGCAAGGGGCCCCGAGACGGTTCGTACGGAGCGAGGGCCCCGGGCGCACCTCACCTCACCGTTTCACCGGAGGAGCAGACGATGGCATCGCAGGCATTGATCACCGGAATCGGCGGCAAGGAGCCGGACATCGACCCGGACGCCTTCCTCGCGCCGACCTCCGTCGTGGTCGGCGAGGTGACGGTGGCCGCGGGCTCCAGCGTCTGGTACCACGCCGTGCTGCGTGGCGACGGCGGTCCGATCTCCCTCGGCCCCGACAGCAACATCCAGGACAACTGCAGCGTGCACACCGACCCCGGCTTCCCGATGACGGTGGGCGCCAGGGTCTCGGTCGGTCACAACGCCGTGCTGCACGGCTGCGTCATCGAGGACGACGTCCTGGTCGGCATGGGCGCCACCGTGCTCAACGGCGCACACATCGGAGCGGGTTCACTGATCGCGGCGCAGGCCCTCGTACCGCAGGGGATGCGGGTACCGCCCGGATCCCTCGTCGCCGGCGTACCCGCGAAGGTCAAGCGTGAGCTGACCGCCGAGGAGCGTGAGGGCGTCACCTTCAACGCGGCCGGTTACGTGGAACTGGCGAAGGCGCACCGCGAGGCGCTCCGCGAGAGCTGATCAGTCGGCCGCGGGGACGGCGTCCGGCTCGGAGGACTGCGCCTGGCCGGGCTGCTCCGGCCCCTCGGCCTGCTCCGCGGCCTTCTTGGCACGGTTCTTCAGCACCAGCATGGAGATCACGCCGATCAGCACGGCGGCGAGCAGTCCCAGCCACGAGAAGCGCTTGAGCCACGCCTCGGCGACGACTCCCACCGAGTAGACGACGGCGGTCGTACCGCCGGCCCAGACGATTCCGCCGAGCACATTGGCGATGAGGAACTTCCAGTACGGCATGCGCAGGACGCCGGCCAGCGGTCCCGCGAAGATCCGCAGCAGTGCGACGAAGCGGCCGAAGAAGACCGCCCACATGCCCCACTTCTCGAACGACCGCTCCGCCATGGCGATCTGGGGAGCCCCGAAGTGTCTGGGGAACTTCCCGCCGAGCCAGGCGAGCAGGGGGCGCCCTCCCTTACGGCCGATGGCATAGCCGATGGAGTCACCGATGACCGCACCGGCCGACGCGCAGGCGCCGAGCACCACGGGGTCGATCTGACCGTGCTGGGAGGCGAGGAGCGCCGCACTCACGAGGACGATCTCGCCGGGCAGCGGAATGCCCAGGCTCTCGACCGCGATGACGACCCCCACCAGGAGGTAAATGCTGACCGCGGGGACGGTCTCGAGCCACTCCTGGACGTGCAACGCGGGTCCTCCCCGTAAGAGATCTGCAGCCGTGCACCACGGATGGTGCACGGCGGTCAGCTTACCGGGCCGGGCAGCCGTCGTGTCGGCCGCGCCCCCCTTGTCGGGGCACGGGGCGCGAGGCGGGGGTCAACGGTTCGGGCGCAGGGTCCAGATCACGCTCATCTCGCTGGTGACGGCGCCGTCGGCGCGCCGGATCTCGACGCTCACGGGAAACTCCGGGCGCTTCCCCTCGTCCAGTTCGGCGACCACGTCGGCCGCCGGGCGGCCCAGCACCGCCGTCGCGGTGAGGTCGCCCATGGCCACCTTCTTGAAGGCCATCTCCGTGGTGACGGGCAGCGGCACAGCCCTGGCCATCTGGTCGCCGAAGGCGGCGACGACGATCGCGCCGCTCGCCGACTCGGCGAGCGTGAACATCGCTCCGGCGTGGGGGCCCGCGAGGTGATTGTGGTACTCGGCCCGGTCGGGCAGCGAGAGGACGGCGCGCTCCGGGGTCGTCTCGAGGTACGTGATGCCGAGGGTCCTGACCATCGGGACGCTCGCGGTAAGGATCTCGCCGACTGTCATCTCTTCAGTGCTCATGGCGGCGATGTTACTAGCGGGTAGCAGTCTTTGACCATCCCCTCACAGGGGCGCCCGTAGCAGAGCACTCCCCACCCCTCTATGGTTACTGGCCATGTGGCCAGGACAGCAGCCGCCCGGGGGCGAGCAGAACCCGCAGGACCAGAATCAGAACCCGTACCAGCAGCCGGGGTACCAACAGCCGAATCCGTATCAGCAGCCGGGGTACCAGCAGCAGGGCCAGCCGGGATACCAGCAGCCCAACCCGTACCAGCAGCCCACGGTGCCGCAGTACGCCGTACCGGGCGGGCCTGACGGCCCGAAGCCGGACGACAAGAAGAAGACAACGATCATCGCCGTCGTCGCCGCCTCCGCGGTCGTCGTCGCGGCGGTCGTCACCGGTGTCGTCGTCATGAACAAGGACGACGACAAGGGCGGCTCGGACGTGGCCGAGGGCAAGGCGTCCCCGTCACCGTCCGCGAAGGCCTCCGAGTCCTCGTCGGCCCCCGCCGAGAACCCGCGCGGCGGCGAGGACGCCGCGCCCACGGTTCCTGGCTGGAAGGTCGTGACCAACCCCAAGTGGGGTACGCAGTTCGACGTGCCCGGCGACTGGGAGGTCTCGGGCTCCGGAGTGTTCGCGGGCTTCTCGGACGACAAGGACCCCGAGGGCGCGCCGGCTGTGGGCTTCTCCGCGCCCGCGTACTACAAGACCAAGTGGTGCACCGACGACGCCGACATGGACGGCACCAAGGAGGACACCGAGCTGGCCGGTGTCGGCACCAAGGGCGCGCAGGGCGCCAAGAGCACGGACGAGGCCGCCACGAACGAGGCGTCCAACTGGGTCTGGGCCGCCTTTGCGCAGTCGGACCCCAAGAGCAAGGTCAAGATCGCCAAGGCCAAGGCATACACGACCAAGTCGGGCCTCTCGGGAAGTGCCGTCACGGCCACCGCCACTGGGCTGGCCAACAAGGACAAGTGCGACACGGACGGCAAGTCGATCGCGTTCTCCTTCAAGAACGCCAAGGACGAGTACTCGACCTGGATTCTCTACGCGGCCGCCGGTACCGACGACGAACTCCCGGACGCCACCATCCAGAAGGTCCTCAGCACCGTACGTCTTGCGGAGGGTGCGGAGTCCACGTCCTGAGTCTTCGGCGTCGGCAGCCGGGGCATCCCATTTGCGGTGGGGCGCGTCGACGGGGATAGTCCCCTGGTGACTTCCGCCGACTCCTCGCACTCCCCCGCCACCCGCTCCCTGCCGGCAGGCCGCAATTTCGGTCTGCTGACCGGCGCCGCGGTCATCTCGAGCCTGGGTGCCAACGGCGCGCTGATCGCGGCGGCGTTCGCGGTCCTGGAGTCGGGCGGCGACGGGGGTGACGTCGGCCTGGTCGCCGCCGCGCGTACGGCACCACTGGTGCTCTTCCTGCTGATCGGCGGCGCGGTGGCGGACCGGCTGCCGCGTCACCGGGTGATGGTGGCCGCGAACACCCTCAACTGTGTCTCCCAGGCGCTTTTCGCCTGGCTGGTGCTGACCGGCAACGCCGAGCTGTGGCACATGATGGTGCTGACGGCCCTCTGCGGCACAGGTCAGGCCTTCTTCGGTCCGGCCTCCGAGGGCATGCTGATGTCCAGCGTCAGCGGTGAACAGGCCGCCCGCGCCTTCGCCTTCTTCCGGATGTCGATGCACGGTGCGGCCATCGGCGGTGCCGCGCTCGGCGGCGCCATGATCGCGGCCATGGACCCGGGCTGGGTGCTGGCCGTCGACGCCGCGGCCTTCGCGGTCGCCGGAGTGCTGCGGGCCTTCCTGGACGTGAGCCACATCCCCTCGCGGGTCCCGGGCGGCGGGCTGCTCGCCGACCTGCGGGACGGCTGGCGGGAGGTCGTCGGCCGTCCCTGGCTCTGGGCCGTGGTGCTGCAGTTCTCCGTGGTCGTGGCCGTCGTCGGGGCCGCCGAGGCGGTGTACGGCCCTCTGGTGGCGCGGGACGAACTCGGCGGTGCCCGCCCCTGGGGATTCGCTCTCGCGGCGTTCGGCGTCGGCACGCTGGGCGGCGCGCTGCTGATGATGCGGTGGAAGCCCAGACGGCTGCTGCTGGCCGGGACACTCTGCGTGTTCCCCCTGGCCCTGCCGTCCGCGGGGCTCGCGATCCCGCTGCCCGTGGCCGGACTCTGCGCGGTGATGTTCGTGACCGGGGTCGCCATCGAGGTGTTCGGCGTGTCCTGGATGACGGCCCTCCACCAGGAGATCCCGGAGGAGAAGCTCTCCCGGGTCGCGGCGTACGACTGGTTCGGCTCGGTCGCGATGGTGCCGCTGGCCACTGCGGTGGCCGGTCCCGTCGAGACGCTCGTCGGCCGCAGCCAGGCGCTGTGGGGCTGTGCCGCTCTGATCGTGCTCGTGACGGCGGGCGTGCTGCTGGTCCCTGATGTACGGAATCTGACGCGCCGCAGCACGGTCAGGAACATCAGCGTCCCTGCCCCGGCCCGGGGGTCAGCCGATGCTGAAGGCGCCGTCGGGGGGCTCCGGTGAGGCCACGGCCTCGCTGTCCCGCACCGGCTTCGCACCCCGCATGAACCGGGTCAGCCCCGCCCCGTACTCGACCCGCGCGGGGAAGACGTCCGCCGCGCACAGCCTGGTGAGCGGCGCGATGTCGAGCGGGGCGCGGGAGGCGAGCAGCACGGCGTTGCCGAAGCGCCGGCCGCGCAGGACCGCGGGCTCGGCGATGAGCGCGAGCTCGTCGAACACCTCGGCGAAGTTGGCCAGTTGTGATCGCAGGAAGGTGAAGGGAGCGCTGTCGGCCAGGTTGGCGGCGTAGACGCCTTCCGCTCGCAGGACGCGCCCCGCGGCTCGCGCGTACTCCACGGAGGTGAGGTGCGCGGGCACCCGCGCGCCCCCGAAGACATCGGCGATCAGGAGGTCGGCGGAGCCTTGGGGTGCCGCTTCGAGCCAGCCCCTGGCGTCGGTCGCGTGCACGGTGACGGCGGCCCGCTCGGGCAGCGGCAGCTGCTCGTGGACCAGCTCGACGAGCCCTCGGTCCGCCTCGGCGACCTGCTGCCGCGACCCGGGGCGGGTCGCCGCGACGTAGCGCGGCAGCGTGAGCGCGCCACCGCCGAGATGCACCAGGTCCAGCGGGGTCCCCGGTGCGGCGGCCCGGTCCACGACATGGCCGAGCCGGCGTACGTACTCGAATTCGAGGTGCTCCGGCTCGTCGAGATCGACGTAGGACTGCGGGGCGCCGTCGACCGTGAGCAGCCAGGCACGCTCCCGGTCGACGTCGGGCAGCAGCCTCGCGGTGCCGCGGTCGGTGTCGCGGATGACGGGTATCGACTCGTTCACTCCCCCATTGTGACGGGCTCCGGGCCCGCTTCCCGCCGGTTCTGGCAGCGCCGGGTCAGGCCCCGCGGTCAGCCGTTCCACACTGCGGCGACCGCTTCGGTGTGGGCGGCGGCCTGGGCGAGGCCTGCCCTGGCCGCGGCGGCCCTGCGCGCGGGGTCCAGGGAGTTGCGGCCGATGGCCTTCTTCGTGCCCGCGTCAGGGGTGATGACCTCGACCCGGGCGCCTGCGGCCTCCAGTTCGGCGGCCTGTGCACGGGGCGAGACGATCACCCTGTTGCCGCTCGCGGTGGGGGCGATCACGACGACACGTTCGTAGCCTGAGGCGAGGTGGGCGTTGGCCGGCGAGTGCACGCCCCCGTCGATCCAGCTCCCGCCTCCGGCGCCGGCCACGGGCCAGACCACGGGAACGGCGCAGCTCGCGGTGACCGCGTCCGTGAGCGGGACCTCGCCCGCCCTGCCGAAGGTGTGCAGCGCGCCGGTCGACGCGTCCACGGCGGTGATCAGCAGGTCGCGTTCGGGCCATTCGGGCGACGGGAGCCGGCTCGCGATCACCTCGCGCCGCTCGGCCGCGGTCGCTCCGGGCCGGCTGTCGCGCGCCAGGACGCCCAGCTTGCGGCCGTAGTCCTCGGGCGTACGGGAGGAGAGCATCGCTCTCGCGTACCGCAGGATGGTGACGGGTCCGAGCCGGGCCGCGGCCCCCCTGTCGTCCTCCGGGTCGGCGAGCTGCCGCTCGTAGAGGTCGCCGACGGCGACGAGTCCCGAGGCCAGCTGCGCCCCGACGATGGCTCCGGCCGAGCTCCCGATGATCAGATCGGCCGTGGAGAGATCGACGCCCGCTTTGGCGAGCCCGTGCAGGATGCCGGTTTCCCAGGCGGTGCCGGTGACGCCTCCGGCACCCAGGACAAGAGCTGTGTCTGCCAAGGCCCCAGTCTGCTGCACAGCGCGCGGCCCGCCTCCCCGGGGTGCTGGGGAGACGGGCCGCGTCGTGGCCGTCAGACCAGAGCGGTGACCGTGCCGGCGCCGACCGTACGGCCGCCCTCGCGGATCGCGAAGCCGAGGCCGGACTCCAGCGGGACGTCACGGCCGAGCTCGACGGTCAGGGTGACCGTGTCTCCCGGCCGCGCGACCGCCACGTCGCCGAGGTCGACGTCGCCGACGACGTCCGCCGTACGGATGTAGAACTGCGGCCGGTATCCGGTGGTGACCGGCGTGGTCCGGCCCCCTTCCCTGGCGGACAGGACGTACACCTGCGCGGTGAACCGCCGGCTCGGCGTCACGCTGCCGGGCGCCGCCACCACATGGCCGCGGCGGACCCGGTCGCGCTCGACCCCGCGCAGCAGCAGCGCGACGTTGTCGCCGGCCTCCGCGGACTCCATCGGCTTGCCGAAGGTCTCCAGGCCGGTGACGACGGTCTCGATGTCCGCGCCGAGCACCGACACCCGGTCCCCGACCCGCACGGTGCCACGCTCCACTGCGCCCGTGACGACGGTGCCGCGCCCGGTGATGGTGAGCACGTTCTCCACGGACAGGAGGAAGGGCGCGTCGGTGTAGCGCACCGGAATCGGTACGTACGTGTCGACGGCGTCCAGCAGCCCCTCGATGGACGCCGTCCACCGTGGGTCACCCTGGAGCGCTCCGAGCCCCGACACCCGTACGACGGGCACGCTGTCCCCGCCGTACCCGTGCGCGGAGAGCAGCTCGCGGACCTCCAGCTCCACCAGGTCGGTGAGCTCGGGGTCACCCGCGTCGGCCTTGTTGAGGGCGACGACGATGTGATCGACGCCGACCTGACGGGCCAGCAGCACGTGCTCGGCGGTCTGCGGCATGATGCCGTCGAGGGCGGACACGACGAGGATCGCCCCGTCGAGCTGCGCCGCTCCGGTGACCATGTTCTTGATGTAGTCGGCGTGCCCGGGCATGTCGACGTGCGCGTAGTGGCGGGTGTCGGTCTCGTATTCGACGTGCGCGATGTTGATGGTGATGCCGCGCTGCGCCTCCTCGGGGGCCCGGTCGATCCGGTCGAACGGCACGAAGGTGCCGCTTCCGCGCTCGCTGAGCACCTTGGTGATGGCGGCGGTCAGGGTGGTCTTGCCGTGGTCGACGTGCCCCATGGTGCCGATGTTCAGGTGCGGCTTGGTGCGCACGTATGCCGTCTTGGGCATGGCTCGTTCCTTGGATTCGAAGCTGAGAGAAGAAGACCCCAGGGCCCGGCCGACCCTCCCCTTACGGGGTCCGCCGGACTGTCGGGGGAGGGTCAGCTTCGGGCGCCGCCGAAGGGCGCTGCGGCAGCGGCGAACGCTGCGTCAGCGGCGAACGCTGCGTCAGCGGCGAACGCTGCGTCAGGTGCTGCTGCGGCACATGCGGCCACAAGGCTCAGGGCAGCCTTCGGCGCGTCCGCGACTGCGGACTGCGCTGCGAGGAAGGCGTACCGGAACATGCCCCTGAGCATGCCGGAGCGACGCGGGGGCGTCGAATGGTTTTCCGGCGGGCCGAACCTGCGGGATGTGCGGGAGGGTTCGGCGAACGGTCGACTCTGCGGCACTGATCCCATCGACAGTGGCCCAGGACGCCACCGAGTAGGACGACGTTTCCACGTCGGGCCGCTCCTGGCGGCAGTTGCCTCCGGTGTTCGGGCCTGCCCGGCCCACCGTGTACCGGCGTTTTGCGCGACGGAGTCAGCAGCGCCTCTGGGCCCGGCCTTGGACTGGTCACGTTTCGCCGTTGACTCCGTCAGTCCGGACGCGCCTGAGCGATGCTCAGCACCTGTGGATCATCAGTGGCGGACGGAGGCGTACGCCCTGGCCGTCAGTCCATGCCCTTCCTGCCCGGCGTCCAGAACGGCTTGGTCAGGACCGCGCGCCGGTCCCACCCCGCTTCCTGGAGCACCCGCCGCACTGCTTGCACGTCCCGTGCCTCCCCGGCGACATACGCGATCCCGCCGGGTTCCGGGGCGAGACGTCGTACCGCGTCCGGCAGTGACGTCTCGCCCCGGAGTACCCAGTCGAGCCGGTCGCCGCCCGCCAGGGGCAGCCGGTCCGCAGCCGTCGCCGTCTCGACGCAGCCGGAGATGACGGCTTCCCCTGGCAGTGCCGCGAGCATCGCACCGAACGCGACCGAGGCCGTCTCGTCGCCGACGAAGAGGTGGCGGGCTGCGTCGGGACGCAGCGTGAAGGTGCCCTCGGGTCGCCGCAGCCGCACCTGTTCGCCTGGTGCGACGGTGCGGCCCCATCGGGCCCCCGGCCCGCCGGCTGCGTGGTCCAGTACACACAACTCGACGCCGCCGGACGGGTCGTAGCGCCAGATCGAGTACGTACGGAGGGTGAGTCCGCCGACCAGGACCCGCACCTGCTGGCCTGGCTGGACCTCCAGACCGGCCAGTTGTCCACCGTCGATGCGCAGCCGACGCATCCGGGCGGTGACCTGCTCGGCCTCGGTGACGGTGCCGCGTACGGTCAGAAGATCGAGGACGGGGTTCAGGACAGCGGGCATGAAGGGCTCCTCAAACGGGGCGGGTTGTCGTACTCAGCGGGAGACTGAACGCGATAGTACGCGTTTGCGAGAGGTCGCGATAGTACGTGTTGGGGTGGCGTCGCCGAGCGGGCGACCGCAGCCGCCGTCGCCGCCGGCACCAGCGGAGCGACCGCGCGCGGGGCCGGACCCAGGCCGGAGGCCAGGCCCGCCCGATGCGGCCGGAGCGAGACCGCCACGCCGAGGTCGAGGACCGGCATGGCCAGGCCGGTACCGGCCGGGATGACCAGGATCTTCCAGGTCTTGAGCGTGGCGATCGCGCGCCGGGTGCCCGTGGCCCCTGCGACGAAGACGGCATGGCTTTCCACAACCGGTTTCGGTTCACCGCGTACCGAAACCATAGAAGTATCGGTACACGGTGTCTAGTTGCCGGCGGGCAATAACCAGTCAGGCTGTCTCGCTACCATGGCGGGATGATCGAGGTGAAGGGCCGCGGCGGCCGGCCCCGCAGCGAGCAGGCGCGCGAGGCCGTCCTGCATGCCGTCGACGACCTGCTGCTCGAGGTCGGCTACGCGGCCCTGACCATGAAGGGCATCGCCATGCGGGCGGGCGTCGGGCGGCAGACGGTCTACCGCTGGTGGTCGACGAAGGCGGAGATCCTCTTCGAGGCGTGTGTGGACGACGCCGAGGAAGAACTCGCCGTCGCGCCGTCGCGTACCCCGCTCGCCGAGATCACGTCCTACCTCGACGCGCTGGTGCGCTTCCTCGCCCACTCACCGGCCGGAGCCGGCTACCGCGCCCTGCTCGCCGCCGCGCAGCACGATCCGGCGGTGAAACAGTTGATCGCGACCAAGGACGTTCTCAGCGCCAGCGCGAGTGCCGTCCTGAATCGCATCGACGCGGCCCGACCGGCCGGCGATCAAGCGGGCGCCCGGCTGATCGGACCGGCCTTCTTCTGGATCATGAGCGGGCGCGACCCGGCGCAGCTCGACACGCACGAGCTGGCACGAAGCTTCCTCCATGACCTCGGATCTCAGGAATCCTGAAGGCGAGCCCGTTCGGGCTTTCGGCTGTGGCAAGCCACACCTAGACCGGGTGAGACTGCCTCCACGCGGAGTTCTCAGGTCGCACAGAACGCCCGACCGCACCCCGTGTCGTCGGGGTAGCGTGCTTCGACGGTGCGGCTCGGTGGAGGGGGAAACGCATGGCGACGTTCGTTCTGGTGCCCGGCGGTTGGCACGGCTCCTGGTCGTTCGAGGCGGTGGTTCCACTGCTGGAGCGCGCCGGTCACTCCGTTCACGCCCTGACCCTGACCGGTCTGCGGCCGGACGACGACACCGCGACGGTCGCGACCGCCAACCTCGACACGCACGCCGACGACGTACTGCGGCTCCTCGATCGCGCCCACATCACCGACGCGACGTTGGTCGGCCACAGCTACGGCGGAATGGTGATCGCCGCCGCCGCCGATCGCGCGGGGGGCCGGGTCTCGCGGCTGGTGCATCTCGACGCCTACGTACCGCGCGACGGCGAGTCGTGCTGGTCGTCGACGACCGAGCGCTACCGGGAAGCGTTCGCCGCCGGCGCTGCGACCACCGGCTACTCCGTCCGGCCGCCCGACGGCGGCGATCCTCGCCGCCGCCCCCACCCCCTCGCCTCGTTCCTGCAGACGATCCGGCTCACAGGCGTGCTCGACCAGGCCCCCCGCCGCGAGTTCGTCTACTGCTCCGGCTGGGAGGAGCGGACCCCGTTCGCCGGACTCCGCACCCGGCTACGAGCCGATCCCGGATGGCGGGTCCACGACCTCCCGACCGGCCACGACGCGATGCACGAGGCCCCGGAGGCGGTCGCCGCACTACTGCTCGGTGCAGGATGAACGCGCTGCCCGTCCCGTACGGGTTGCGGTGGACGTCGATGTCATGGGCAGTCAGGTCCACGCAGGGCAGAGCCGCCTGAGGCAACGTCCGGCGGGCACCGGGAGCGTCGGGGCCGAACTGCGGTCTCGGTTCCGATCCGCCGCCGCCCTCGTCCGCACATACGGCGATCACACACCTGTTTCGGTTACGCTCCCCAGATGCTCGACCCCGTCCCCGCAACACGGCCCTCAACCGGCCTCGCAGTGCGCTGTACGAGGGCACTGCTCTCCCCCTGGTCCCGGTTCTCCCTGCTCGTGGCGGTTCTGCTGGCCTCGGCCGTCACCATGTTGCTGCTCGAGCCACAGCGGCTGCTGGCCTCCGGCGGCTGGCCTCCACACCTTGACGGTTCCGCCGCCGCGATGCTGTTCGGGCTCGCGTACGGCGTGTGCACCGTGGCCTTCGTGCCGAGGCCGCTGCTCAACCTGGCCGCCGGTGCGCTGTTCGGTGCCCAGGCCGGGCTCGCGGCTGCGCTGGCCGGCACCGTCCTCGGTGCCGGTGTCTCCTTCCTGCTCGGCCGGGTGCTCGGGCAGGACGCGCTCCGGACGCTGCTGCGCGGCAAGTACCTGAAGGCAGCGGACGGACTGCTGAGCCGGCACGGGTTCAGGTCGATGCTCGCGCTGCGGCTCTTCCCCGGGGTGCCCTTCGCCGCGGCCAACTACTGCGCGGCGACCTCCCGTATGGGCTACCCGCCGTTCCTGCTGGCCACCGGGCTCGGCTCGATCCCGAACACGGCCGCGTACGTCATAGCGGGCAGCTCCGCCTCCTCCCCGACGTCGCCTGCGTTCCTGGCCGCGATGGGTTTCATCGTGCTGTCCGGGGCGGGTGCGGCACTGGTCGCCTGGCGCAGGCGGCACCGGCTGGGCCGGGCGGACGTCGCGGCGTCCGAAGCAACGCCGTCCGAAGCGACGACGTCGGAGGCAGGGGCACGCGCGGGCGACGCGGCGTAGTCAGGGGCAGACGGAGTCTGTTCACCTGTAGGCGATACGCTGCGCGCATCCGACAGAGGATGTCCGGGGCCGTGGCGTCCCGTCCCCTTTCTGACCGCATCCGCACGCCGCCGACGGCCTCCACGTCCGTCGGCCGTTGCATGAGTACCTCCGGGATGGCCTAAGCCCCATGAGCTGGTTCGAATCATTCGTCCTGGGCCTCGTTCAGGGACTGACCGAGTTCCTGCCGATCTCTTCCAGCGCGCACCTGCGGCTGGCCGCGGCCTTCGCGGGCTGGCACGACCCGGGAGCCGCGTTCACCGCGATCACGCAGATCGGCACGGAGGCCGCGGTACTCATCTACTTCCGCAAGGACATCGCCCGGATCCTCTCGGCCTGGTTCAGGTCACTGACCAATGCCTCGATGCGCAGCGACCACGACGCCAAGATGGGGTGGCTGGTCATCATCGGCTCCATCCCCATCGGTGTGCTCGGCGTGACGTTCAAGGACCAGATCGAGGGCCCGTTCCGCGACCTGCGCCTGATCGCGACGACGCTCATCGTGCTGGGCATCGTCCTGGGTGTCGCGGACCGGCTCGCGGCCCGCGACGAGACCGGCGGCAAGCACCGGGCGATCAAGGAACGCAAAACGCTGAAGGAGCTGGGCGTCAGGGACGGCCTGATCTTCGGCTTCTGCCAGGCGATGGCCCTGGTCCCGGGTGTCTCCCGCTCGGGTGCGACGATCAGTGGCGGGCTGCTGATGGGCTACACCCGTGAGGCCGCAGCCCGCTACTCCTTCCTCCTCGCGGTTCCCGCGGTGCTGGCTTCGGGCGTCTTCGAACTGAAGGACGCGGGCGAGGGACATGTCTCCTGGCCGCCCACGATCTTCGCGACCATCATCGCGTTCGCTGTCGGATATGCCGTCATTGCGTGGTTCATGAAGTTCATCACCACCAAGAGCTTCATGCCGTTCGTGATCTACCGCGTGGTCCTCGGCATCGCCCTGTTCGTACTGATCGCAGCCGGCGTGCTGAGCCCCCACGCGGGCGAGTCGGCCGGCTGATCCCGAGCCCCTACTTGCTGTCCATGATCTGGATGAGGTTGCCGCAGGTGTCGTCCAGGACCGCGGTGGTGACCGGCCCCATGTCCACGGGCTCCTGGGTGAAGCGCACCCCCAGCCCGCGCAGCCGGTCGAACTCGGCGCGTACGTCGTCCACGGCGAAGGAGGTCAGCGGGACACCGTCCGCCGCCAGCGCCGTCTTGTACGGCTTCGCGGCGGGGTGGCCGCTGTCGGGCTCCAGCGCCAGCTCTGTGCCGTCGGGGTCGTCCGGCGAGACCACGGTCAGCCAGCGGTACTCGCCGAGCGGGATCTCGGCCTTCTTCACGAAGCCCAGGACATCGGTGTAGAAGCGCAGGGCCTTTTCCTGGTCGTCGACGAGAACGCTCGACATGTTGATCCTCATGAGGTGCTCTCCGGTACGTCGGGCCTGAGCCATCGGTTCGCGATGCGCTCAAGTGGTTCGGTGTTCAGGTCATGGGACTTGTGACGCCCCTCGCGTCGCACCCCGACCGGCCCCACGCCTTCCAGCACGGCCAGGTGCTGGCTGACGGCCTGCCGTGACGCCGTTCAGCGTGTTCACACGACTGCCATACGGGACGGAATGCGGGGGCGACCGAGGCCGGTTCACTCTGACATGACTACTGGCGTAGTGCTCAACGGGAACGACTCGGACAACCAGATCGACGCCACCGTGCGGCTCGCGCACGAAGCCTCGGAGGCCGGGCTGCGGTCCGCCTGGTTCGGGCAGACCGTCGGCGTGGACTCGCCCCAGCTCGCTGCGATCGTCGGCCGGGAGGTCCCAGGACTCCAGGTGGGCACCTCCGCGATCCCGGTGTTCGGCCGCCATCCGCTGCTGGTCTCCAGCCAGGCCCAGACGGCCCAGGCGGCCACGCACGGCCGCTACCATCTCGGTCTTGCGCTCGGGACGAAGCACCTGACGGAGACCGGCTTCGGCATCCCCTTCGAACGGCCCATCGCCCGTCTGCGGGAGTTCCTCACCGCCCTGCGGCAGTTGACCGAGACAGGCCACGCCGACTTCCATGGCGAGCTGCTCACCGCGACCACCGCCCTGCCGGCCCGGGTTCCCGGCGCGGAGGCGGGCGTCCCGCTGCTCGTCGCCGCGATGGGTCCTCAGGCGCTGCGCGCGAGCGGGGAACTGGCCGACGGGATCCTGCCCTACCTGGCGGGCCCGCGCGCCCTCGCCGAGCACATCGTCCCGGCCGTCACCGCCGCGGCCGAGGCCGCCGGCCGGCCCGCGCCCCGCATCGTGGCCCTGGTGAGCGGCGTGGTCACCGACGATGCCCACGCCGTCCGCGAGAAGGCGACCGAACGGCTCGCGTTCTACGAGCAGATCCCTTCCTACGCCCGGGTGATCGAGCTGTCCGGGGGCCGTAGAGCCGCCGATGTGGCGGTGATCGGCGACGAGGCACGGGTCGCCGCCGAGGTGCAGCGCTACCGGGATGCCGGGGCCACGGAGGTGGTGTTCTCCGGCACGGAGATCGCCGGCGACCGCGACCGCCGCAGGACCTGGGACCTCCTGGGGTCGCTCGCGGGCTGACACCGGCCGGCACGACACGGCGCGCGGGCGGCGTCGCCACTGGGCACGTCACGCGGGCGCAGCGTCGACGCACGGCACGTCGGGCGGGCGCAGCGTCGACGCACGGCACGTCGCGCGGGCAGCAGAGACGCACGGCCCCTTGGCTTGCGGCTCCCGACAGCCGAGACTTGGGCGATGACACAGCGCGTGGCTCTGGCGACGGTGATGGACCGGCTCTCCATCGATGCAGTGATCACCGATTACGCCGTGGCGGTGGACGACGGCGTCTGGGAGGACTACGGCGCCCTGTTCACCCCGGACGGGCGCGCCGACTACCGGAGCGCGGGCGGTTCCGAAGGCTCGGCCGCCGAGGCCGCACGGTGGCTGGCGGAGAGTCTGCGGCTCTTCCCGGGTCGCCAGCATCTGATCGTCAACAGGCGGCTGGATCTCCAGGATCTGGGCGGATACCCCGGCGACCGTGCCCAGGTGCGGGCGGACTATCTCAGCCCGACGAGCCCGGAGGCCTGGGGCGGGGAGTCGGCTCCCGCGCTGGTCACCGGCGGCCGGTACGTCTTCGAACTGCGGCGTACGGAACCGGGCTGGCGGATCCGGAACCTCACCGCGCACCAGAAGTGGCGGTTCGCCCCGGGCGCGACAGCCGGCTGATCCACGGCCACGGAGCCCGGGGGCCACGGCACGCCCTCTGTGCACTGCTGATCTTCTGCACCACACTGGGATCAGGCGCACGACCGGCGAGGAGGGCACGCATGCCGATGTGGCGCGGGCGGCTTCCGTACGAGCGGTCGCTGCGTTCCGGTACCGGGCGCGGCGCCCTGGCCCTGTGCGCGGGCGCCCTGCCGGCCCTGACGTTTCCCGCGCCCTCGCTCTGGTGGTTCGCCTACGTCGCCCTGGTGCCCTGGCTGCTGCTGATCCGATCGGCGGACACGGGACGGCGCGCGGCGCTCGACGGCTGGCTCGGCGGTACGGGCTTCATGCTCGCCGTGCACCACTGGCTGATGCCGAGCCTCCATGTCTTCATCCTGGTGCTCGCCGCGCTGCTCGGGTTGCTGTGGGCGCCCTGGGGCCTGCTCGTGGCCCGGCTTCTCGGCGGTCCGCCGTCCGTCCGCGATTCCCTGGCCGCTGTCGCCGTGGTGCCCTCCGGCTGGCTGATGATCGAGCTCGTCCGCTCCTGGGAGGGACTCGGCGGCCCCTGGGGACTGCTGGGCGCCAGTCAGTGGGACGTCCCGCCGGCGCTGCGCGTCGCGTCGGTGGGGGGCGTGTGGCTGGTCAGTCTGGGCGTCGTGGCCGTGAACACGGTGGTCGCCGTACTGCTCGCCGTGCCACCGGCCCGTACTGCCGGGGCCGCGTGCCTGGTGGCGGGGGCGCTGGGCGTATACGCGACAACGCTCTGGGCGCCACGGCCCGAGGAGACCGGCACGACCAGAATCGCCGTGGTGCAGCCGGGTGTCGTCGAGGGCCCCGGCAGCATCGGACGCCGCTTCGCGCGCGGTGAGGAACTGACCCGTGACCTGGCGGGCCGGGACGTGGACCTGGTGGTGTGGGGCGAGAGCAGTGTGGCCGTCGATCTGTCCCGGAGCCCGGAGACGTCGGAGCGTGTCGCCGCGCTGTCGCGCCTGACCGGCGCCGATGTGCTGGTCAACATGGACGCCCGGCGGGCGGACGGTCCCGACCGCGCGGGGATCTTCAAGTCCGCGGTGCTGGTGGGACCTGACGGCCCCACAGGGGACCGCTACGACAAGATGCGCCTGGTGCCCTTCGGCGAGTACGTCCCGGCCCGCGCACTGCTCGGCTGGGCCACCTCCGTGGGCAAGGCTGCGGGCGAGGACCGGCTGCGCGGCAGCGGTCCCGTGGTGATGGATCTGACGGACGGGCTGCGGGTGGGCCCGGTGGTCTGCTTCGAAACGGCGTTCCCCGACATGAGCCGGCAGCTGGCGAAGGACGGCGCACAGGTGCTGGTCGCCCAGTCGTCCACCTCGACGTTCCAGCACGGCTGGGCCCCTGAGCAGCACGCCTCGCTCGGGGCACTGCGGGCGGCCGAGACGGGCCGCCCGATGGTGCACGCCACGCTCACGGGTGTGAGCGCCGCGTACGGTCCGCGGGGCGAGCGCCTGGGTGCGCCGCTCGGCACGGACGCGAGCGCGGCGGCCGTGTACGACGTACCGCTCGCCCGGGGCACCACCCTCTACGTCCGGCTGGGAGCCTGGCCCGTGTACGGCGCGTCGGCCGTGCTGGCCGCCTTCTTCGCCGCGGCGGGACTGCGGTACCTCAGGACGCCTGCTCCCACGCGTCCCGTACCACTCGCTCGCACAGCCGGTGGGTCTCCAGCGCGTCCCTGGCGCTGAGGACCTCACCGGCCCGCACCGCGTCCAGGAAGGACAGCGCGCTCTGCTCGATGCCGCGCTGCCGGGCGACCGGCACCCAGTCGCCACGTCGGCGCAGCGTCGGCTGGCCCTTGTGGTCGACGACGTCCGCGATGTTGAGGACCTGACGCTTGGTGTCCTGGCCCGACACCTCCAGGATCTCCTCCGTCGACCCGTTGAGCCGGTTCATCGTGCCGATGGCGGTGAATCCGTCGCCGGACAGCTGGAGCACCACATGGTGCATGAGCCCCTCGACGATCCGTGCCCGCACCACGACGCCGGACACCGGTCCCGGGGCCAGGAAGCGCAGGGTGTCGACGACATGGATGAAGTCGTCCAGCACCATGGTGCGCGGGGCCTCGGGCAGACCGACCCGGTTCTTCTGCAGGAGAATCAGCTCGCGCGGGTGCTCCGCACACTGCGCGTACGACGGGGCGAGCCTGCGGTTGAAGCCGACCGCGAGTGTGACCCCGCGCTCCTCGGCGAGGTCCACCAGCCGCTCGGAGTCGGCGAGTTCGTACGCGAGGGGCTTGTCGACGTACGTGGGGACACCAGCCTCCAGCAGCCGCTCCGCGATCTCCGGATGCGCGGCGGTCGGCGCGTGCACGAAGGCGGCGTCCAGCCCCTGGGCCAGCAGCGAGTCGAGGTCCTCGTGGCGCTGCTGCCCGGGAATCCGGTAGGCGTCGGCGACGGCCGCCAGTGTGGCCGGGGTGCGGGTCTGCAGATGCAGTTCGACTCCGGGCCGAGTGGTCAGTACCGGCAGATACGCCTTCTGCGCGATGTCGCCGAGCCCGATGCAGCCGACCTTCACGAGATTCTCCCTGTCGTCTTGACCAGGGACGCGTCACGGTCCGGCCGTCCGTCCTCCCCTGGCCCCGGCAGCATACGTGCGCTGCGGCGGCTGCCAGTCGCAGATGCCGTCGAAGGTGCGCAGGACGAGACCGGGTCCGAAGCGGGCGACCGCCGACATCAGTCCGTCCCGCAGGGCGACGGCCGGCGCACCTGACAGCCCGGTCATCCGGGAGATCTGCGCCGCCTTGCGGACCATGGCGGTCGTACGGGGATGTCTGTCCGCGCTGTAGGCCGCAAGGCCCGCTCCCAGGTCGCCGCCCGGCGTGACGTGGTGGGCGAGCACGACGGCGTCCTCGATGGCCTGGTTTCCGCCCTGGCCGAGGAAGGGCGCCATGGCGTGCGCGGAGTCACCGACGAGCACGGCGCGGCCCCGGTGGAAGGAGGGCAGCGGATCGGTCAGCTGGTACACGTCGTGGCGCAGGACCTGGTCCGGCTCGACGGCGTCGATGATGGAGGGGATCGGGTCGTGCCAGTCGCCGTACCGGCGCACCAGCTCCGCCTTCTCGTCGTCGGCGGCCCGCTCCCCGGCGGGCGCGACGGCCGCCGCGTAGGCGTAGATGCCGCCGTCCTTCAGCGGGTGGCTGCCCCAGAGCTCGCCTCGGCCCCAGGTCTCGTGCGAGCTGAAGGCCCGGCCCGTCCCTGGAGCGAGGACACGCCAGGTGGTGAATCCGCTGTACGAGGGGCCCGGGTGACGGGGGAACAGCTCGGTGCGCACGGCCGAGCCGACGCCGTCGGCACCGATCACCAGGTCGGCCTCGATCTCGCCGGAGTCCGTCCCGACGATCGCCGGGCTGCCACCAGGGCACCCCGGATCCACGAGCCGTGCCGGTGTTCCGGTGCGCACGGTGCCCTCGGAAAGCCGGGTGCGGAGCAGGCCGATGAGAGCCGAGCGGTGCAGCAGGACGAGCGGTCCGCCGAACCGTTCGGCCGCGGCGGCACTGTCCGTGCGGGCGAGCCAGCGCCCTGACGGTGTACGCATGCCACCGTCACCCTGCCAGGCCGCGAGTTCCCTGACCGCGTCGCCCAGTTCGATGACATCCAGGGCTCGCTGGGCGTTGGGGGCGAGGCTGATGCCGGCGCCGACGGGGTCGAGGGAGGGCGCCCGCTCCAGCACGGTGACCTGCCAGCCGCTCCGGTGCAGCGCCGCAGCGGTGGTAAGTCCACCGATCCCGCTGCCGATGACCACCGCTCGCAATGTCGTCATGCCCGTCATGACCGACCCCCTTTCGGAACTACATCTGTAGTGCCCTGGGTCCACTGTACTACAGGCGTAGTGGCGGCGGTAGATTGGTTCCATGTCCACACGCCCCACGCCGTCCACACGCCCCACGCCCACCGCGAGCACCCCCGCGTCCGCCAGCCCCGCCGCCCGGCCGGCCGCACCCTCCCGCGCCGAGCTGATCGCCGACGCCGCGCTCGCCCTGCTCGCCGAGCGCGGGATGAGGGGGCTCACCCACCGGGCGGTGGACGAGCGCGCCGGGCTCCCCCAGGGTTCGACGTCCAACCACGCCCGCACCCGGCAGGCCCTGCTGGAGGCCGCCGTCCGCCGGCTCGCCGAGCTGGAGGCACGGGTGCTGGCCCCCGGGGAACTGCTCACGGCCGGCGCTCCGGCCGGGGCGGCCGGAGCGGCCGCGGGGCTGGCCCACGTGCTGCACCGGTATCTGACCGGCTCCACCGATCTCCTGGTCTGCCGCTACGAACTGGCCCTGGAGGCCACCCGGCGCCCCGGCCTCCGGAGGTACTACGACGAGGCGGGCCGACGGTTCAGCGAACCACTGGTGGCCCTCATGACCGCGGCGGGATCTGCCGAACCGGAACGTCACGCACTGTCCGTCGTGGCCTGGGCGGAAGGAATGATGTTCGCCTGCGCGGTGGGCTCCTACCACCGGGCCGTCCCGACCGAGGAGGAACTGCGCAGGGGCTGCGGCGAGCTGCTTCGGGGGATGCTCGGCGGCGATCAACCCGTGCCGCCGTCGATCATCCGTGAGCGAGGATGAGGCGTATGACGACACAGGAACGCTCCCCGCCCGCGATCGACGCAGCCGAACGCCAGATGCTGGAGGGGTGGCTGGACTACCACCGCACGACTCTGGCCATGAAGTGCGAGGGGCTGACCGACGCCCAGCTGCGGGAGGCGTCCGTGCCCCCGTCGGAATTCACGCTGCTCGGTCTCGTCCGGCACCTGGCCGAGAACGAACGCGGCTGGTTCCGCGAGGTGCTGGCGGGCGAGGCCCTTCCGTCGATCTACGGGACGGACGAGGATCCGGACGGGGAGTTCCATCTCGCCGACACGGACACCTGGGACGAGGCCAGGACCACATGGCTCGCGGAGATCGAGGTGGCCCGGGCGAACGCCGCGAGGTTCGCGCTCGACGACCTCTCCGTCGGTGTGGGCAAGCGGGGCGAGCCCTTCAACCTCCGCTGGATCTACACGCACATGATCGAGGAGTACGCCCGGCACAACGGCCACGCCGATCTCGTACGCGAACGGATCGACGGCGCGACCGGCGCCTGAGGCCCCGGGGCCGTGGGGCGCGGGGCCGTGGGGCGCGGGGCCGTGGGGCGCGGGGCCGTGGGGCACGGGGCGCGGGGCGTCTCCCGCGAGGAAGACAGGTCACTCGCGCGGGGGAGGACAGGTCACTCCCCCGTCGCGCTCCCCCGCATCCGCTGCTCCATACGCCCGATAGCGGCACGGATCCCTCCGCCGTACCCGTCGTCGTCCTCCAGCACCCCGGCGGCGTCCCAGGCCCGGTCCAGATGGATCCGGGCGCACCCGAAGCGCTGGAGCTTCAGATAGTCCGCCGCCAGACTGAGGTGCAGCGAGGGGACGAAGGCCCGCACGGCGACCGCGTCCCGGTGCTCCGCGGCCGGATCGGTGTGCGCCGCCGGATCGGTGTGCGCCGCCGGATGCGTATCCGCAGCCGGATCCGTGTCCACCGCCCCCGTCAGACCCTCCGCGGCTGTCAGCGCCCGGAGGTCCCAGGCCAGTTCGTCCCCCGGATCGTCCTGGGCATCGGCCATGTAGTGGGCCAGGGTGCAGCGGTGCAGGGCCGCACCGCGCTCACCGATCTCCGACCAGATGATGCCGAGCCGATTGCGCGCCTCTTCCCTGTCCCCGGCGTGGAGCAGCATGATCGCCTGGCCGATCCTGGTCATGACGACGTCCCCCGACACTTCCCGCTGCTCCACTACAGAGGTCTCCCTGATCACCGCCGGCCTGTTCCGGTGGCTCAGACGCTAGCCGCAGCCACCGGCAATCCCGCTCAGGCGCGGGCCCCGGCCGTCGGCCGGGTCGCCCCGGTTCCCAGATCCGGGATCCGCCAGTCGATGGGCTCGTGGCCCTGCGCGGCGACGGCCTCGTCGATCTGCGTGAAGGGGCGGGAGCCGAACCACTTCTTGGCGGAGAGCGGCGAGGGATGCGCGCCCTTGACCACCACATGACGGTCCTGGTCGATCAGCGGGATCTTCTTCTGGGCGTAATTGCCCCAGAGGACGAAGACGGCCGGGTCGGGACGCTCGGCCACGGCACGGATCACCGCGTCGGTGACCTTCTCCCAGCCCTTGGCCTTGTGCGAATTCGCCTCGCCGCCGCGGACCGTCAGCACCGCATTGAGCAGGAGGACGCCCTGCTCGGCCCAGGGCATCAGATATCCGTTGTCCGGGACCGGCAGGCCGAGCTCGTCGTTCATCTCCTTGTAGATGTTGCGCAGCGACGGCGGCGTCTTCACCCCCGGCCGCACCGAGAAGCACAGGCCGTGTCCCTGGCCCTCGCCGTGATACGGGTCCTGGCCGAGCACGAGCACCTTCACCCGGTCGTACGGTGTGGCCTCCAGCGCAGCGAAGACCTGATCGCGCGGCGGATACACCGGCCCCCTGGCCCGCTCCTCCTCGACGAAGTCCGTGAGCTCCTTGAAGTAGGGCTTCTGCAGCTCTTCGCCGAGAACGCCGCGCCAGGACTCGGGCAGCAGGTCGGTGTCGGTCACGTCCACAACCTCCGGTAAGCAATCGGTTCTTGCGTACAGAACCTACCGGGGGCCACTGACATCGCCCCTTACCAGCTGGTCTTGCGGTACAGCTCCCACATCTGCATGACCGTCTGGGGGTCGAGTGCGCGCTCGCCGCCGCCGATGTCCTCGCCCGAGGCCACATAGAGCTTGCCCTGCCACAGGGGCAGCAGCCGGACATCCTTGACGAGGATCTCCTGGGCCCGCTGGAACTGCTGGGAGACGGCCCCGCGGTCGCTCTCCTTACGGGAGGACGGCAGCAGCTCCTGGGTGATCTCGTCGGTCAGGTACGGGGTGCCGGTCACGCTCTCCTTGCCGACGAAGGGGGCCACGAAGTTGTCCGGGTCCGGGAAATCAGGGAACCAGCCGCGTCCGAACACCGGGTACTCGCCCTTGCTGAAGCCCTCCTGGAAGGACGTCCACGGCGCGCTCTTCAGGGTGACGCGGAACAGTCCCGAAGCCTCCAGCTGACGCTTCAGCTCGGCGAACTCGGGGGCCGTGGAGGAGCCGTAGCGGTCCGTGGTGTACCAGAAGGTCATCTCGACCGGCTCGGTGATGCCCGCGTCGGTGAGTATCTTTTCGGCCTTCGCGACATCCGGGTCGCCGTAGGTGTCGAAGAAGCTGGTGGTGTGGCCGGCGATGCCCTTCGGAACCATGGAGTAGAGCGGTTCCGCGGTTCCCTGGTAGACCTTGGCGACCAGGGCGTCGCGGTTCACCACCTGGGCGATGGCCCGCCTGACAGGGAGCTTCCCCACGGCCGGGTCCTTGGGGTTGAAGACGAGGAAGCGGATGTCGGCGCCTACCGACTCCACGATCTGCAGACCGTTGTTGTCCTCCTTGTTGTCCTCGAGACCGATGACCTCCTCGGCGGTCAGTCCGCGGTAGGTGGCATCGATCTCCTTCTTCTTCAGCGCCTCCACCATGGGCGTGGAGTCGTCGAAGTAGCGGATCGTGACCGCGTCGTTCTTCCGGTCGGCGAACCCCTTGTAGCTGGGGTTCTTGGTCAGCTCGGCCCGCTTGCCCTGCTCGTAGGAATCCATGACGTACGGCCCGGAACCGGTGACCTTGCCGTCGTCGCGGATGCTGTCCGCGGGATAGTCACCGGGCGCGACGATCGACATCGCCGGCGTCGCCAGGATGAACGGGAAGGTCGCGTCCGCCTTGTCCAGGTGGAAGACGACCGTGTCGTCCCCCTTGGTCTCCACCCGGTCGAGAGACCCGAGGAGGCCGGCCGGACCGCTCTTGGCCTTGATCTTCGTGATCCTGTCGATGGAGTACTTCACGGCCTGGGCGTCGACCTTCTCCCCGTTGGAGAACTTCAGGCCCGAGCGGAGGGTGCAGCGGTACGCCATGCTCGTCGAGTCGGTGAACTGGCATTCCTGCGCCGCGTCCGGCTCGGGGCTGGTACTGCCGGTCGGGAAGCTCACCAGGGTCTGGAAGACATTCCTCATCAGCTCCCAGGAGCCGTCCCAGGCCGCCGCCGGATCGAGGGTCGAGGGCGAGCTCGTCGTTCCGACCGATATCTTCCGGTCGGTTTCCGAACCGCTGTCGGACAGCAGGCCACAGCCGGCCAGCAGTGAAAGGGAAGCAACGGCTGCAGCGGCCTGCAGCCCGGCCCGATAGAACACGTGCATGCCTCTCGATCGGCCTTGGCGTCGGCAGACCATACCGCAGCGCCCCGCCGGGCAATTGGCTGACCCGGAGGGGCACTTGAGGCAACCAGGGCCAAACTGGCGTGTGTGTCCCTCAGCCGACGCCCGCGTTCAGGAAAATACCGCCGTCGACCACGAGTGTCTGCCCCGTGACCCAGTCGGACTGCTCGGACGTGAGGAACGCCGCCGCCCCGCCGATGTCCTGCGGGACACCGAGCCGGCCGAGCGGGTAGGCGGCCGCCGCCTCGGCTTCACGGCCCTCGTACAGGGCCTCGGCGAACTTGGTCTTCACGACGGCGGGTGCGATCGCGTTGACCCGCACGACCGGCGCGAACTCGTGCGCCAGCTGGAGGGTCAGATTGACCATGGCGGCCTTGCTCATGCCGTAGGCACCGATGAACGGTGACGCGGAGACGCCCGCGACCGAGGCGATGTTGACGATCGCCCCGCCGTTCTCCCGCTGCCACGCCTTCCAGGTCTGCTGGGCGAATCCGAGCGCCGAGATCACATTGGTCTCGTAGACCTTGCGGGCGACGTTGAGGTCGAGCTCGGCCATCGGGCCGAAGACGGGGTTCGTACCGGCGTTGTTGATCAGATGGTCGACCCGGCCGAACACCTCCATGGCGCGCTCGACGGCCGCGGCCTGGTGCGCCTCGTCGTGCGCCTTGCCCGCGACGCCGATCGCCCGGTCGGCGCCGAGCTTCTCTACGGCCTCCTTCAGCGCGTCCTCGCCACGGCCGGTGATGACGACCCGGTCGCCTCGGGCGACGAGCGCCTCGGCGATGCCGTAGCCGATGCCCCGGCTCGCGCCCGTGATGAGCGCGACCTTGCCACTGTCCTGCACAGTCATGTTGTCCGTTGCCCTTCCGGGGTCAGTTGAGCGGTCCGCCGGCGACATACATGACCTGCCCGGACACGAAGCCCGCGTCCTCGCCGGTGAAGAAGGCGATGGCGTTGGCGATGTCCTCGGGACGCCCCACACGCTGCACGGGGATCTGCGTCGCGGCGGCGGCCTGGAACTCCTCGAAGCCCATGCCGACCCGCGCCGCCGTCTGGGCGGTCATCTCGGTGACGATGAAACCGGGGGCGACGGCGTTGGCGGTCACGCCGAACTTGCCGAGCTCCTTGGCGAGCGTCTTGGTGAAGCCCTGGAGGCCGGCCTTGACGGCGGAGTAGTTGGCCTGCCCGCGGTTACCCAGCGCCGAGGAGGACGAGAGCGAGACGATGCGGCCGAACTTGGCGTTCACCATGTGCGACTGGACGGCCTTGGCCATCAGGAACGCGCCCTTGAGGTGGACGTTCATCACGAGGTCCCAGTCGGACTCGCTCATCTTGAAGAGCAGGTTGTCGCGGAGCACGCCCGCGTTGTTGACGAGGATCGTCGGGGCGCCCAGCTCGGCGGCCACGCGCGCGACGGCAGCCTCCACCTGGGCACTGTCCGACACGTCGCAGCCGACGGCGAGCGCCTTGCCCCCGGCGGCGGTGATCTTCTCGACCGTGTCCTTGCACGCCGCCTCGTCGAGGTCGAGTACGGCGACGGCGCGGCCCTCGGCCGCCAGGCGTACGGCGGTGGCGGCGCCGATGCCCCGTGCCGCTCCCGTCACGATGGCGACGCGCTGCTCGGTGGTGGACATGCTTGGTTCTCCTCGCCCTTGGATCGCGGCTCAGCGGACGTCAGGAAGTTCCCGATAACTGAGCAACCGCTTAGTACCTTCAGCAGACGAGACGCTAGAAGCCCTGGCACCCGGTGTCAACGGCACACGGGAGCGCGGGCGCATGTCACATCCGGATCAGTGCACCAGCAGATCGAGGAGCCGCTCGGTCTCGGCGGCCGGGTCCATGGTCAGACCGCTGTGCACGACGCCCGGCTGCACGACCGTGGAGCGTGGCGCGATCAGCCAGCGAAAGCGCCGCCCCGCGTCGTCGCCGGCCGCCTGGCCCGCCGCGTCGCCGCCACCGCAAACCCCTTCGACCGCCCGCAGCGCGGCCCGCACCCCGACCACGTCGGCATTCGGGTCCAGCGCCTTGAGCTTGTGCTCGTCCAGGTGAGTCCGCGCGGCGACGAAGGACTTGGCCCGGCAGTAGACGAGCACGCCCGCGTTGAAGCACTCACCGCGCTCCACGCGCGGGACGACCCGCAGGACCGCGTACTCGAAGACATCGCGCTCGCTCATCGGCCGCCGTCCTTGCTGTCGCGTCCGGCGCCCGCAGACGCGTCGCGGTCCTTCTTGGTGGGATGCGGCCAGGGGGTCAGATGCTCGGTGAGCCATCCGGGGGCCTGGGAGGGCCGGGACTTCACGGGTTCTTCCGTGAGGATGCGCTCATGGATGCTCCCGGCACGCGCCAGCAGCGGCTCCACGTACGCGCGGCGCAGCTGGTCCGTGCTCTCGAAGCCCGGCTCGTCAGCCAGCCACGCGTCCGGCACCTCGGCCGCCACCTCGGTCAGGAGCTCTTCCGTGACGAGCGGCGCGAGCTCGGCGGCCGCGGCGGCGACGTCAGGCCCGAAGGGGGCGAGTACATGGTCGGAGGCGTTGTACGGCTTCGCCGCGGAGGCCTGCGCCCCGGGCCAGTTGTGGTGCCAGATCATGGTGGCCCCGTGGTCGATCAGCCACGGTTCACCGTGCCACACGAGCATGTTGGGGTTGCGCCACGACCGGTCGACGTTGTTGATCAGCGCGTCGAACCAGACGACCTTGCCGGCCTCCGCCGCGCCCACCTCGTAGGCCAGCGGGTCGAATCCGAGCGAACCGGGCAGAAAGTCCATCCCGAGATTCAGCCCGGCGCTGGCCTTCAGAAGCTCCTGCACCTCCTGGTCCGGCTCGGCGAGGCCGATGACGGGGTCCAGCTGAATGGTCACCAGGTCCGGCACCCGCAGTCCGAGCCTGCGGCCGAGCTCCCCGCAGATGACCTCCGCGACGAGGGTCTTACGGCCCTGGCCGGCTCCGGTGAATTTCATGACATACGTACCCAGGTCGTCGGCCTCGACGATCCCGGGCAGCGAACCGCCCTCCCGTAGAGGCGTGACATAGCGGGTTGCGGTCACTTCATTCAGCATTTTCCCAGGCCATCCATCTCTTCAACCTTACGATCCACGGTAAGTCCTGGAGGAGTGCACCAGCATGAATCACTCGTCAACGGGCCCGGGGAGAATCTGAGGAGTTACGAATCGCCTCCCGATCCACCCTCTCCCCGCGCAGTCCGTCGATGGCGGTGCGCCCGTCACTTCCCGCCTCCGGCATGAAGTGAGCATAGTAACCGAGGGTGATCGCGGGCGAAGAATGGCCCAGCCACCGCCCCCTTTGCCGACGGTGCCACGCAGCCGGCCATACCGCCGGCACATCCCTGCCTGCCCCGCAGAGCGACCCGACAGAAGAGTGCTGCTCGCGCTACGCCACCGATGTGGGCACTGAGGGGACGGCACCCGACTGGTGCTGACCTCTCCCGAGCCCGGATCACTTGCGAAGTCGAGAACGGTACTCGCCCGGGGCCGTGCCTCGGGCACGTCTGAACGCTCGGCTGAAAGCGTGCGGAGAGCCGTATCCGACCGCGCCGGAGATCGACTCGACCGGCTCATCGGTATCGCGGAGCCGGACGGACGCCAGGTCGATGCGCCACTGCGTCACGTACGCGCCCGGCGTCTGTCCGAGGGCGGACCGGAAACGCCTGGACAGCGTCGCCCGGGAGACGCTCGTCGCGGCGGCCAGGGTCTCCGTGGTCCAGGGGTGTTCCGGTTGGGCGTGGACACACGCCAGAGCGTCGCGCACGACCGGATCACGCATCGCCCCCAGCCATGAGCCGGACTGCTCCTGCGGGTGGCGGGCCAGCCAGGCGCGTACGAACTGGACGAGCAGAAGGTCGACGATGCTGTTGATGGCGGCGGTGGTGCCGATCTGCGGCTGTGCGAGCTCAGCGGCAAGAAGTTTGACGGTCCTTCTGAGCTGCGCGTTCTCCCGGGCTGTGACGTGCATCGGCCGAGCGAGGGAGGTAAGCACCGGTGTGCGCACCTCCGGGTCCTGCTCATAGTGCAGGACGATCACTTCCGTCTGCACCGGCGCCGAGCCCAGCCGCAGGGCCCGGCCATCGTCAAAGGCCCGGGCCGCCGCCTCACGGTCGCAGGAACCCATCGTCACGCCGGCGCCGCCGGCTAGCCCGTGTGCGGTGCCCGGCGAGACCAGGACGGCGTCTCCGGCCTGCACTTGAAGGGGTTCCTCGCCCGTGACGTGGAGCCACATCGTGCCGCGGGAGACCACGTGCAGTGCCGCTCCTGGGTAGGTGTCCAACCACAGGCCCCAGGTTCCTCCGGCCTTCAGCACGACCCCGAGGGCCCCACGCGCACCCGAGACACGCAAGACCTCCGCGAGCATATCCATGGGTCCATTCTCGTCCACCGCCGCGAACCGCCCACCGGCGGGCGAGGCGCATGCTTTTCGTCCGCAGCGTCAGGCCACGTCAAGGACGGCCTTTCCGTGCACCTTCCGCGCGAACAGCGCCTGGACGGCGTCGCCCACGTCCTGCCAGTCGCCTCGCAGTCCGACCGGTGCCGAGAGCCTCCCGGCGGCCATGAGGCCCAGCAGATCCGTCAGCTCCCCGCTGGTCGGCGTCATGTCGCCGTAGGTGGCGATGCTGCGGGGTTCGCCGAAGCCGAACAAGGCCCCTGACGGGAACGTGGTCTCCTGCCCCGAGGAGTGACCGACCAGGTGGATGGTGCCGCCCTCGGCGAGGGAACTCCACGCCTGGGCCACCAGCGGCCCGCCGACCGTGTCCAGGACGAGGTCGAACCGGTCCCCGGTCTCGGCCAGGTCTGTCAGGACCTTGTCGGCGCCGAGTTCACGGAGCCCGGCGGCCCGCTCCGGCGAACCGACGAGTGCCGTCACCCGGGCGCCCGCCAGCGCCGCCAGCTGGACGGCGAAGTGCCCCACGCCCCCGCTGGCACCGGTGATCAGAACGTTGCGCGCCAGCAGGGAACGCTTGCGCAGCACCCGCAGTGGGGTGACTCCGGCGATCCCCAGCGCGGCGGCGTCAGCCAGATCCACGCCCTCGGGGACGGTGCCGAGCGAGGCGGGGCTGACTGCCACCCGCTCCGCCCACGCGTGGCTAGCCATTCCCACTGCGACGCGGGTACCTTCGGGCGGCCCTGAGCCGTCGGATGCGGCGCGCACCACGACGCCGGCCGCGTCATGACCGTGCACGGCGCCGGCCGGCCACTGGTCCACGTAATTCAGCTCTCCGAAGTTGAGACCGATGTGTCGTATCTCCACCAAGGCCTCGCCGGTGGACGGTATGGGCTCATCGACATCGGCGAACCGGACGGGTCCGGCCTCACTGTGATCGACCACAAGGGCGCGCATAACGGGTGTGTCCTTCTCTCGTGGGTGCGCCTCAGCACTCGGCGCGGCAACAGATCGAGTGCGCAGATGCCGCACTGCCGCCTTCTTGAAACCCTACGCAGGACCGGGACAGCGACCAGTCCCGTGAGAATCAATCAGTTGACGATCTGTGTCAGTGCGACTCGCGGAGCGTCGAGCCCTGCACCCATCCCGTGGATCACTCTGTGACGGGCACAGACGTGCCCGGCAACGTCCACGCCCTGGAGCGGTACGCGCGTCCTGGCGTCGACGCGGTCGCCCGGGCACGCCGCCCAGCGGAGCCGAAGAAATCAGGGCGGTGGGTTTCTCGCGAACCGACCTGCGCAAGGTGAGCCCGTCCGCTCGCCTTCAGGGGGCTCCCACCCATGAGTACAGGTGTTCAGGACGGCCCGTGTCGCCGTACTTCAGGGTGAGCCTGATGTGTCCCACGCCCTCGAGGTACTTCAGATACCGCTGGGCGGTGGACCGGCTGACGCCGGTCCGCGCCGCGACCTCGTGGGCCGAGAGCGGCAGAGCGCTGCGCGTCAGGGCTCCGCGGATCAGGCCGACCGTGGCGGTCGAGTGGCCCTTGGGCAGGGCGGGCCGGGGTGGCTCGGCCGTCTTGAACGCGCTGAAGATCCGGTCGATCTGGTCCTGTCCCGCTTCACTGGTCCTGGCCGTGCCGTCGAGTGAGCGGCGCAGGGCCGCGTAACCTTCCAGCCGCGCGCGCAGGCTCGAGAAGGTGAAGGGCTTGACCAGATACTGCAGCGCCCCGTAGCGCTGCGCCATCTGTACGGTCGCCAGGTCACGGGCGGCCGTCACCATGATCACGTCTGTGTGATGGCCGAGCTGGCGCAGCCGGCGGATCAGGGTCACCCCTGTCTCGTCCGGCAGATAGTGGTCGAGCAGGACGAGGTCCACGGTGGTGCGTTCCACGCTGAGCAGTGCCTGGGCCGCGTTGTGCGCACGGCCCACCACCGTGAATCCCGGGACACGGGCCACATAGGCGGAGTTGATCTCGGCCACATGGAAGTCGTCGTCCACGACCAGGACGTTGATCATCGTGCACCACCGACCGTGCTGAGCCCGGCGCCGGCGCACTCTCCCGTGTCCGGACCCTGGATGATCATTTCAGGCAGGATCACGGTGAACACCGCGCCGCCTCCCGGTCGGGCGGTCACCCGGGCCGTCCCGCCGTAGCGCTCGGCCAGCCGGCGGACCAGGGACAGTCCGATTCCCCGGCCGTGCGGGCGGACACCGCCTCGCCCGACCGCCTCGGGACGGGGGCCGGCGCAGGCCGGGGGCTTGGTGCTGTACCCCTCGGTGAAGATGGCCTCCCGTGCCGCCGGGGGGACACCGGGGCCCGTGTCGGAGACCTGGAGCAGCACGGTGGCGCCCTCCGCCCACAGCTCCGCCTCCACGAAGGAGTCCGCGCCGCGCTTCTCCACGGCGGCGTCGAGGGCGTTGTCGATCAGGTTTCCCAGCACCGTCACGAGATCACGCGGGGCCACCACCCGGTCGGGCAGCCGGGTACGGGAGCAGACACGCAGCTCGACCGTGCGCTCCGCGGCCACCACGGCCTTCCCGACGAGCAGTGCGGAGACCAGGGGATCGTGGACCCGCTCGGCGATCTCCTCAGCGGAGCTCCGGTGATCACCCACGGCGTGCGTGACGAAGTCGGCCGCCTGCGCGTACCTGCGCAGCTCCAGCAGCCCGAGCACGGTGTGCAGTCGATTGGCGTGCTCGTGGCCCTGTGCGCGCAGGGCCTCGAGAAGGCCTTGCGTGCTGTCGAGCTCGCGCCCGAGCAGTTCGACCTCGGTCCTGTCCCGCAGCGAGACCACAGCGCCACCGTCGGCGGTCGGCATCCGGTTGACCACAAGCACGCGGTCACCGCTCACGGTCAGGAGGTCGGCGCCCTCGACCCGGCCGGCCAGGACGTCCGCGGTGCGGCCGGCGGGCATGACGGCGTCGAGGTCGTAGTCCGTCATGTCGGTGTCCAGACCGAGCAGCCGGGCCGCCTCGTCGTTGACGAGCCGGATCCTGCCGCGGGGGTCGAACGCGATCACACCCTCACGGATCCCGTGCAGCATCGCCTCCCGTTCGTCGAGCAGTGCCGAGATGTCGGAGAAGGCGATGCCATGGGTGCGGCGACGCAGGCGCCGGGAGACCACGACCGCCACTCCTGCCCCCACCGCCAGGGCCGCCGCCGCGCAGAGCAGGAGCGCGGGGAGTGCTCCGATCAGTCGGTGGCGCACGCTGTCGTAGGCGATGCCGACGGATACGGCTCCGACGACGTCGCCCGAGCTGTCGTACAGGGGGACCTTCGCGCGGGCCGAACGCCCCAGCGTGCCGCTGTCGATCTGCCTGATCTCACGGCCCGACAGCGGGTCGCTCGGGTCGGTGGACACGTGCCTGCCGATCTCGGCCGTCGTCGTGTGCGACCAGCGCACTCCCCGCACGTCCATCGTCACCACGTAGAGCGCCCCGGTGGCTCGCCTGATGCGCTCGGCCTCCCGCTGGACGGGACCGTCCGGTGTCGGCCTGGTCTCCAGGAGCCCTCGGGTGATGGCCGGGTCCGCCGCGGTCGTCTGGGCTATCGCCAGGGCTCGGTGCATGGCCTCCTCGTCGAGCTCGCGGGCGAGGGGCGCGGTGAAGAGGCTGATGGCCAGGACCACGACTCCGGTCGTGATGGCCAGTTGCACGGCCAGGACCTGTCCGGAGAGCCGTTGGGGCCAGCGTGGGCGCATGGTCTCCTCTTCCTTCCGTGGGCCTGTGCGGAGCCGTCCCCTTTGCTCCTGTGTAACCGCAAGGTAAACGGCCCACGGATCCCTGCCCACCCCTGTGCGCGGGATCGTGATTCTCGAGTGAGCACAACGAGCAGAACAGGTACTACGGGCACAACGGCGAGTTGTGCCCACAAGGCTGTCGCCGTGCGACGGCCGCTCCTACGGTCCCGGTCATGAGCATTCAGAAACGTCCGGTCATCGAGTTGCGGGGAGCGAGCAAGGTGTTCCGCACGCCGTCCGGTGGCCTGCACACTGCCGTACTCGATCTGAACCTCACCGTCGAGCAGGGCGAGTTCGTCGCCGTGGTGGGGCCCACCGGCTGCGGGAAGTCCACCACTCTGACCCTGGTGAGCGGGTTGGAGGAGGCCACCGAGGGCGAGGTCCTCGTCAGCGGGGCTCCGGTGTCCGGCATCGGCGACAAGGTCGGCTTCGTCTTCCAGCAGGACGCGGTGTTCCCCTGGCGGTCGGTTCTCTCCAATGTGATGGCGGGGCCACGGTTCCGTGGAGTGCCCAAGGCGGAGGCCAGGGACCGTGCTCGCTCCTGGCTGGCGCGCGTCGGCCTCAGCTCGTTCGAGGACCGCTACCCGCACCAGCTGTCCGGCGGGCAGCGCAAGCGCGTCGCACTCGCGGCCACCTTCGTGAACGACCCCGAACTCCTGCTCATGGACGAGCCGTTCTCGGCGCTCGATGTGCAGACGCGGGCTCTGATGTCCGACGAACTGCTGGACCTGTGGGCGGGCACCGGTGCCTCGGTCGTCTTCGTGACCCACGACCTGGAGGAGTCCATCGCCCTTGCGGACAAGGTCGTCGTCATGACGGCCGGTCCTGCGACCGTCAAGGAGATCTTCACCATCGATCTGCCGCGTCCCCGGCAGGTCGAGGCCGTACGGCTGGAACCGCGTTTCGTGGAGATCTACCGCGAGATCTGGTCCTCGCTCGGTGAAGAGGTCCGCATCACCCGTGAACGGAGTGCGTCCGATGCCGCTTGACAGCACCTCGGCACCCGCCGGGAAACCACAGGTCGAGAGCACGAGCGCGGGCACGACCGAGACCTCGGGCGGGACACGCGCGCAGGCTCGCGCCCGGGCCGCGCGTAATCGCCGCATCACCGTCTACAGCGCCCGTGTCCTCCTGCTGATCGCACTGCTGGGCCTGTGGGAGTGGCTGGCCAGGTCAGCGGTCATCGATCCGTTCAACTTCTCCATGCCGTCGAAGATCTGGGACCAGATAAGCCGGTGGGCGACGGACGGAACCCCGCAGGGCAGCCTGTGGGAACAGATCTGGTACACGCTGTACGAGGCTCTGGTCGGCTGGATCATCGGTGTGATCGGCGGTGTCATTCTCGGAATCGCGCTGGGCAGGGTCCGCTTCCTGTCCGATGTGCTGGGGCCCTACATCAAGGTGCTCAACGCGCTGCCCCGCATCGTCCTCGCACCGATCTTCCTGATCTGGTTCGGTCTCGGCCCCGCCTCGAAGATCGCCTCGGCCGTGGTGCTCGTCTTCTTCCCTGTCTTCTTCAACGCCTTCCAGGGCGCCCGCGAGGTGGACCGGAACCTGGTCGCCAACGCGCGGATCCTCGGAGCGACCAACCGGCAGGTCACCTTCCAGGTCGTCATTCCATCGGCGACCTCATGGATCTTCACCAGCCTGCATGTGAGTTTCGGCTTCGCCCTGATCGGCGCGATCGTCGGGGAGTACATCGGCGCCACCAAGGGCCTCGGCCTGCTCGTCTCGGCGTCCCAGGGCACCTTCAACGCCGCCGGGGTCTACGCGGCCATGGTGATCCTCGCGGTCGTCGCCCTGCTCGCCGAGGCGCTGCTGTCCTTCCTCGAACGCAGCCTCTTCCGATGGAAGCCTGCCGACGCCGGCGACGGCCGCTGACCCTCGCCGCCTCCCCGGGAAAACCCGGCAACCTCCGGCCTCATCACACTCACAAGGACGTGACCATGCGTAGCCATCTCAAGGCATCCGTTGCCGCTGCCGCGACCGTGCTGGCCCTGACCTCCGCCAGTGCCTGCGGCGGGGACTCATCCACCGGGGCCGACGGCGGCCGGCTCAAGATCATGGTCGGCGGCCTGGACAAGGTCATCTACATGCCGGCGATGCTCACCCAGAAGCTCGGCTACTTCGAGGCCGAGGGGCTCGACGTCCAGTTGCTGACCGAGCCCGCCGGCGTACAGGCCACCACCTCGCTCGTCTCCGGTGATGTGCAGGGTGTCGTGGGCTTCTACGACCACACCCTCGACCTTCAGGTGAAGGGGAAGGAGGTCGAGTCGGTCGTGCAGCTCTCGCACACCTCGGGCGAGGTGGAGGTGGTGTCCAACGCCGCCGCGGACGAGATCAAGTCCCCGAAGGACTTCTCCGGCAAGAAGCTGGGCGTCACCGGCCTCGGTTCCTCCACCGACTTCCTCACCAAGTACCTCGCGGTGAAGAACGGGGTGCAGACCGACCGGATCACCCCCGTGGCCGTGGGCGCCGGGCAGACGTTCATCTCCGCGCTCCAGCAGAACTCCATCCAGGCGGGGATGACCACGGACCCGACCGTCACACAGATCCTCGACAAGAAGGTCGGCAAGGTACTTGTCGACATGCGCACACCCGAGGGCTCGCAGGAGGCGCTCGGCGGCCCCTATCCGTCCTCCAGCCTGTACATGAACACGAGCTGGGTGAACGACAACAAGGAGACGGTGCAGAAGCTGGCCGACGCCTTCGTGAAGACTCTCAAGTGGATGGCAGGACACTCGCCCGAGGAGATCGCGGCGAAGATGCCGGCCGACTACGCACAGGGCGGCGAGGAGTTGTACGCCAAGGCCATCAAGAGCACCCTGCCGATGTTCACCGAGGACGGTGTGATGCCGAAGGACGGCCCGGAGACCGTCGAGCGGGTCCTGAAGGCGTTCAACCCCAACCTCAAGGACGCGAAGGTCGATCTCGGCAAGACCTACACCACGGAGTTCGTGGAGAAGGCGGGCTGACCACCACGCGGGGGGCGGCTGTCCCATAATCGAAGGGTGCCGTGGGCGGGCTGCGAAGCCCGCTTCCTCCTTCCGTCTGGAGCCCCGTTGAACACGCCACCGGTCAACTCCGCACCTGCCGGCCCGCACCGCATGGACCCCTCCGGCGGCTGTCCGCACGCGGCCAACGCCCGTCTGCTGTCGCGGGGTTCCGTCGCCCCGGTGGTCCTGCCCGGTGAGGTGCGGGGCATGGCGGTGCTGGGCCACGACGCCCTCAGGGACTTCCTCGCGCACCCCGATGCCGCGAAGGACGCACGGCACTTCGCGGCGCTCCAGGCCGGTGAGATACCTGACGGCTGGCCGCTGAAGGCGTTCGCGACGGTGCAGGGGGTGACCACCGCGGACGGTGCCGACCACCGGCGGCTGCGGTCCTTGATGAGCAAGGCGTTCACCGCACGCCGTGTCGAGGAACTCCGGCCGCGCATCGAGGCGTTGACGGCCTCGCTGCTGGACGGCCTGGACCGGGCCGCGTCCGCCGGTGACGGTGTCGTCGATCTGCGTACGCACTTCGCGTTGCCGTTGCCCATGGGTGTCATCTGCGAACTGCTGGGCGTGGACGCCCGGCACCACGACCGGCTGCACCATCTGTCGAATCGCGTCGTCGCCACCGACACGGCGCCCGAGGAGGCCATGGCGGCCAACCGGGAGATGCTGGAGGTGCTCGGCGCGGTCGCGGCCGCGAAGGCGGAGGATCCGGGTGACGACCTCATCAGCGCGCTGCTCGCGGCCCGCGAGGCGGACGGCGACCGGCTCGGCCCGCACGAGCTGATCGGCACCCTGATGCTCACCATCATCGCCGGCCACGAGACGACACTCAATCTGATCACCAACGCCGTACGTGCCCTGTGTGCCCACCGGGACCAGCTCACCCTGGTCCGCTCGGGCGGGGCGAGCTGGGCGGATGTGGTGGAGGAGACGCTGCGCTGGGACAGCCCGGTCAGCTACTTCCCGTTCCGTTACCCGACCCGCGACCTGACACTCGACGGCACCCTGATCCCCAAGGGGACCCCGGTGCTCGCGGGTTACTCCGCGGCGGGCCGCGACACGTCGGCGTACGGCCCGGACGCCGGGCGCTTCGACATCACCCGCGCCGGCGGGACCCGGCACCTCTCGCTCGGCCATGGTGCGCACTACTGCATGGGCGCCCCGCTGGCCCGGATGGAGGGCACCACCGCGCTGGCCCAGTTGTTCACGCGCTTCCCCGACCTCGATCTCGCCGTCCCGGAGGCCGAACTGCCGCGCCACGCCTCCTTCGTGGGCAACAGCGTGCGGTCGCTGCCGGTACGCCTGCGGAGCTGATCACTCCGAAGTGGCAGGCATCGGCGCGTGCAGGGCCAGGCCGGCGGCGCGCAAGGCCCCGACGGCGGCCCTGATCGACGGCCGCCGGTCCGCGTCCGCGCGCCACACCGCGTGGACATGACGTCGCATCGGCTGGCGCACCGGCACCAGGCTGACACCGTCCGGCACCGGCCCTCTTCCCAGCCGGGGTGCCACACAGACGCCGAATCCGGCGGCGATCAGGGCGAGCTGCGTGTGGTGCTCGCCCGCGAGATGCGCGATGCGGGGCTCGATGCCGGTGGACCGCAGGGTGAACATCAGCCAGTCGTAACAGAATTCACCCTCCGGCCAGGACACCCAGTCGTCGTCGGCGAAGTCCTCGATGTCCACCTCGGCCCGGCCGGCCAGGGGGTGGCCGACGGGCATGGCGATGTCCGGTGCGTCGTCGAGGAGTTCGGCCCTGGCCATACCCCCGGGGACCGGCAGGCGCTTGTTGCTCCAGTCGAGCACCACGGCGAGATCGACATCGCCCCGGAGCACCGCGCGGATTCCGCCCTCCGGCTCCAGCTCCGTCGTACGCAGCCTGAGCTCGGGGTGCTCGGCGCGAAGCGCGGTGAGAGCAGCGGGGAACAGACCACGGGCGGCCGTCGGGAAGGCCGCGAGCCGTACCTCGCCCACCACCTGGCCGCGCTGGGCCTCGATGTCGGACTGCGCGACCTCCACCTGCGAAAGGATCTTCGCGGCGTGGCCGGCGAGCAGCCGGCCGGCGTCGGTGAGGCGGATGCCACGCCCGTTCCTGGCCAGGAGCTGCTGTCCCACCTCGCGCTCCAGTTTGGCCATCTGCTGGGACACCGCGGACGTGGTGACGTGAAGGCCGTCGGCCGCGCCGCTCACGGAACCGTGCCGTGCCAGGGCGTCCAGGGTCCGCAGCCGCTCCAGATTCAACATGTAAGCAATACTACGCCAAGGAGCCAACGAACTCTCACTTGTTCTACGCGGTCCGGGTCGGCATGGTGGACGCATGAGCGCTCCCGCCGCACCGAGAATCCGGCCGCCATCCGACACCTCGCTCCCCGCTCCCCCGGCGCCGCGGCCGGTCCTGGACTGGCGGGTCCGCTTCGCCGCACTGTCGCTCATCTGGGGTTTCAGCTTCCTGCTGATCAAGGTCGGCACCGACGGGTACGCCCCGTTCCAGGTGACGTTCGGCCGGTTGCTGTCCGGCACGGCGGTACTCGCCGTCGCGATGGTGGTACGCCGCGAACGCCCACCCCGCTCCGGCCGGACCTGGGCCCACCTCTTCGTCGCCGCGTTCTTCCTCAACGCGCTGCCCTTCTCGCTCTTCGCGTACGCCGAGCTGACCATCCCGTCCACCCTCGCCGGGATCTGCAACGCGACCTCACCCCTGTGGGGCATGGCGCTCTCCCTGGTCGCACTCTCCGAGGACCGGCCCACCCGCCGCCGCGTCGCGGGGCTCGGCCTGGGTTTCATCGGCGTACTGACGGTGCTGGGCGCCTGGCAGGGCTTCACGGGCCTGGATGTGACGGGTACGGCGATGGCCCTGCTGGCCTCCCTCAGCTATCCCGTCGGCTGGATCTACGTCCGGCGCACCCTGGCAGGCACAGACTCGTCCACGCTGGCACTGACAGGTAGTCAGCTCTTCCTCGGCACCGCGCAACTGGCCCTGGTAGTGCCCCTGTTCACCACAACGCCCGAGCGCTTCCCTCTGCTGCCCACGCTCGCCGTGGTCGCCCTGGGGGCGCTCGGAACCGGACTCGCCGTCCTCCTCCAGTACGGCCTCGTGCAGGAAGTGGGCCCCACGACCGCCCAGATGGTCACCTACTTCATCCCGGTGATCGCCACGGCGGCCGGAGTGACCCTGCTCGGTGAGCAGTTGAGCTGGAACACCCCGGTGGGTGCCCTGGTGGTCATCGCGGGCGCCGCGCTCACCCAGCTCCGCCCCCGGGCGGCCACTCAGCCGTAGCTCACCGGGCGGACGGGTGTCACCGCTGCCGCCACCGCGTCGGCCAGCGGCTCGATGTCGGCGGCGGACAGCGTCGAGACGGTCAGGCGCACCGCCTGCGGCGAGGCCATCCGGAACCGCGCACCCGGGGCCACGGCCCAGCCCGCGTGCAGCATCCTGGACACCGCCCCGGTCTCGTCGCTCACGGGTACCCACACATTCATCCCGGTCCGTCCGTACGCGGGGATGCCCCGCTCCCCCAACGCCCGTGCGAGTGCGTCACGGCGCGCCGCGTAGGAGCGGGCGACGGCCGCCGTGTCGACCGCCCCCGTCGCCCACAGGTACGCCACGGTCCACTGCAGAAGTCCGCTGACCCAGCCGGGCCCCAGGCCCTGACGCCCCGCCACCCGGTCCACGGTGAGCCCGTCACCGGTGAGCACGGCGAGGCGCAGGTCGGGTCCGTACGCCTTGGAGGCGGACCGCACGAAGGCCCAGCGCTCCGTGACCCCCGCCAGGGGGTGCACCGGCAGGTCGACCATGGCGTGGCCGTGGTCGTCCTCGATCAGGAGGACGCCCGGGTGCTCCGCGAGGACGGAACGCAGCTCCGCCGCACGCTCGCTGCTCACCGTGGCACCGGTCGGGTTCTGCGCCCGGTCGGTGACCACCAGGGCCGCTGCGCCGTCCCGCAGCACCCGCTCCACCTCCCCGGGCAGCGGGCCCTCCTCGTCCAGCGCCATCGGTACGACGCGCATGCCGAGCGCCGGGACGAGGTCGAGCAGGGCGCCCCACCCCGGATCCTCGACGGCCACCGCGTCGCCGGGCCTGAGGTGCGCGGCGAGCACGCGCTCGATCGCGTCGAGGGCTCCGGAGGTGACCGCCAGCGGGCCCGCGGGCACACCGTCGGCGTCAAGACCGGCTCGTGCGAGCTCCGCCAGCCGGGGGACCACAGCCGCGTCCCCGTAGCGGCTCGCCCCACCGACGTACTCCTTCGCAGCCGTCGCCAGTGCCTCGCCGAGGTCCGGCAGCAGGGCGGGGTCGGGGTTGCCGTCGCCCAGGTCACGCACGCCCGCGGGGACCTCGACCCGGAGCGAACCGCGCGCCGTGCTCGCGGGGCGCGGCCGCACCCGGCTCCCCCGCCGCCCCGCCGTCTCGATCACCCCGCGCTCGCGCAGAGTCCGGTAGGCGGCGGCCACCGTATTCGGATTGACGCCCAGCACGGCCGCCAACTCCCGCATGGGCGGCAGCACATGGCCGGGTGCGAGGTCACCCGCTGCGACGCCTCGTTCCACACTCGCGGCAATGTCGGATGCACGCCGCCCACTGATCCGATACTCTCCTAGCACAAAGTCAACTATGCACTAGTGCAATGGAGTACGCAATGCCGGACACCACCACACCCGACGGCACCGGCCTCCCCGAGGCCGCCGGAGCGTACGACCCGACCGCGCGTACGGTGCCGAGCCGCGCCAAGCAGCGCGCCTCGTACGACCACGCGACGGTCCACTCGATACTCGACACGGCCTGTCTCTGCCATCTGGGCTTCGTCCGGGACGGGGCACCCGTCGTCCTCCCGACCCTCTTCGCGCGGGTCGGACAGCGGCTGTACGTCCACGGCTCGACCGGATCGCGTCCGCTGCGCGAGACGGGCGCGGCTGATCCGGGCCTCGCCGTCTGCCTGACCGTGACGCATCTGGACGGCCTGGTGCTGGCGCGTTCCGCGTTCCACCACTCGATGAACTACCGCTCCGTGGTGGTCCATGGCATCGCCAGGACGGTGACCGACCCGGAGGAGCGCCGCACCGCGCTCGACGCCATCGTCGACCAGGTCGTGCCCGGCAGGTCGAAGGACTCCCGCCCCGCCGACGCTAAGGAGCTCGCGGCGACCGCGGTCATCCGCCTGGACCTTGAGGAGGTCTCCGCCAAGATCCGTACGGGCGGCCCGAACGACGACCCCGCGGACCTCTCGCTGCCGCACTGGGCGGGCGTGGTCCCGCTGACCCCCGGATACGCGGCGCCTGTGCCGTCCGACGACCTGGACCCCGCGATCCAGGTGCCGGACTACCTCACCGCGCTCTGAGACCGCCGGCCGGCCCGCGCCCCGTGAGCGGGCCGGGTCAGGCCACCACGGCGGCCCTGCGGCGGGCGGCCGCCGCGCCGCGTGTCTCGGCGAAGGCGAGACCCGCAACAGCCGTGAGCAGGAGCAGCGTGCCGATGACCGTGGCCGCGGTGAGCCGCTCCCGCAGCACGGTCACCGCGATGACCGCGGCGCTCACCGGTTCGAGAAGCATGATCACGGAGACGGTCGCCGAGCGGACCACCGCGGCGCCCGCGAAGTAGAGGGCGTACGCGAGCGCGGTGGGCACCGCCGCCACATAGGCGAGCAGCCACAGCACCTCGCCCGTCTCGGCGGTGTGCGGTACGAGGCCTTCGGCCGCCGCCATGGGCAGCAGGCCCACGGCGCCGATACCGAAGGCCCATGCGCTCGTGGCGAGGGAGTCAACCGCCGCACCGTCCCGCCCGAGCCACCGGGTCAGCAGGGTGATCGCCGCATACCCGGCGGCGGACAGCACCGCCAGGAGCAGCCCCGTGGGCCGGACTTCGGCCCGCTCGCCGCCGAGCACCAGTACGACGAGACCGACGAGCGCGCCCGCCACGGCGGCGAGACCGCCCCTGCCCAGCCGCTCCCCCATCGTCAGCCGCGCGCCGACCGCGATGAGGACGGGCCCCGCACCCAGCGTGACGACGGTGCCCACGGCAAGCCCGGTCGCCTCGACCGCCGCGAAGTAGGCGCTCTGGAACACGGTGAGACCGATGCCGGTCCCCAGGATGCGCAGCAGCCTCCGACGACGCGACTCGGCGGGACCGCGGCGGCGGCGGGGGCGCAGCGCGAGCGCCCCGGCCAGCAGGACGAGGCCGCCGGCGCAGCGCCAGAACGACAGGGCGAGCGGCCCGAGATCGCTGATCCGGAAGAGCAGGGATGCGGCCGCGCCCGCCGTACCCCAGGCGATACCGGCGACGACGAGATAGACAAGGCTCCGCCCGACGGGCAGGCCGGAAACAGGGTGGGACACGTGACGCTCCAGAAGAAGAGTGGTGGTCGCTCGGCTCCGCGCGCGGGCAGCGACGAACCGCTCGGGACCTGCCCGAGCCCGGTCTTCGTCCGGAGTGGCCGCCTCGCGCTAAGCGACGGGAGGCGGAAGTACGGTCAGCGTCATGATCGGCACCCTACGACGACGGGGGAGGCCGGAACAACTCACCCTCGGCACCGGCCGACTCGGGCGTCTGAGCCGCCGGGACGCCCGCTCCCGATGCCACCGGCCCCGACGGCGGCCTGGGTGCGGACGACTGCGCGATCAGGGCGCCGAGCAGCACCACTCCGCCACCCACGAGCTGAGGCGCTGAGAGGTGCTCGCCCAGCAGCACCCAGGCGAGCACGGTCGCGATGACCGCTTCCAGACAGGCGACGACGCCCGCGACCTGAGGCGAGAGCAGTCGCACCGACACCACGCCGGTGGCGTAGGCCAGCACGGTCGCGAGCAGCACGATCCAGCCGAGCAGCAGCCAGGCGGGGACGTCGTGCCCGTCCATGTCCGCCGTGCCGCCGAGGACCGCCCAGTCCATGGCCCAGGGCCCGGCCACCACCGTGAGTACGGCCGCGCCGGCCAGCAGTCCGTACGCGATCACGCCCACCGGGTTGGGAGGCCGGGCGTCCGCCGTGCGCCCGTGGCCCGCGCCCTGGTCCGACAGGACGAAGTAGCCCACCTGGCAGCAGGCCGCACCGAGGGCGAGCGCCAGTCCGACCACGTCGAAGCTCAGACCCGCCCACACCTCGACGACGCAGGCGAGCCCGCCGACCGCCAGCACCACACCGGCAGCGGCGGCGCGGGTCACGGGCCGCCGCTGCACGAAACGCACCCAGCCGAGGACGAGTGCGGGGGCCAGATACTCGATGAGGAGGGCGACACCGACCGGGATGCGCGAGATCGAGGCGAAGTAGAAGGCCTGCACCCCGGCCACGGCGAACAGCCCGAAACCGGCCAGCAGTACGGGCCGCTCCCGCACCAGGCGCCGGTGCCGCCAGGCGACCGGCAGCATGACGAGGGCGGCGCCGGTCACCCGTAGCCACACCACGTGCAGCGGGTCGAGCCCCGCCTCGATCAGCGGCTTCGCCGCAACCCCTGAACCGCCGAATGCGAGGGCCGAGGCGAGGGCCAGGCCCAGACCGGCGCTTCTCCCCTGAGTCGCGTGCATCGGCACATCATGACAGCAGGCGTCAGTAGCGTCACCCCTGTGACACCTGTCCGCCGGGTGGTCATGATCACCCCTGCGGGCCCCCGGCCGCCGCACGGTCCCGCGCGCGGGCACGCAGCCGCTCGACCTCTACGCCGGCCCGCTGAAGCACCTCGACCGCACGGCAGCGGGAATCCGCGACCAGCGCCGCCAGCAGACCGAGGCCGTCGGCATGCCGCTCCCCGCGCCGAAGCGCGTCGCGGGCGGCGCGGTCCATGGCCGCTGCCGCCGAGGGCGACCAGCCCTCGCCCGCCGGTTCCCGTACGGCGGGGAACGCCCCCGAGTCCTCCTGCGTGCCCTGCCAGCGCAGGCCGTATCCGATGCTGCGCTGGACGAGATACCCGAGCACCCTGGCCAGCTGCGGCCCTCCCTCGAAGGCCTCCCGTACCTCCGGGTCGGACTCGACGAGGGAGTGCAGGAGATGCGCCGTGTCGACATGGCGGTCGCCGTCGCGCACCGCCCGCCTGCGCGCGCCCGTCACCACCGCGGTCATCGCGGCACTCAGCCCGTCACCTGCCCACGAGGCGTGGTTCGGCGCGGCTTGCTCGGGGATCCCTGACGTCCGGAATTGCACCTCTCCACCCCATCAGTCCCGGACGGCGAAAACATCCCCGTCACGGCCCATCCGTCATCCCGCGGAAGGCGGGGAACAGTAGGGGGTTGTCATCCCTGGGGATGAGAACGCGCCACTAGGGGCAGGACATCGGCCACGCAGGAGGCACATCCGGCACACGCGCGAGGCGCATGAGGAAGGGCCCCGCGACGGGGGCCCTTCTCCAGCTGCTCGTACCGCACGGCTCAGTGCTCGTCGGCGAGGATCAGGTAGAGCTTCTTGCGGGCGTCGTTGATCACCGCGAGAGCCTTCTCCCGCTGGTCGGCCGAGCCGGTCTTCCAGACCTGACCGAAAGCCTCCATGAGGCCGAATCCGGCCTGCCGGATCTCGTTCACGCCCTCCCAGTCGACACCGCGCCCAGCCTCTTCCCAAGGGGCGTCCGGGCCGGACTCGGCCTCGCTGCGGCCGAGGTCGGTGAGGGTGAACAGCTTCTTGCCGCCCTCACTGGCGCTGATGATCAGACCCTCGTCCTCCAGGAGCTGGAGGGTGGGGTACACCGAGCCGGGACTGGGCTTCCAGGCCCCGCCGCTGCGCTCGCCGATCTCCTGGATCATCTCGTAACCGTGCATCGAGCGGTCCTTGAGCAGCGCGAGGATGGACGCACGTACGTCGCCGCGCCTGGCCCTCCCCCGCCCGCCTCCGCGGCCACCGCGCCCGCCGCCGAAGGGTCCGCCACCGAAGGGCGGTCCGAACGGGCCGAACGCGGGCCTGCCGCCTTCGAAGTCTCCCCTGCCCGCGCCTCGGCGCCCGGGGCCGTATCCGTGGTCGTTTCCATGTGAACGCATGACTGCGCTCCTCTCATCATCGTAGTCACGCGACTCTTCTTTGAACGGTCGCGATGTCTCAACGATATATCGCAAGCTATCGCCTGGCAAGCCTCCTGGTGAAGGCCTGTCCCCTGCCGCCGAAGGGGACCGATCGCCGACGAAGTCGGACCGAACGCAATGTGTGCCACCGGAGTCGCACCGCCGCAGGTCAAGGGCGATGCGCCACTGCCGGCGCAATGTCGGTCGGCTGTCGGTGGGGACCGCGGCCTGTCTGCGAGATGTCGGTGGCGTCAGGGACGGTGGGAACTGGGCCTGGCCGACTGCGCATGTGCGGTCCTGCCCGCCTCCAGACCACACCGAGCCTCCGGGAGCACGCCATGCCCTCCGTACCCCAGGTCCCTCAGTGGGACGTCCACCGGCTGCCCCGCTCCGAGGGAAGGAGCTATCTGGTCACCGGCGGCAACGCGGGCATCGGGTACTTCGTCGCCGAGCAGCTCGCCGGCACCGGGGCCATGGTCGTTCTCGGTAGCCGCGACAGGGCGAAAGCCGCAGACGCGATCGCTTCCATCCGCTCGCGCGTCTCCGGTGCCAGAGTGAAGCACCTGCCCCTGGACCTGGCCGATCTCGCCTCGCTCAAGGCATCCGTGGACGCGCTCGGGCTGGATCGTCTCGACGCCGTCGTCCACAACGCCGGCGTCGCGCTCGACCATCCGCCGCGCCGCGAAACCACGGAAGGCCACGAGCTGATGCTCGCAACCAACCATCTGGGGCACTTCGCGCTGACCCACCACCTGACGCCCCTGCTCACCGCAACCCCGGGGAGCCGGATCATCACCACCGGCAGCTTCGCCGCCAAATCCGAACGCCTTGACCTCAACGATCTCCAGAGCGCGCACGACTACCGGCCCAAGCGCGCCTACGCCCGGTCGAAGTTGGCCCAGATGCTCTTCGCTCTCGAACTCGACCGCCGCCTGCGTTCGGCCGGCAGCACGACACTGAGTTTGGTCGTGCATCCCGGCGGCGCGCTCGACTCCCTCACGCCTTCGCGCCCGCCCTTCCATGTCCGGACCGCCGGCGAGCGGCTGCGCCATTTGCCGCTCGGCCTTCTCGTCCAGGGCAAGGACGCTGCCGCGTGGCCCGCTGTTCGGGCCGTGCTCGACCCGGGCGTCCGCGGCGGCCAGATGTGGAGCCCCCGGCAGTTCGGGCTGCGCGGCAAGCCCGAAATCGAACCTCTCTGGAACCACCTCACCGACACCACGACCGCGGCACGCCTATGGGCGGCCAGCTGCGACCTGATCGGCAACGACCTGACGTTCACCGCGCCGACGAGGTCCGGTGGGACTGAAGGCCCGGCGACGGGGCGCGGCGAAGTGGACGGCTGACCGAACGACCCGCCCCCGGGCCGCGGATCCGTGATTGGCCTTGGACCGTGGGGAGCCGCCCCGCCTACGGTCGGCTGCATGAAGATCCGCATCGTCGACGCGTTCACCGACCGGCGCTTCGCCGGCAACCCCGCCGGAGTCGTGTTCCTCGGCTCCGGGGGCTTCCCCGAGCCGGACCGCCTTCAGCGCGTGGCGCGCGAGGTCAACCTCTCGGAGACGGCCTTCGCCCACCCGCTACCGCCGGGAGGGGAGGCGGACTGGGCGCTGCGCTGGTTCACCCCCACCACCGAGGTCGATCTCTGCGGGCACGCGACGCTCGCCGCCGCCCATGTCCTGCACACGTCCGACATGGCGAGCGGCACCGTGCGCTACGCCACCCGCTCCGGCGTCCTGCGCACCACCGCGCACCAGGACGGCTCCCTGACGCTGGACTTCCCCACGGCGCCGCTGACAGCGGTGGACCCGCCGACCGGGCTGACGGACGCCCTCGGCCTGTCCGGCGTCTCCGGCGTCTCCGAGCGGTCCGGCAGCTCCGCCGGCTCCGTCCGCTCCATCCACGACACAGGGGAGCGCGTCGGCGACCTCCTGGTGGAGCTGGCCGACGAGGCGGCCGTACGGGCGCTGAGGCCGGACTTCCCCGCGCTCGCCTCCTGCTCCCGGCGAGGCGTCATCGCCACGGCGGCAGCCGCGGATCCCGCGAGCGGGTACGACTTCGTCTCGCGCGGCTTCTTCCCCGGGGTCGGCATCGACGAGGACCCGGTGACCGGCAGTGCCCACACCGCTCTGGCGCCCTTCTGGTCGGCCCGCTTCGGCCGCGACGACCTCGTCGGTCTCCAGGCCTCCGCGCGCTCGGGCCTGGTCCGCACCTCGCTGCGCGGCGCACGCACGCTGCTCACCGGCAGCGCCGTCACGGTGATCGAGGGGGAGCTGCTCGGCGGACTCTGAGGACCGCGGGAGCTGCCCGCCCCGTCATGGGGTGGGCAGCCAGTCCACCTTCCCGGCGAGCAGCGCGTATCCGACGAAGGCCCCGATGTCGATCAGCGCGTGCGCCACGACCAGCGGTCCGACCCGCCCCCAGCGCCTGTACAGCAGGACGAAGACGACACCCATGGCCAGGTTTCCGATGAAGCCGCCGATGCCCTGGTACAGGTGGTAGGAGCCGCGCAGCACGGAGCTCGCCACCAGGGCGGCCATCGGCGTCCACCCCAGCTGCCCCAGCCGTCGCAGCAGGTAGCCGACGACGATGACCTCCTCCACGACGGAGTTCTGCACCGCGGAGAGGATCAGTACGGGGAATTTCCACCAGACGTCGGGCAGTGACTCCGGGACCACCGTCAGGTTGAATCCCGCGGTCCGCGCCACCAGATAGAAGGCCAGCCCCACGCTGCCGATCCCCGCCGCGACCAGGGTGCCCCGGCCCAGGTCGGGCCAGGGCCTGGTGCGGTCGAGGCCGAGGGCCCACAGACCGGCCCTTTCCCGGATGAGCAGGTGTGCCACCAGCGCGACCGGCACCAGGGCGGTGGCGATGCCGAACAGCTGCCAGGCGAGGTCAAGCCACGGCCGCCCTATGGCGTAGGAGCCGTTGAGCGTGGCCGCCTGATCCTTGAGTCCCCCGGGTTTCGTCAGCGACCCGATGAAACTGATCAGGGCGGACACCCCACTGGCCCCGAGTGAGAGAGCCAGCACGAGCAGCGTCTCCGAGCGGAGGATCCGCCGGGACACCCCCTCGTGAGGAATGGATTCAGCCACGCGCCCCGCCTCCACCTGTACCCCTGCCGTCAGCCATGCGTCCGTACGTCGTCATAGCTTGCCCGACCGGGCCTGGGCGGCGGGACACCGGCCCGCGTCCCGCTCAGGGCGCGGGGAAACCGACGGGCCAGGTGTGCACCGGCTCCCCCGCCTGCATCAGCTCGCCGTAGCGCCGGGTGGTGGCCGCCAGGGCGGCCTCCCGTCCGAGGCCCGCCTCCAGGGCGCGGTGATAGGTGTCGACCTGCCAGGAGGCACCGTTCACCCGGAGCCGGCAGCGCTCCTCGATGACGCCGAGGTAGAGGTCACGGTCCGAGGGTTCGATGTTCCAGGCATCAAGCCCGGCGGCCGCGAGCGGCAGCAGTTCGTCCCGTACGAGCTTGGTCGCGGGCACCTTCGCCACGCCGCCGGAGCGGCCGGGACGCGGCCACAGCAGCTCGGCGTCGATCCCGTGGCGGCACGCGGCGTCGAAGTTGGCGGCCGCCGCCTCGAAGGGGAGCCTGCTCCACACCGGCCGGGACTCGTCGGCGAGCGCGCGCACAAGACCGTAGTAGAAGGCGGCATTGGCGATCACGTCGACGACCGTGGGGCCGGCGGGCAGTACGCGGTTCTCCACCCTCAGATGGGCGACACCGTCGGCGAGCCCGTACACCGGCCGGTTCCAGCGGTAGACCGTGCCGTTGTGCAGGGAGAGTTCGGCCAGGCTCGGGACACCGCCCTCGTCGAGGACCCGCAGGGGGTCCTCCTCGTCGCAGATCGGCAGCAGGGGCGGGAAGTAGCGCACGTTCTCCTCGAAGAGCTCGTACGCCGAACCGATCCAGCGCTCCCCGAACCACGTCCTGGGCCGCACCCCCTGATTTCTGAGTTCGGGCGGTCGCACGTCCGTGGCCTGCTGGAACAGCGGCGGCCTCGACTCGCGCCACAGCTCCTTGCCGAAGAGGAAGGGAGAGTTGGCTCCGAGGGCGATCTGTACGGAAGCGATGGCCTGGGCCGCGTTCCAGACGTCCGAGAAGCGGTCCGGTGTCACCTGCAGGTGCAACTGCACCGAGGTGCACGCCGATTCGGGGGCGATCGAGGCGGAGGTCGACACCAGTCGCTCCACGCCCTCGATGTCGAGGACGAATTCCTCGCCGCGGGCGGCCGCCATTTGCTCGTTGAGCAGCGTGTAACGATCGCCGTCCGACAGGTTCGCCGAAACCACGTCGTCGCTGCCGAGGGTCGGCAGGATGCCGATCATCACGATCCCCGCGTCCACCTCGGCGGCCTTCCGGTGAGCATATGCGAGCCCCGTACGCAACTCCTCCGCGAGCTGATCGAATACCCGGCCGCTCAGCCGGTGGGGAAGAATATTCACCTCCAGGTTGAACATCCCGAGTTCCGTCTGAAAATCCCGGCTCGCGATGCGCTGGAGCACCTCCGCATTTCGCATCCTCGGCATGCCGTCCGGTCCCGCGAGATTCAGCTCGATCTCCAGCCCCATGAGATTCCTGGGCCGGTCGAACCTCTGCTCCGACAGGAGCCTCTCCAGCCCGGCCAGGCACTGGGTGAGCTTCTCGCGGTACGCCTGCCGATCGGAGGCGGCAAAAGCGCCCGCCACGACCTTCTCGCCCATCGAAGGGTCCCTCCTCGAGTGGGCGGCCCGCGGCACAGGCCGCTCGTATCACGATCGATAATGCCCCGACGAGATGATCCGTAACGCCCCCGGCGGCCCCGCACACCCAGTAGTCTGGTGACCGAAGCCGGAGGCACATTCCGAAGGCATGGGGCATATGCAGTGTGCCTGATCGAGTTGCACGGTGGAAACACCGACGAGTTTCAGCCTACCGCCGGGTCGGAGAAGTGCCTGGGGATGAGGGTCGAGAGCGGATCGAACCCACATGAACCACACAATTCAAAGGCCGAAATCTCTCTTGCGGGCAATATGGGGGACGGGTAGCCGAAACACCGTGTGAACATTTGTCGTATAAACTCTGCGAACGAGGCAGAGATCTGACGGAGTTGACGCACCGGCCCGGCCGTCCCGTCACCGGCCTTCCTCTGGCCCCGCACGCCGACAGCGCCGTCTGCACCCGCCCACGCATCACCGTGTCTCCGAAGTGAGAGGCGACCCACTATGCCGCTGCATGTTTCCCCGGCCCCAGCGCCCGCACTGCGCAGCGTTCTCGCGGCACTCGGTTCTCCCACCGCAGTCCGCGAGGCCCACACGCCCGCTCTCCGGTCCGTCCAGGGATCGCTGAGCCCCGAACTCCCGCTTCCCGTCCACGTACTGGACCGGATCGTGCCGAACGACGCCGCACCGCGCACCCGCCTCGCCGGCTGGCGCTTCCTCGTCCGCAGCGGTGAGCGCGCCGTCGCCGCGGCGGACACCATGCTCACCGCCGACGGCTGGACCTTCTCGCACTTCTTCGAGGGCCCCTACATCGCCTCCACCGAACTCGCCGTACGCCAGGCGGAGTCGACGGCGACGCACTACCAGCCGCGTCTGCTGTCGGTGCCCGAGCTGTACATGCTCACGCTGTGGCTGCACCACGACGTCGACGCGGACGCGGGCGGCGGCACACTCGCACCGACCGACGTACTGGTGCCCCTGGCACCCGCTCCCCCGGGCATCACGGCACACCGCCCGCACCCGGTCGCGGACCTGCTCCCGGTGATGACTCTGCGTGTCACCCCAGCACCTCTCCCGGACCTCCCGGGCCTCCTCGGCTCGCCCGCCTGACCCTCATGCCCCACGCGCCCCTGCCGGCCCGCCCGGCGGGGGCGCGCAGCTACCCGTCCGGACTAGTCCGGTCCGGTCACCCCGAATCATCCGAACGGACAGCACAGTTGAACCGAACCGTCCGGCCGGGTGATGCGTCTCGGACGGAGAACAGCCGCTGCCGCGAAATCCCTGCGGAGTCAGGTCCGTAGGGCAACACTGGGACCGGACCGACCTGGCAGGGCGGCGGCCACTGAACGCGTCGCCCGAGCGCAGGACACGCGAACCGACGCAGCGAAAGAACCCACCCATGTGCCAGCACCAGCCACCCTGCCCGACCGCTGACTCCAACGACCGGGAAGCCGCCCGCCTGATGGCCCACCACCCGGAACAGGGCTGGAGCCTGCTGTGCAACGGCGTCCTGCTCTTCGAGGACACCGGTGAGCTGCTCCCGGACGGGCAGATCGTCGCCCCGCACCGCTCGCTGAGGAGCGGCAAGGTGGTGAAAGCCGCCTGAGCACGGCGGACAGCACCGCGGACAGCAAGGCGAACCGAACACGAGGGGCCGGCCCGGAGAAGTCTCCGCACCGGCCCCGACGCGTGTCCGCGGTGCCTACTGGTCGTACTCGTCCAGCGGCGGGCAGGAGCACACCAGGTTGCGGTCACCGAAGGCGCCGTCGATCCGGCGCACCGGCGGCCAGTACTTGTCCGAGGGGGTCACACCGGCCGGGAAGACCGCCTCTTCACGGGTGTAGGCGTGGGTCCACCCGCCACCGAGCGCCGCAGCCGTGTGCGGGGCGTTGCGCAGGGGGTTGTCGTCCGCGCTCCACTTACCGGAGGCGACCTTGTCGATCTCGCCGCGGATGGCGATCATCGTGTCGCAGAAGCGGTCCAGCTCGGCGAGGTCCTCACTCTCGGTCGGCTCGATCATCAGCGTCCCGGCGACCGGGAAGGACATGGTCGGCGAGTGGAAGCCGTAGTCGATCAGCCGCTTGGCGATGTCATCGATGGTGACGCCGGTCGCCTTGGAGACCGGTCGCAGGTCGACGATGCACTCGTGCGCGACCAGACCGGCCGGGCCGTTGTAGAGGACCGGGAAGTGCGGTTCGAGACGCTTGGCGATGTAGTTGGCCGCGAGCACGGCGACCTGCGTCGCACGCTTCAGGCCCTCGCCCCCCATGAGGCGCACGTAGGCCCACGAGATCGGCAGGATGCCGGCCGAGCCCCACGGGGCGGCCGAGATCGGGCCGACACCGGTCTCCGGACCCGCGGCGGGCTGGAGCGGATGGTTGGGGAGATACGGCGCCAGGTGGGCGCGCACACCGACGGGGCCGACACCCGGGCCGCCGCCGCCGTGCGGGATACAGAAGGTCTTGTGCAGGTTCAGGTGGGAGACGTCGCCGCCGAAGTGGCCCGGCTTGGCGAGACCGACCAGCGCGTTGAGGTTGGCGCCGTCCACGTACACCTGGCCGCCGGCATCGTGCACCTCCCCGCAGATCTCGGCGACGTGCTCCTCGAAGACTCCGTGCGTGGAGGGGTAGGTGATCATGAGGACGGCGAGCTCTTCGCGATGGGCCGCGATCTTGGCCCTGAGGTCCCGCACGTCGACCTCGCCGTCGTCGGCGGTCTTCACCACGACGACCTTCATGCCGGCCATGACGGCGCTCGCGGCGTTGGTGCCGTGCGCGGATGACGGGATCAGACAGACGGTGCGCCGGTCGTCGCCGTTGGCCCGGTGGTACGCGCGCACCGCAAGCAGGCCGGCGAATTCGCCCTGCGAGCCCGCGTTCGGCTGGATGGACACGGCGTCGTAACCGGTGACCTCGGCGAGACGCTCCTCCAGCTCCCTGATGAGGGTGAGGAAGCCCTCGGCCTGCTCGGCGGGCGCGAAGGGGTGCAGCGCACCGAATTCGGGCCAGGTGATCGACTCCATCTCGGCGGTCGCGTTGAGCTTCATCGTGCAGGAGCCGAGCGGGATCATGCCGCGGTCCAGCGCGTAGTCGCGGTCGGCGAGCTTGCGCAGGTAGCGCAGCATCGCCGTCTCGGAGCGGTGCTGGTGGAAGACCGGGTGGGTGAGGACCTCGTCGCCGCGCAGGAGCCCGTCGGGCAGCGCGTCGGCCGCCTCGGCGTCCAGCGTCTCGATGTCACCGCCGGCCCCGAAGGCCGCCCAGACGGCCTCGATCCGGCTGCGGGTGGTGGTCTCGTCGCAGGCGACGGAGACATGGTCGGCGTCGACGAGCCGGAGGTTCACCCCGCGCTCACGCGCGTCGGCGACCACATCGGCCGCGGTGCCCGGCACACGGACGGTGAGGGTGTCGAAGTACGCCTCGTGCACGACCTCGCTGCCCGCGGCCCGCAGGCCCTGGGCCAGGATGGCGGCGAACCTGTGGGTGCGCCGGGCGATGGTCCGCAGCCCGTCGGGCCCGTGGTACACGGCGTACATGCCCGCCATGACGGCGAGCAGCACCTGGGCGGTGCAGATGTTGCTGGTGGCCTTCTCGCGGCGGATGTGCTGCTCGCGGGTCTGCAGCGCCAGCCGGTAGGCCTTGTTGCCGTCCGCGTCGACGGAGACACCGACGAGGCGGCCGGGCAGGCTGCGGGCGAACTTCTCGCGCACGGCCATGAAGCCTGCGTGCGGTCCGCCGAAGCCCATCGGGACACCGAAGCGCTGGGTGGTGCCCACGGCGACGTCCGCGCCCAGCTCTCCGGGCGAGGTGAGTAGCGTCAGGGCCAGCAGGTCGGCGGCGACGGAGACGACCGCGCCCAGTTCGTGCGCCTGGTCGATGACGGGCTTGACGTCGCGTACGGCGCCGGAGGCTCCGGGGTACTGGAGGAGCACACCGAAGACACCGCGCTCGGCGACCTCGGCCGGGATGCCCTCGGAGAGATCGGTGACGACGACCTCGACACCGGTGGGCTCGGCGCGGGTCTCGATGACCGCGATGGTCTGCGGCAGGGTGTCGGCGTCGACCAGGAAGACACCGCCCTTGACCTTGCCGACCCGCCGCGCCAGCGCCATGGCCTCGGCGGCGGCCGTGCCTTCGTCGAGCAGCGAGGCGCCCGAGGTCGGCAGGCCGGTGAGGTCGGCGACCATGGTCTGGAAGTTCAGGAGAGCCTCGAGCCGCCCCTGCGAGATCTCCGGCTGGTAGGGCGTGTAGGCCGTGTACCAGGCGGGGTTCTCCATGACGTTGCGCAGGATGACCGGCGGGGTGAACGTGCCGTAGTAGCCGAGCCCGATCATCGGTGCGAGCACCTGGTTACGGTCGGCGAGGGTGCGCAGCTCGGCCAGGACCTCGGCCTCGGTGCGCGCCTGGGGGAGGTCCAGCGCCTCGGCACTCCTGATCACGTCGGGCACAGCGGCGGCGGTGAGCTCGTCGAGGGAGCCGTAACCGACCTGGGCGAGCATCTTCGCCTGCGCCCCGGCATCGGGCCCGATGTGGCGCTGCTCGAACGGAATGCCCTGCTCCAGCTGGGAGAGCGGAGTGCGACGGGGGGTCATGATGGAGGCCTCCTGGTCTGTGACGACCTGCGAGGGGAGCCACGGCGTGGCTGCCCGAACGGCCTCCCCCTCTGTCATCTCGACCTGAGAGCTTCACCAGCACGCCCTGGGGCATACCGGCTTTCACCGTCGGTGAGGACGGTGCCCGGCGCGGCACGTGCCGCACGGTCCCGCCCTGCTTTCCAGAGTGACCTCGTCCGTGCGGTACGGGGGCCTGAGAGATTCCGGGGAGGAGTTGCTCCTTCGGCGCCTCCGGATCGCTCCGGAGGACTCTCCCGCACAGGGTCAGCAGCCGTCTTCCAGCCTACCAGCGGGGTAGGGGCGGGCCGTCTCGAGTGGCCGACTGCCCGGATCTGTCCTTTCGTAGTGCCTGTGGAGCAGCCGCGACCACCTGATGCAGCCGTGACCAGTGGGAGGCACCGTGCAGACGGACATCGATCCACGCAGCCTGATCGGCCGCAAGGCCTTCGACCGGCAAGGTGCCAAGATCGGAACGGTGGACGAGGTCTATCTCGACGACGCCACCGGGGTCCCCGAGTGGGCCGCCGTACGCACCGGGCTCTTCACCCGGGACGCGTTCGTCCCCCTGGAGCCGAGCGAATTCGTCGACGGCACTCTCGTGATCCCCTTCGAACGGGCCCTGATCAAGGACGCTCCCGACTTCGGTGTGGGCCGCCATCTCTCACCCGAGCAGGAACTCCAGCTCTACCGTCACTACGGTCTGGACGTCTCCTCCTCCGACGTCCCCGGCCCCGACAGGGATTTCGGCAAGCTCGCCGGCCACGAGGAGTAGTCCACCGGGTCACGCACCAGGCGCAGCGGTTCGGCCGGCCGCAGCCGCGGATCGTCGATCCTGAACGTGCGCACCCGGCCGGGCGGCGACCACGGCTCCTCGAAGCGCACGGTGACCCGGCCGACGCCACTGCCCTGCACCCAGCCGTGGCCGTGCTCCTCGTGCCGTACGTCGTGACCGGCCGGCCAGCGCCGCGAGGCCAGGGGCTCCTCGCTCTCGCCCGCGTCCGCCCCGGCCGCCGCCCCCTCCCCCGCACGCTCCCCTGCCGGCTCCCGCTCGTCCGGCTCCGGGGCCGCGGCCGCGGCGGACTCCTCGGCGGCGTGCTGCGCGTCGGCGGCCTGCGCGAAGAGGTCCTCCTGTGTGAAGTCCGCCAGGCCCGTGACACCGACTCCGAGCAGCCGGACGCCGCCGGTCGTGTCCACGGCCTCCAGAAGCCGCGCAGCGGCCTCCCTGACCACCGTGGGGTCGTCTGTGGGGCCGCGCAGCGTCTCGGATCTGGTGAGCGTCGAGAAGTCGTAGCGGCGGACCTTGAGGACGACGGTGCGCCCTGACCGGCCGGCGCCCCGCAGCCGCTGGACGCACCGGTCCGCGAGCCGCTCCACCTCCGACCTGACGCGCACACGGTCGTGCAGGTCCACGTCGAAGGTGTCCTCGACCGACACGGACTTGGCGTCCCGCTCGGCGACGACGGGCCGGTCGTCGTGGCCCAGGGCCATGCGGTGGAGCGCGACGCCGTGCGCCTTGCCCAGCAGCCGCACGAGCTCCGCCTCGCCCGCCTCCGCCAGGTGACTGACGAGGGTCATCCCCGCACGCCTCAGATGGTCACCGGTGGCGGGCCCCACGCCCGGCAGGATGCGCACGGACATGGGCGCCAGGAGCTCCCGCTCGGTGCCCGGCTCGATCAGCAGCAGCCCGTCGGGCTTCGCCTCCTCCGAGGCGATCTTGGCCAGCATCTTGGAGCCGGCCAGGCCGACGGAACCACTGAGTCCGGTGACCGCTCCGATCACGGTGCGCAGCTGCTCGCCGATCGCACGCGCGGACGCGGAGTCGTCGGCGACCCCGCCGGCCTCCAGGTCGACGAAGGCCTCGTCCAGGCTGAGCGGCTCGACGAGCGGCGACAGCCGCCCGAGCAGCTCCATCACCTGGTCGCTCACCGTCCGGTAGAGCGCGAAACGCGGAACCAGATAGGCCGCGTTGGGAGCGAGACGCCTGGCCTGCGCCATCGGCATCGCCGAGTGCACACCGAAACGCCGCGCCTCGTACGACGCGGTGGCGACCACGCCGCGCGTCCCCAGGCCGCCCACCACCACCGGCTTGCCGCGCAGGCTCGGCTTCGCCGCCTGCTCCGCAGAGGCGTAGAAGGCATCCATGTCCAGATGCAGGATGGTGGGCGCGGCTCTCACATGGACCGATGCTGCCCTACGCCACTGACAACCGCCCCACCCGGCGCACGCGTCGCGCCGTGCCGCCCCGGTGGCTCAGCCCGCGCGATTGCGGCGCCGCGCCAGTTCATCGGCCGGGTTGTGGCCGATCAGGGTCTCCCCCGTGTCGACACGCTCCCCGTGGAGCTGGGACAGCGCCGCGTCGACGTCACGCCAGACCACACCGACGGCGATACCGAAGACGCCCTGGCCGCCCTGAAGGAGATTCACGACCTCGTCGGGCGATGAGCACTCGTAGACCGTCGCCCCGTCACTCATCAGGGTCATCCGCTCAAGATCCGTGAATCCGCGGGCCCTGAGGTGCTGGACGGTGGTCCTGATGTTCTGCAGAGCGACACCCGTGTCCAGGAACCGCTTGACGATCTTGAGGAGCACCACGTCCCGGAAACTGTAGAGACGCTGTGTCCCCGACCCGTACGCCGGACGTACGCTCGGCTCCACGAGCCCCGTACGCGCCCAGTAGTCGAGCTGTCGGTAGGTGATCCCGGCCGCCGCGCACGCTGTCGGCCCCCGGTAGCCGATGTCCCCTGCCACTGCCGCACCGTCCGCTGCCACCACTGCCGGCTGAACCGGCTGTCTGATGGAGTGGTCGGCCGCACTGCCGTGCTGCCGGTACGGCCCACCCACAGCCGTACCGTCGCCGCTGCTTCTCACGCCGACCTCCGTCCTTGACCTGCCACCTCGAAGGTAGGCAGTCACCAGGGGTGCGTCAACGATCGCCACACTCGGCACGCCGAGTGATAACCACCCTGAGGGTGGTTTCCCGTGACTGATTACCGGGAACGGCTTGTCGGATGCGCTGGCACCACCACCGCGGACGGGGTCACTGACTGTTGGTGCCGAAGTCCTCCGGCGAGATCTGGTCGAGGAACTCGCGGAACTTCTCCACCTCGTCCTCCTGCTCGTCCGGGATCGCGATGCCCGCGTCGTCCAGCACCCCGTCACTGCCGTAGATCGGCGTGCCGGTGCGCAGGGCGAGCGCTATGGCGTCGGAGGGACGCGCGCTCACCTCGACCCCGCTGGCAAAGACGAGCTCCGCGTAGAAGACCCCTTCTCTCAGGTCCGTGATGCGGACCTCGGTGAGCTCCTGGCCCACGGCCTCGAGCACATCCTTGAAGAGATCATGGGTCAGCGGCCTGGCCGGAGCCATGCCCTGCTGGGCGAAGGCGATCGCGGTCGCTTCCCCAGGGCCGATCCAAATAGGGAGGTACCGGTCGCCTCCCACTTCACGCAGGAGCACGATCGGTTGGTTGGAGGGCATTTCCACCCGGACACCCACAACGTCGAGCTCGTTCACACAGCAACCCTAGGACGTGCCCGCCATGTTTGGATAGTCGGGCTCCTCCGCCCTCAGAGGAAGCTTGCCTTCAGGGCGGTCTGCACGAGCGCGGCGTGGAGCCGGACGGAAAGCTCCGCGAGCTCCTTCGCCGTGGCCTCCGCATGGGCTCTGGTCTGCGGATTCCGGTGCCGGCGCAGGGGAGCCACCACCTGCTCGACCAGCCCGGCCTCACGCTCGGCGGCTGCCTTGACGGCCCGCAGATGCCGAGGTTCGAGACCGAATCTGCCCAGATCCGCCACCAGCCGCGCCACGGTCACCGCCTCGGCGTCGTAGCTCCCGCCGGTGGCCGGCACGATCAGCCCGTACGACTCCCACTCGACGAGCTGCTCCTCGGTGGCCCCGGTGGCGGCCAGGAGCTCGGCGCGTCCGATACGGCCGGCAGTGGCCTGCCCCGGGTCCTGGCCCCCGGGAGGACCGGTGGGATCGCTCCGGCCGCCACCGGCCGGCAGAGCGGCCTGCTCACCCCGTTCCACGGCCTCCAGGTGCTCACGGATGACCTTGAGCGGCAGGTAGTGGTCCCGCTGCATGCGCAGCACCTGCGCCAGCCGCTCGACGTCGGCAGGGCCGAACTTCCGATAGCCCGACGGCGTTCGCTGGGGCTCGATGAGCCCCTCCGTCTCCAGGAACCGGATCTTGGAGATCGTGACTTCGGGAAATTCGTCGCGCAGCTGCGTGAGCACCGTACCGATGCTCATGGCGCGCTTGCCCGCGGCGGCGGTGCCGTGACCGGCACCGCCTGTCGGTGTTCGCAGCATGGACCTTCCTGGGGGTCTCCCCGGACGCCGTCCGGGGGAGAGTCACACGCCCCGCTGGCTCGCGTAGAAGACCAGCCGGTACTTTCCGATCTGGACTTCGTCGCCGTTGGTCAGCGCGACGGAATCGATCCGCTCGCGGTTGACGTAGGTGCCGTTGAGGCTGCCGACGTCGCCCACGGTGAAACTACCGTCCGCACCCCTGTGGAACTCCACATGGCGCCGCGACACGGTCACATCGTCGAGGAAGATGTCGCTCTGCGGGTGGCGGCCTGCCGTCGTCAGGTCGCCGTCCAGCAGGAAGCGGCTGCCGGAGTTCGGGCCTCGGCGCACCACGAGCAGCGCTGAGCCTCCAGGCAGGGCGTCGACCGCGGCCTGGGCCTCCGGGGAGAGCGAGGGGACGGCCGTCTGGCCCGTCGCCTCGGCCTCGTACGCCTCGATACCGGAGATCGAGATGGTCGAGGTCGTCTCGGAGGCACGCTCGGGCACGCCGCCCCTCAGCGGCGCACCGCAGTTGGAACAGAAACGGCTGGCCTCGGCATTGCGATGCCCGCACCTCGTACAAACCGGCATGGACGAGCCCTCCGGAGCGGGGGCGAACCCTCCACCCGTACTTGAGGTCGATGGTTCCCCAGAACCTATGCGCCCTGCACCTCCGGGGTCAACGGACGACGCGCCGGAGCCGGCGCCCTGGACCTCGTCGCGGAAGAGCGGGCGCTCCGAGCCCTGCTCCTCGGCACTCTGACGTGGAGCGCGGTGGCGGGCAGCGCTGTTGCTGTCCTCGCGGGCGCTCTTTCCGAACAACTTCGCAAACAACTTCACGGGCGTTTCCCCTTGACCGAAATAGACCCGCCCGTGGGGCAGGACGAACCCTGAATGAACACACCTGCCGACCCGGACATTCTCACAACGTCCGTATCCACCCGACAGTTTCCACCACACGTCACCGATCCGTTGCGCCGACCCCCCGCAACCTGGTGCCCGTGTCCTTCGAGCACGGCGCGACACCGCCTCACCGCGACGACGACCGAGCGTGATCAGGCTGCTTCGCCGGCCGCAGGGCGTCCACGACGATGTCGTCGGCACGCACCACCTCCGCCGTGGCCTGCTCCTTCTCGAGCGTCTGCACCACACCTCCAGGGATGTTCAGCGCCGGCTCCAGGTCCTGCGGCTTGCCGATGACCTTGAACTCGTAGGGGGCCTCGACCTTCCGGCCGTCGACCCTCAAGTCTCCGGCATCACCGGAGAAATAGGTGTTGGCCACCACCCGTACACCATCGATCTCGATGGCCTCGGCGCCCGCCGCGCGCAGCTCCTGGATGGTGTCCAGGAGCATGTCGGGCTCCACCGAACCGGCCGGGTCGCTGATGGTCAGGGTGATGCCTGGGCCGTGCGCGGCGACAGTGCCCGCGAGGATCCCGAGCTGCCGCTCCTTCTCGAGCGTCTGCTTACGGGCCTCCTCCGCCTGGTCCGAGCTGTTCTCCAGCTCCGTGCGCTGGTCGTCGAGGCGCTGCTTCTCGTCCTCGAGACGCTGGGTGCGGTTGTCCAGCTCGTCGAGGATGCGCACCAGGTCCTCCTGCCGGGCTCCACGCAGCGCGCTGTTGTCGCTGTTCGACCTCACCTGGATGGCCAGGCCGAGACCGAGGACGAACAACAGGAGCGCCACGATCAGTTGGGCCCTGCTCACCCTCGGCGGCCAGAGACCCGCGCGCAGCCGCTGACGCCCCGAGGCCCCCTCGGAAGGGGCAGGCCGGGACTGCTCGGGGCCGGGCGCCGACGCAGGCGTCTCGGGCGGGAGCGCCCCGGCGTGGTTCACGCCGCGCCACTGTTCCTTGTCGGGCCGCTGCTCGTCGTCCGGGTTCTGTTCGTTGCTCATCGGCCTCACGCCCGGAAGACATGCCGGCGGATGGCCGCGGCGTTGGAGAAGATCCGGATGCCGAGCACGACCACCACACCGGTGGAGAGCTGGGCCCCGACGCCCAGTTTGTCGCCGAGGAAGACGATCAGCGCGGCCACCACGACGTTCGACAGGAACGACACCACGAAGACCTTGTCCACGAAGATTCCGTCGAGCATGGCCCGCAGACCACCGAAGACGGCGTCGAGCGCGGCCACCACGGCGATCGGCAGGTAGGGCTCGACCACCGCCGGAACTTCGGGCCGGACCAACAGTCCGACCACGACTCCCACGACGAGGCCCAGTACGGCGATCACGATGTGCCCTTCCCTGTGTCTGCCGCACCACTGCCCGTGTCTGCGGCCTGAGGCTCTGCTGTACGTACGATCAGGCTGGGCGCCGCCGGAAGGCGCACCTTCTCCTGTTCGGAGAGGCTGGTGCGGACGTCGAAGCCATCGTGCAGCGCCTGAAGATACTGGCCGTCCGCACTGTTCCGGAAGGCGGTGGCGAGCTTCTTGCCTTCCCCCACCGCCTGCACCGTGTACGGCGGCACGAGCGGCCTGTTGTCGACCAGTATGGCGTCGCCGGCTGCCCGGATCGCCGAGAGGGCCGTCAGCCGCTGCCCGTTGATGGCGACCGCCTCGGCGCCCGACTGCCACAGCCCGTTGACGACGCGCTGCATGTCCCGGTCGCGTACACGTCCGGTGTCGGCGAAACCGGTGGACTCGCGGGGTCCGCCACCGCCCTGGTCGGTGTCCTCGGCGTCGTCCACGACCAGCTTGATGCCCGGCCCCTCCACGGCGGTGGCCCCGGACAGCAGCGCCACCAGACCACCCTGGTCCCCGCCGTGCTTCTGGAGTGCCTTGCGCTGCCGCTCGCCGACGTCCTTGCGCAGCTTCTCGACATCCGCTTCGAGCGTGTCAGCCGTGGCTGTCTCGGCGTTCACCCGGTCGATGAGCTCTTCGCGTTCCTTGGCCACGACCGGGGCCGCGACCCTGGCCTCCGCGGCACCGAGCGTCACGACGAGAGCCGCGAGCACCAGGCCGGCGGCGAGGCCGAGCTTCGCCTTCAGTGTGCGCGGCAAGCCGTCGCGGCCCTCGGACCTGCGCCGAGCCGATGCCTCGGCGTATCCCTCGTCGAGGCTGTGTTCCATCACCGTGGTCAGCAGCGACATGGACGCGTCGGGGCGAGGACGCGGCGGGGCGCTGCTCCGATCGGGGGGCGGCTGCGACATGCCGCACATCGTCGCACGTCATGCCTGCTACCGCCGAATGGCCCCACCGTCGGTCCGGAAGCCATGACATCCGGCTTCCGGACCGGGGTCGTCCGCTCAGTCGCCCGCGCTGTCCACGACCGCCGCCCACTCGTCGAGGAGCGCCTGGGCCGAGGCGTCGTCGGGGCCCTCCGCCCACAGATGCGTGACCGCTTCCGCACGGTCGGGCAGCACCATCACCCAGCGGCCGTCGGTCTCGACGACGCGCACCCCGTCGGTGGTGTCCACACTGCGCTCCCCCGCGGCCTCCACCACCCGGCGCATGACGAGCCCCTTGACCGCCCACGGGGTGGCGAGGTCCCGGCGCAGCACGTGCGCACGAGGGATACGGGCGTCGATCTGGCTCAGGGTGAGCTGTGTCCTGGCCACAAGTCCGATGAGCCGGACGAAGGCCGCCGCACCGTCGAAGACGCTGCTGAACTCCGGGATGATGAAGCCGCCACGCCCGTCGCCGCCGAAGATGGTGGTGTCCTCACGACCCACCCGGGTCAGATCGTCGGGTGACGTGGTCGTCCACTCCACCTGCGTACCGTGGTACGCCGCGACCTGCTCGGCGACACGGGTGGTCGTGACCGGCAGAGCCACCCGTCCGCTCCTGCGCTCGGCGGCCACGAGGTCCAGCATGACCAGCAGGGCCCGGTCGTCCTCGATGATGCGGCCCCGCTCGTCCACGAGGGACAGCCGCTCACCGACGGGGTCGAACCGCACGCCGAAGGCGGCCCGCGCGGACGACACGATCTCGCCCAGCCGCACAAGACCGGCCCGTCGGGACTCGACGGACTCGGTGGGACGGGACTCGTCGAGTCCCGGGTTGATCGTCAGCGCGTCCACACCGAGGCGTCCGAGCAGGCTCGGCAGAACAAGACCCGCGCTGCCGTTGGACGCGTCCACGACCACCTTGAGGCCGGCGTCGGCGATGCCTCCCGTGTCGACGTTGCGGAGCAGTGACCCGGTGTAGGAGTCGAAGACGCTCGACGGGAAGTGAAGGTCACCGATCTCACCGGGGAAGGCCCGGCGGAATTCCTGACGGGCGTAGACGCGGTCCAGCTTCTTCTGACGTGCCTGGGAGAGGTCGGATCCCCGCTCGTCGAAGAACATGATGTCGACCGAGTCCGGCACCCCCGGGGACGTACGGATCATGATGCCGCCGGCGCTGCCCCGCGCGGTCTGCTGCCGGGCGACGGGCAGCGGGACGTTCTCCAGGTCGCGGACGTCGATGGCACTGGCCTGGAGGGCCGAGATGACCGCTCTCTTCAGCGCGCGCGCACCACGGGAGTGGTCACGCGCGGTCGTGACGGTCGCGCCCTTCTTCAGGGTCGTGGCGTACGCGCCGGCGAGCCGGACGGCGAGCTCCGGGGTGATCTCGACGTTCAGGATCCCCGAGACTCCGCGGGCACCGAAGAGGTGCGCCTGCCCGCGCGACTCCCAGATCACCGAGGTGTTGACGAAGGCACCGGCCTCGATGGTCTTGAACGGGTAGACGCGGACATTGCCCTGAATGATCGACTCTTCGCCGACCAGACATTCGTCGCCGATCACGGCGCCGTCCTCGATACGCGACGCCCGCATGATGTCGGTGTTCTTCCCGATCACGCACCCGCGCAGATTGCTGTGCTCCCCGATGTACACGTTGTCGTGCACGACCGCGCGGTGCAGGAATGCGCCCGTTTTCACGACGACGTTGGAGCCCACGACGGTGTGTTCGCGGATCTCGGCACCGGCTTCGATCTTGGCGTAGTCACCGATGTACAGAGGCCCCCGCAGTACCGCGTCGGGATGGACGTCAGCCCCTTCCGCCACCCACACTCCGGGCGAGATCTCGAAGCCGTCCAGCTCCACGTCGACCTTGCGCTCCAGCACGTCGGCCTGGGCCTTCACATAGCTCTCGTGCGTGCCGACGTCCTCCCAGTAGCCCTCTGCGATGTAGCCGCAGATCAGCTTGCCTTCCTTCATGAGCTGGGGGAACACATCACCGGACCAGTCCACGGAGGTGTCGGCCTGGACGTAGTCGAAGACCTCGGGCTCCATGACATAGATGCCCGTGTTCACCGTGTCCGAGAAGACCTGGCCCCACGTCGGCTTCTCCAGGAAGCGCTCCACTTTCCCGTCTTCGTCCACGATCGTGATGCCGAATTCGAGCGGGTTCGGGACTCGGGTGAGGCACACCGTGACGAGTGCGCCCTTCTCCTTGTGGAATGCGATGAGATCCGTGAGGTCGAAGTCGGTGAGGGCGTCGCCGGAAATCACCAGGAAGGTATCGTCCTTCAGGGCTTCCTCGGCGTTCTTGACGCTTCCCGCGGTACCGAGTGGCTTCTCCTCGTTGGCATAGCTGAGCTCCATCCCGAGCTCTTCGCCGTCGCCGAAGTAATTCTTGACGAGAGAGGCGAGGAACTGGACGGTAACGACTGTCTCGTTGAGCCCATGCCTTTTGAGTAGCCGCAGCACATGCTCCATGATCGGCCGATTGGCCACTGGAAGGAGCGGCTTGGGCATGCTCGAGGTCATGGGGCGAAGGCGGGTGCCCTCACCGCCTGCCATCACGACGGCCTTCATGTCGGAAACGTCCTCCTTGAAGAGACGACGGTCGAGCCGACTTCACCCGTCGGGGCACCACCACAGCACATCCGGTGCGGGCCGGCGACTTTGCGCGGCCCCACATCAACGAGCTAATCGGCTACTTGATCCGCCTTGACGAGACGGCGGACCTGGACCACGTAGAGGATCCCTGCCCACCAGTAGAGGGTTGTACCCCACCCAGCGAACGCCCATCCGAAAATGGTGCCCAGCGAAGCTAGCCAACCACTTCCGTCGCTGAGCAGCAACAAGGGGAAGGCGTACATCAGGTTGAATGTTGCAGCTTTTCCTAGGAAGTTCACCTGGGGCGGCGGATAGCCGTGCCTCCGGAGGATTCCTACCATCACGAGGAGCATCAGCTCACGGGCGAGGAGGGCCGCTGTCAGCCAGAGTGGCAGGATCTCTCGCCAGGTGAGCCCGACGAGGGTCGAAAGAATGTAGAGGCGGTCGGCGGCCGGGTCCAGAAGCCGGCCGAGGTTGCTGATCTGATTCCACCGGCGGGCGAGCTTGCCGTCGAGGTAGTCACTGACACCGCTCAGCATCAGAACCAGCAGGGCCCAGCCGTCGCTGTTGGACCCGCCGAACACGGGGCGGAGAATCAGCCACAGGAAGAGCGGTACGCCGACGAGGCGAGCCATGCTGAGGATGTTGGGGATGGTGAGTACTCGGTCCGTCTGAACTCGAGTCTCCTGGACCTCCACCCGGGGGCCTCCTGTGAAGAACGTGCCAATGATGCCCCCTGACCTTACCCTCAGTCCCCGAGCACCGGTGCACAGGGGTGGAGGAAGGGGCTGTGGAATGCAGAAAAGCCCCGTGCCACAAGGGCACGGGGCTAGTCCGTAATATTTGTTCGGCGGCGTCCTACTCTCCCACAGGGTCCCCCCTGCAGTACCAT